>CAIFEU010000049.1:0-7258 GCA_903789505.1 uncultured Coriobacteriales bacterium
CTGTGGGGTAAGCCGACCGACCTCCCATGGGGCGTCGTCTTCGAGACGGGAGGCTCGGTCGCGAGGCACCCGTCCCAGCTGTACGAGGCGATTCTCGAGGGGGCGGTCATCTTCATCGTGCTCTTAGTGCTGTCTCGCCGCGTGCCCCCGCGCCCTCGCGGTACGTTCATCGGGACCTTCCTGACGATGTACGGGGTGTTCCGCTTCCTGATCGAGTTCGTTCGCGAGCCTGATGCGCAGCTGGGGTACCTATTCGGCGGGTGGGTCACGATGGGGCAGGTCCTGAGCGCGCCGCTTGTCGTTGCGGGGATTGCGATACTGATACTTGCCCATAAACGAAAGTGCCCGCAATCGTTGAGAACTGGCTCGCCAACATCCGAAATAGCATGACAGGCAGCATTTATGTGATGCGTCATGTAGCGAGATATGACGGTATGCGGGAATCTCCGGCCGCTTTACTCCGGAGGGTTCCCAGAAGATGTCATCGCTTCTAAAGTGTATAAGGTTATTTCGGCAGAAATTGGGTCACGCAAGGGCGCAGGGCTCGCCGCTTCGCGCGGCGGGCGCGAGAGCGTGCAGGCGTGAGGCACCAAAGGATCGACACGTTGAGGAGAACGCATGTCAGGACACTCTAAGTGGGCTACCACCAAGCATCGCAAGTTTGCTCAGGACGCCAAGCGCTCGGCGCTGTTCTCCAAGCTCTCGCGCATCATCACGGTTGCTGCGCGTCAGGGCAATGACCCCAACCCCGACAACAACTTCGCCCTTGCAGCCGCAGTCGAGAAGGCTCGACTGAACTCGATGCCCAAGGACAAGATTGACGCCGCAATCAAGAAGGCGTTCGGCTCGGGCGCCGATGCCGCCACCTATGAAGAGGTCACCTACGAGGGCTACGGCCCCGCCGGTGTCGCTCTGTACGTGGAGGCTCTCACCGATAACCGCAACCGTACCGCCGCAGACGTCCGCAGCGCGTTCACTCACTCGGGCGGCAACCTCGGCACCACGGGTTCTGTCTCCTTCCAGTTTGAGCGCAAGGGCGAGATCGTCGTCGACAAGGAGAGCTGCCCCGACGAGGATGAGCTCATGATGGCGGTCGCCGAGGCGGGTGCCGACGACTACGAGGATGGCGGGGACACCTGGATTATCTGGACTGCCCCGACCGACCTCAACGCCGTCGCCAAGGCGCTTCCCGAGCAGGGCGTGCAGGTCAAGGGCTCTGAACTGACGATGGTGCCGACGAACACCACTCAGGTCAGCGTCGCGGACGCCAAGAAGGTCATGCGCCTGGTGGACCGCCTCGAGGAGTCCGACGACATCCAGAACGTCTACCACACGATGGAGATGACCGACGAGATCGTCGAGGCGCTGGACGAGGAGGAGTAACCCGTCGAGCGCGCCGTCGCGGGCTTATGCGGCGTCCGAGCAACGAGGTTTCCCGGGGGCGGGAGGGACTAGTTCCCTCCCGCCCCTTGTCATAGCCATGGGTTCGGATGCTGCCGGCCTTCGCGACGCCGCTATGGGCGTTGTCTGGGTAGGGTGAGGCGCGGCGCACATGGGAGCCCCGGGGGCGCACAATTACGGGTACCATACTCACAGCTGCGTGACCTCTTCCTGCGGCTGTTCCGCAGGTGAATATCGCAAAGAGGAGGCGGGACATGAGTGCTGTGAAGCGCGTCCTGTACACGGTCGGAATCATCGCGGCCCTGCTCGTCGTCGTCGCTTTCAACGCTATCCTGTGGTGGAGGGACGGGGGTCCCTCACTTCTGGCGATGATGCAGGGCGATTTCTCTGCCGTCGTCATGGTCGTCGATGCGATAGCGGCTATCACGGCAATCGTGGGCGCGGTCAACGTCATCAGGATGTACTCTCGCAAAACTGCGCTGCTGTGCTCTGACAAGTCGAGCTCCGTCTCCATCGAGAGGAACGCGCTGGTCTCCGTCGCCCGTCACGCCCTCGACCGCATCCCAGACGCACAGATACAGCGCGTCAACGTCGACGTGCTTCAGCGTCACGGCACCGCCGCGCTGTACGTCACCGTGCGCGCCGCGCCCCTGAGCTTCGTCTCGCTTGTCAAGCTTGCGGAGCAGATTCAGGAAGTCGCGAAGGCCGCGCTCGAGTCCTTCACCGAGCATGAGGTCAGGTACGTCACCGTCAGCTTCGTTGAGTCGCGCAAGGCAATCGACGTGGACGCCGCCCAGAGCGACGACCAGGGCGCCCCGGTAGCGGGGGTTCCGGCGCCCGCGCACGTCCGGCAGGCGAGCGAGCCCCAGCCTGTCGAGCCGGAGACGAACGATTGGGACAAGACGCCTGCGCCTCGTCAGGACGGCGCGCAGGAGAGCGCTTGCGAGGTTGCCCCCTCCCGAGAAGGAGAGGCGGCCGGTTCCCTCGCGTCCCCGCAGATTGACTCTCAGGTTGAGGGGAAGGGACGTCGGGTCCGTCGGGCCAAGCATAAGGCTCGAGAAGAGCATGAGCCTAAGGTTTCGGGCGAAGCCGGACAGGGCGTCGGCTCCGCGACGGGCGATGCGGTCGCGGGTACGCCGTCGACCGGGGACGAATCCGGAGACGCAAAGCAGGGGGAGCCAGCCGAGGCAAAGGCTGCCGTGCCTGCCACGGAACCGGTTGAGGGAAGGGGCGACGACGAACGCGACGAGTCGCCCGTCGCGCAGGAGGAGCCTGGTGGTCAGGACGCTCAGGACTCGCCGGCCTCCGGCGGCTATGAGACGGTGGTGGAGCGCCCTCAGGGGTTCTGGTCCCGCCTCAGGTCGCGCCTGTCCAAGAGCGGATCGAAGACAGAGGACGTGATCGAGGCGGCGGACGCCACCGCGACGTCAGTCGTCTCTCCGTCGCATCTTCAGGATGACGCCCGCCTGCGGGGGGCACGTCAGGACGCGCCGTCCTCGATCGGTAGTCCCGACGCCGTCCCCGCCGAGACGCCGGAGTCGACCCCCGCGGGAGAGCTTGAGCCGGTTGCCGGGGAACGCGACGCCGAGGCGGGGCGGGACGCGGACGCGCCTGCGGGGAAGGACGCCGGGCCTGCTCCGGAGTCGGTTCCGCCCGAGGCGGGCGACCCCTCCGATTCGGTCGATGATGCAGAGGCGCCCGGCGTGTCTTCGGATGCGATGTGCGCCGCGGATGCCGGCCCGGCCCAGCCAGCTGGACAGAAGGCGACGCCCGCGGCGGACGGGGGCGCGACGCCCGTCGACGCGAATGCCTCGTCTTACGATGACCGCGGGCGGGATGACGTCGGCGCCACGGGTCATGACGGAGGCGCCTCCGGCAGGTGAAACTCTCCGTGAGGGGCCGCGCCGAGCGCGCGGCACTCTACCCTGTAGGCCCAGATCATGAGGGGTTGGTACTAAGGTGAGCTGGTCAAGCAGACAGAAAGACAGGCAGGAGGCCAAGGCACGCGAGGTGTCCGAGCCTCAGGCGGAGGCAGAGGGCGCCCCGGCGCAGTCACCGGCGTTCGAGGTGCGGGTCGACGACGATGACGACCAGGCGAGGAGCATCGCCAGCGTCGAGCAACTCGTTGCGCAGGGCGAGTCGGAGGCCGACAGCAGCTCCCTGGACATCGACAGCGGCGTCGTCGAGAAGATCGTCGCAATCACCTGCCGATCGGTGGACGGGATCCTCCAGATGAAAGGCAACTTCATTTCCTCGCTTCAGGAGGGGTTCGGCGGCACCGACATTACCAAGGGCGTCCAGGTCGAGATGGTGGGCGACGACGCATGCGTCGTGTCGGTCTCCATCATCATGGAGTACGGCAAGTCCGCCAAGAAGATCTTCAACGAGCTGCACGACCGCATCAGCGAGAAGGTCTCCGACATGACGGGGCTGCGCGTCGTGGGCGTGAAGGTGCGCATCGTTGACGTGATGACGCGCGAGGACGTCGAAGGACGCCCACGTTCGGGGAAGTCGCGCTCGCGCGAGGCGACCAAGCAGGCGGACGAGGACGCCCCGGGGGACGCGCGCGAGCAAGGCGCGGAGGGCTCCGTCGAGGAAGCCGTCACCGAGGCGGCGCAGGCCGTGCCCACGTGCCCCGACGCCGCCCGCGGTGGCGACGAGGACTGACGCCCGTGACGGACGGCGGCGCGGAAGAGGGGGCCATCACGGCCATGGGTGCCGGCGCCTGCGTGACGGTGCCCGCTGAGAACGTCGATCGGGGGAGGGCCCAATGACGGCCAGGACGTCTCTCGCGCGGTCCTGCGGGCTCGCGAGCTCGTGGGTGCTGCGCAGCGTGCTTCATAGGAGCGCATCGACGCTTCCCGGGCGCATCGCGCTGGCCATCGACCCGCGCCTGATCGGCCACCTCGCTTCGGCGTGCGGCCGCGGGTCGATCGCGGTGTGCGGCACCAACGGCAAGACCACGACGAACAACCTGCTCGCCTCTGCGCTGGAGCAGGCGGGGATGCGCGTGCTGTGCAACCGGGCCGGGGCGAACATGGCCACGGGCGTCGCGTCTGCCCTGCTGCCGGGCGGCGAGGCCGACTGGGGCGTCTTCGAGGTGGACGAGCTTTCGACCGTGCAGGTCCTGCCCGACCTGCGCCCCCGGCTGCTCGTCCTGCTCAACCTGTTCCGCGACCAGCTGGACCGCGCGGGGGAGATCGACCGCGTCCAGGACGTCATCGTGTCGGCGCTGGCATCGACCTCCGACACCGTGCTGCTGTACAACGGCGACGACCCGCTGTGCGAGCGCGTGGCGCGCCGGGCGTCACGGCAGGGGACCGAGACGATTCCCTTCGGCATCGACGAGGACCTCGGGCTTCCTGCGGAGCGCGTGCGCGGGGGGAGGTTCTGCCAGCAGTGTGGGGCACCGCTGCGCTACGCGTGGCGCCAGTATGGTCAGCTGGGAGGTTACTCGTGCCCCTCATGCGACTTTGCGCGGCCCGAGCCCGCGTTCGCGGCGCGCGACGTGACCATCACGGGTGACGGCGTTGCGTTCTCGGCCCAGCGGGCAGGGGGCTCGCGCGGCGTGCGCGTGAGCGCGGGCTGGGGCGGGGCGTATATGGTGTACAACCTGCTTGCGGCCTGGTCGGCGAGCATGCTCGCGGGCGCTGACGTGCAGGCGTTTCAGCGCGCTGTCGACGCGTACCGTCCTGACAACGGACGCCTGCAGCGCTTCGAGGTGGGCGGGCGGCGCGTGACGCTCAACCTTGCAAAGAACCCGACCGGGTTCAACCAGAACATCGCCCTTCTCGCCGCCAGCGCCGCGCCCAAGCTCGTCTACATCGTCATCAACGACGACTACAACGACGGCAAGGACGTGTCGTGGCTGTGGGACGTCGACTTCGAGCGCATCGTGGACGACCCGACGGTGAAGCTGTGCGTGGTGGGCGGCCATCGCGCCAACGACATGCAGGTGCGCCTCAAGTACGCTGGCGTCCAGGCGGACATCGTCGACGGGGTGGCAGGCGCGCTGGACAGGGCGGCGTCGCTTCCGGAGGACGCCGAGGCGTACGTCCTCACGAACTACTCGGCGCTGTGGCCCGCTCGCCGGGAACTGACGGAGCTGGAGGCCGCACGATGAGGGAAGAGCGCCAGACGAGCGTGGCCGCGGGGTCCTCCGACGGTCGCGCGCAGGGTCGTCCGGAGGGTGCTGGCCGGTCGACGGGGCAGGGGCTGAGGCTGCGCATCGCCCACCTGTTCCCCGAGTTGCTCAACCTGTACGGCGACGGGGGCAACATCCTGACGCTCGTCAAGCGATGCCAGTGGCGTGGGATAACCCCCGAGGTCATGGAGGTCAGCTATGGGGAGCGCCCGTCGTTTTCCGACGTCGACCTCGCGTTCATAGGCGGAGGGAGCGATCGCGAGCAGGCGATCGTCTGCGAGCAGCTGCTCGCGGTGGGCGACGAGCTGCGCTCGTTCGTGGAGGACGACGGGGTGCTTCTGGCGGTGTGCGGGGGCTATCAGCTGCTCGGTCACAGCTACCTGATGGGAGACAGGAGGCTCGAGGGCCTCTCGCTGGTCGACCTCGACACCGACCGCGGCGACCCGCGGCTGATCGGCAACATCGAGATAGAATCTCGCATCCAGGACATGCCCATCGTGGGCTACGAGAACCATGGCGGGCGCACCACGCTCGGCCCGGGGGTTGAGCCCTTGGGCAGGGTCAGACATGGACACGGCAACGACGGTACCTCCGGCATGGAGGGCTGCCTGTACAGAAACGTCGTGGGGACCTACATCCACGGCCCCCTGCTCCCCAAGAACCCGGGCGTGGCGGACTGGCTCATCGGGCGCGCGCTGCGGCGCAGATACGGCAGGGCGGTCGAGCTCGCCCCGCTCGACGACGCGCAGGAGAGGGCGGCAAACGCCGTCATGTGCGCGCGCATGGACGCGGGGGAGAAGTAGGCGCATCATGGCATCCTTCGCCTCCGGACGACCCGAACTCGGAACGTCATCGGACAACCTTGCCGCGACCCCGGCAGGGACTACGCAGGTCTCCGCGCGCGAGGCGACTCCGCGCCCCCGCCCGTTCGACGGCCCGCGGGGGCGGGAGCCGTGCGGGCTGTGGCGATGGGAGTCGCCCTGCCAGCTCTGCCCGCGCCGCTGCGGCGCGCTGCGGGCCGACGGGGCGCGGGGCGCGTGCGGCGCAACGGGGGAGCTGCGGGTGGCGCGGGCGGCGCTGCACTTCTGGGAGGAGCCCCCAATCTCCGGCGAGAGCGGATCGGGCGCGATCTTCTTCTCCAACTGCCCCATGAGGTGCGGGTTCTGCCAGAACGGCACGATTTCCGCGGGCGGCTTCGGCCTGCCCATCGGCGTCGATCGGCTTGCCCAGATCATGCTCGAGCTGCGCGACCAGGGGGCGAACAACATCAACCTGGTCACGGCGACCCATTACGCACCGCAGGTCATCGATGCGGTCATGCTCGCGCGCGACAGGGGGATGGGACTCCCGGTGGTCTACAACACCTCCGCCTACGAGCGCCCTGAGGTCGTGGACGCCCTCGCGGGTGTGGTGGATGTGTGGCTGCCCGACTGCAAGTACGCGTCCCCCGGGCTTGCCGGCGAGCTGTCGCACGCGGCGGACTACCCGAGCGTCGCCCTTGACGCCATCGGGCGCATGGTCGCGGCCACGAAGGATCGCGGCGGCAGGCTCGTTGGCGGCGAGCAGGGCATCATGCGACGCGGCGTAATCGTGCGTCACCTGGTGCTTCCGGGCCACGCGGACGACTCGATGCGCGTGCTGCGCGAGCTGTGGGACCGGTTCGGGAACGACATCGACGTCTCGGTCATGAACCAGTACACGCCAATCGTCGGG
>CAIFEU010000049.1:7268-8345 GCA_903789505.1 uncultured Coriobacteriales bacterium
GGGCAGGGCTGTCCTCGACGACGAGTACGAGCTCGTGCTCGATTACGCCGACGACCTCGGCTTCGAGAACCTGTGGTGGCAGCAGGGCGGCACCGTCGAGGAGAGCTTCATCCCCGACTTCGACGCGACCGGCGTGCTCGGCCCGGCAGACGGGGGCGAGCGCAGATGAGGCGGGCGCCCCGGGGGAAGCCCTCCGCCCTCCCATCGCGCGCCCTCGCCGTTGCGCTTGCGCTCGCCCTGGCCCTCGCGGCGGCGGGGGCCCTCGTCCCGACCGGGGATGCGGCATCGGGCACCGCCGACGCTGCCGCGACGACCTCCGCGGGGACGGGGGACGGGTTCGCCGCCTCCGCGGAGCCTGACGAGTCGGCCTTGCAGGACCAAGCCGAGGAGGGTCAGCCCGAGGTGGACTGGGACAGCGTCGTGGGGGACATCCGGGAGTACAGCGACCGGTATGCCGACGGCGCCTCGGTGGAGGCGGTCGTCGTCCGGGACGGGACGGTCGTCGCCCGCTACTCGCAGGCGGGCTCGGGTTCGTCCTCGGGCGAGGCAGCCGACGGGGAGGTGGGGCTTGCCCCCGCCGGCCTCCCGAGCGCGTCGCCGGACGCGTCCGGCTCGTCGGACGCGGCATCGTCCGCGTTGGACGCGGGCGTCGCGGATGGCAAGTCCTCCTCGGCATCGTCCGGGGTGACTGCGGGTCTCGCCCCAGCCACCGCAGGCTCGTCGGCGGACTCCCCGGATGGCGCGTCAGTCGCCTCGGCCGCCGACGCGTCCGCCTCGGCGGCCGGCGAGGGGGGGGCGGACGACTCGCTCGGGGTGGGGGTGGGTGACCGCTCGGACTCCGACTACCAGGAAGGGCAGGGCTCAATCGTCGGTCAGCACGTCACCGACGCCAGCGAGGCGACGAGCTACACTCAGCTCACGTCCTCGTCGATCGTCAACTGGGGCAGGTGCTCCGACCTGCTCGTGTGGGCGAGCGTCATGCAGCTCGTGGAACAGGGCAGGCTCGACCTGGACGAGACCGTGAGTTCGGAGCTTCCCGACGGCGTCGAGCTACCGGACGGCGCGGGGGCGATCACG
>CAIFEU010000049.1:8355-16660 GCA_903789505.1 uncultured Coriobacteriales bacterium
ACCTCTTTACCCCCACGACCGGTCTCAACGTCTCGACGTCCTCGAACGCGCCCGTGACGGCGCAGGGAAGGTCGATCCTCGACACGATTGGCCTGTACAGCGCCACCGCCCAGTTCGAGCCCGGAACCGTCGTCTCGTACTCCTCGTACGACGTCGCCCTCGCCGCAGCCCTGGTGGAGCAGGCGAGCGGCCAGGACATCTGCTCGTACGTCACGCAGAACGTCCTTGAGCCGCTCGGTATGGACGACACCGCCATCGCCGCGGGGCTGAGCGCCTCCAGGATGGCTGAGTCCTCAGACCCGCGCACCTCCGAGGTGGCGTCGCGGCTGGCGACCGTCACCGCGCCCGCGGGGGCGTCCGCCGCCACGCTCGCCGACGTCATCAGATCGATTACCTCGAGCCTCACCGACGCCTCGGTGACCGGC
Organism: uncultured Coriobacteriales bacterium; assembly: GCA_903789505.1. Lineage (GTDB taxonomy): Bacteria > Actinomycetota > Coriobacteriia > Coriobacteriales > UMGS124 > CAIFEU01. Next base: position 8,781 of record CAIFEU010000049.1, read on the forward strand.
TCGATCGACGGCACGGCGCTGACCGCGATCGGCTCGACCGAGGACCTCGCCAAGCTGTGCGCCGCGCTGGTCGCCCCGGGCGACGGCGCCGGGCTCTTCGACAGCTCCTCCACGGCGGACGAGCTGTTCACGACGACCAGGACGTTCCCCGCCCTGGGCACCCGCCGCATAGCCCACGGGATGTTCGCGCTGCCCACGATGCCCGCCGCGGTGGGGGCGACCGGCCTTTCGGCGGGCGTCACCTGCGCCGCGTACATGGACCGCACCTCGCGCACGGTCGTCGTCGTCCCGGTGGGCCAGTCATCGCGCGGGGGCTTCGCGCAGGGCGTCGCGGGCGCGGCGATGCGCGCCTGCGTCAACTCCTCGGGAGGAGGGGGAGAGGCGAGCCCGTCGTCGGCTTCCGCCCCGTCGGAAGCGGCGCCCGCGCACCCCTCTTCGGCCTCGGCGATCGGGGGGCTTACGGAGGAGGAGGGCCAGGGCTCCGCCTCGGCGCAGCCCACCGCCTCGCTGGTCGACTGGACGGGCGTCTACCAGGACGCGGCGCTCCCCACGAACGGCCCCTCCAAGCTGCTGGGCTATTTCGAGCGCACGCGCGTGGACTACGATGTGGACACCGACACGCTCACGATCAACGGGACCCCCACGACCTCGCTGGGCAGGGGCGTCTACGTCACCGCCGAGCCTTCGGGCAACGACCCGTACCGCTTCCATGTGGGTCTCGCCGACGGGCTCGAGTTCTCCCGCGTCACGGGCGACTCCTACCAGGTTCCGACCGTCCTGCTTGTCATAGAGACCGCCCTGCTCGCAGGCGGCGTGTGCGCGCTGGTCGTGAGCAGCGCCTACTCCGTCGTTGGCGTGGCGGGGGCCCTGCGCGCTCGCATCCGCAGGACGCGGTGGCGCGGGCAGAAGTCGTGCCTGTTCCTGTCGCTGGCGACGACGGCGGCCAGCTGGTGGACGTTCGTCTCGGTCATCTCGGGGGAGACGGTGTTCCTCGCGACCATGCCGGTCGAGCGCGTCCTGAACGCCGCGTTCTGCCTGCTCGCCTGCGCGTTCATTGTCTGGATCTGCGTCACGCGCATGCGCGGCGCGGCGCGCGGCCGCAGGAGCGTCGCCTCCGCGGCGGTGGCCTGCGTCGCGGCGGGCACCATCGCCCTCAATTTCCTGTATTGGCAGATGCTTCCCTGAAGTCGGGGCGTCGGGCGGGCGCGGGGGGTATAACTCCAACTCGAGCGGCGGCTCGGGCGGGGGGCGTCTCGTGTCCCCCCGACGCGATAGCACGCGGCGCGACGAATCGACGGGTCGGTGTAGTTCCAAACAGTTGGGAGAGGTGGTTTGCATGAGCAAAGGCGGCACCCCGCTGAGCGACGACGAGCGCGAGGAGCTCGAGCGGCTGCGGGCCGAGCGCGACCGGCAGCAGCGCGCGAGCAGGGAGCAGGCGGACCGTGACGACCTCGAGCGCCTTCGCAAGCAGCAGAAGGTGGCACGGGAGGACGCCGAGTACTACGCGGAGCGCGCGCGCCGTAAGAAGCAGCGCGAGTACGAGCGCGCGCACCCCGACTACTCGCTCGACGATATCGAGCCGATGTCGACCAAGCAGAAGATCATCATCGCCGTGCTCGCGGTCGTCGCGGTCATCGTTGCGATATACGTCATCTGGTACACTGTCACGCACTGATTCGCGTCCCGGCGCATGCCGTTGGGATATCGCGCTGCGCGCCCACGCAACTCGAGATGTGAAAGGGAGTCGTCGCTTGATGGATATGGCCGAAACGGCAGGGGTGGGGGACGATCGCGCGCGGGTGCGGACGGCTCTGGGGACCACGGGCTACGACCCGACCGGCGACGAGCCGATGGGCCTGCTCACCGACCTGTACGAGATCACGATGGCGGAGGGCTTCTGGAGGACCGGAAGGCTCGACACCCAGGCGTGCTTCACCTCGTTCTTTCGCGAGAACCCGTTCGGCGGCGGCTACACCCTGGTGTGCGGCACCGCCCAGGTGGCCGAGATGGTCGAACGATTCCGCTACTCGCGCGAGGACGTGGAGTACCTTCGCACGCTGAGCGCCCCGGGCGGAGGCCCCCTGTTCTCGGGCGAGTTCCTCGACTGGCTCGTGGACTGGCGTCCTACGATGGACATCGACGCGATCCAGGAGGGGGAGCTCGCGTTCCCGCGCGAGCCGCTCGTCCGCGTGACCGGCCCCATCATCGACTGCGTGCTCATCGAGGCCCCGCTGCTCAACCTCGTCAACTTCCAGTCGCTCGTCGCGACCAAGACCGCTCGGGTGTGCCTGGCGGCGGGAGGGCGTGGGGTCGCCGAGTTCGGCCTGCGCCGCGCCCAGGGCGTCGACGGCGGGATGTCGGTGGCGCGCGCGAGCTACGTGGGCGGCTGCTCCTCGACCTCCAACGTCCTGGCGGGCAGGCACTACGGCATCCCCGTGTCGGGGACCCACGCCCACTCCTGGGTGATGGCCTTCCCCGACGAGCTCTCCGCGTTCCGCGCATACGCCGAGGTGAGTCCCAACAACTGCACGCTGCTGGTCGACACCTACGACGCAATCGAGGGCGTCCGCAACGCCATCACGGTGGGCAAGGAGATGGAGGCGCGCGGCCAGCGGCTCGCGGGCATCCGAATCGACTCGGGCGACCTCGCCTCGCTCTCGCGCCGTGCCCGGGCGATGCTCGACGAGGCGGGCCTCACCTACGTCAAGATCGTCCTGTCCAACGACCTCGACGAGAACCTGATCGAATCCCTGATCGGTCAGGGCGCACAGGTGGACGCGTTCGGCGTGGGCACCAAGCTCGCGACGTGCGCCCCGCAGCCCTACCTCGCCGGCGTGTACAAGATGTGCGCGAAGCGCCTCCCCGGGCAGGACTGGCAGCCCATCATGAAGATGAGCGAGCAGGTCTACAAGCGCACGATACCCGGCGTCCAGGACGTGCGTCGCTTCTACGACGGGCAGGGCTCGCCCGTGGCGGACATGATCTGCTCCCAGGACTTCCCGTCCGACGTCGCCGCGCGCATCGTCGACCCGCTCGACTCGATGCTGACGTTCGACCTGCCCGCCGGCGGCGGCAGGTCGCTCCTGCGCCCGCTCGTGCGTCACGGGCACGGCGTCGAGGGGTTCTTCGACGGCGTGGAGGGATCGCGGCAGCGCGCGAGGGCGTCGCTGGGCTCCCTGGACTGCGCCTACCGCAGGCTCCTGAACCCCAACGTCTACCCCGTGGGGATCGAGCAGTCGCTCTCAGAGCTGCGGCAGCGCATGATATCGGAGGTTCGCGGCTCCGCCGCCACGCCCACCTGGCGCTGAGGTTCCGCAGGGACATCGTCGGGCCGCGCGAATCGAGGCAGGCGCCCCTCTCTACAGATTCCCGGTAGACACGGCCCCCGGGCTGCGCGAGGCGCCGCGCCGCCCGGGGGTCGCTATAGAATTGGCCCCAATGGCCCCGCGGCCCTCGGCTCGCGGGGCGAAAGACGTGCGCACAGGGATTCGAGGGATCCCCGAGCCCGATGCCTCGGGACGGGGAAGTGAGGAGCACAGCGAGCATGACCAAGGCAGAGCAGGCGTCCCGTATGGCATCGGGCACGGCGTCGCTGCAGGGGCGCTTCGACGACGAGGGCATGCGCGAGCGCCTCGGCGAGCTCGTGAGGCGCGCGATCGCCGACGCCGTCAGCGCGGGGGACCTCCCCGACCTGGGCGAGGTCGACCTGGGCATCGCGCGCACCACCGATGCGACGAAGGGCGACTGGACCTCCACGGTCGCGATGCGTTGCGCCAAGGCGGCGCATCGCTCCCCGCGTGACGTGGCCGCGGCCGTCATCGCCCACCTGCCGTCCGACCCTGCGGTCGCGTCGGCGGAGGTCGCAGGCCCGGGGTTCGTCAACTTCAGGCTCTCGCCCGCGGCGGTCACGGGCGTCTTCGGCCAGGCCCGGGCGCAGGGCGCGGACTTCGGGCGCAACGACGACGGCGCCGGCAGGACGGTCGACGTGGAGTTCGTGTCCGCCAACCCGGTGGGCCCCATGCACGTGGGCCACGGGCGGTGGGCAGCTCTGGGCGACTCGCTGTGCCGCGTCATGGAGCACAGCGGGTGGAAGGTGACGCGCGAGTTCTACATCAACGACGCAGGAAGCCAGATGGACGTCTTCGCGCGCTCCATCGACAAGCGCTATCGGCAGCTCGCGCGGCTCGTGGCGGACGGCGACACGCTCGAGGGGGCATTCGACGCTCTGGAGCGTGACCGCATCGCCGCGCTCGACGACGAGAAGGACCTCCACCCCGAGACGCACCCGCTGACGCAGGACTTTGTCGGCGAGCTGGGCAAGGACTCCTATGGCGGCGCGTACATCATCGACACGGCGCGGCACTTCTACGAGACGGACGGCCCCGCCGACCTCGACCTGCCCGACGACGAGCGCGTCCTGGGCTTCCGCGAGCGCGGGTACGCCCTCATGCTGGGCAACATCAAGGACACCCTTGCGCGCTGCGGCACGCACTTCGACGTGTGGTTCTCCGAGCGCACGCTGCACGCGCCCGACGAGAGCGGGGTGACGGCGATCACGCGCGCGTTCGACCTCCTGCGGTCCGAGGGGCTGCTCTACGAGCGCGAGGGCGCGACGTGGTTCCGCTCCACCGATTTCGGCGATGACAAGGACCGCGTCCTGGTTAAGTCCGACGGGTCGTACACCTACTTCGCCGCCGACCTCGCCTACCACGCCAACAAGCTCGATCGCGGCTTCGACCGCCTGATTGACATATGGGGGGCTGACCACCACGGGTACATCCCGCGCATGCAGGCGGCCGTCAGCGCGCTGGGCCACACGGGCAAGCTCGACGTCCTGCTCGGCCAGCTCGTGAACCTGCTGCGCGGCGGGGTCCCGGTGCGCATGAGCAAGCGCAGGGGCACGATGGTGACGTTCGAGGAGCTGCTCGACCTCGTGGGCAGCGACGCGGCGCGCTTCACCCTGCTGTCGCGCTCCAGCGAGCAGGAGATCGACTTCGACATCGAGGTCGCCCAGCGCCAGAGCGCCGACAACCCGGTGTACTACGTGCAGTACGCCCACGCGCGCATCTGCTCGATTCTGGCGCGCGCCGCCGGTCGCCCCGACGCCAGCGGGCTGGATAACCGCGGGCTCGACGCGCTCGCCGACGAGCTGATTGGGCCCGACCCGGACCTCTCGCTGCTCACCGAGCCCTCCGAGCTCGCGCTCGCGCGGCAGGTCGGCGGCTTCGGGACCTGCGTGCGCACCGCCGCCGCGGACCTCGCCCCGTTCCGCCTCACCTACTACGCGACCGACCTCGCCGCCGCCTTCCACGGTTTCTACACCAACTGCCACGTCCTGACCGACGACGAGCAGCTCACCCGCGCGCGCCTCGCCGCCTGCGACGCGACGCGCCGCGTGCTCGAGGTGGCCCTGTCGCTGGTCGGCGTCAGCGCGCCGACGCACATGTCGCACAAGGAGGGGCAGGGGGCGCAGTGACGCCCCGGCGGGGGAGGGCGCTGCCCCTCTTCCCGCCCGCGCGGCACCTCTCCGCGAGGCCCGTGCCCGGCACCCTCGGGGGAGGGCTGGGCGGCGGTCGCGCGAACCCCTCACAGCGAGCCGCACCCGCAACCCCGTCGAAAGGATTGACCCATGCGCACCGTCAACATCGGCATCGTCGGAATCGGGACCGTCGGAGGGGGGTTCGTCCGCCTGCTCCAGCTGCACCACGACGACTACGTCAGGTCCTACGGCGTCGACTTGCGCATTGCGCGGGCGTGCGCGCTCGACCCGGCGCGCGCCGAGGAGCTGGGCGTCTCCGACGTGTTCACGACCGACTGGAGGGACGTGACCGGCGACCCCGACGTCGACATCGTAATCGAGCTGATCGGGGGCATGCATCCCGCCGTCGACATCTTCGAGGACGCGTTCGCCCATGGCAAGCACGTCGTCTCCGCGAACAAGGCCATGCTCTCCGGCGAGATGGGCAGGCTCGCCGGCATCGCGCACGCCAACGGCGTGCAGCTGCGCTGCGAGGCTGCCGTGGGGGGTGGCATCCCGATCGTCGAGGCGCTGGAGCATGCGCTCGCGGGCAACTCGATCCTGACGATCGCGGGCATCGTGAACGGCACGACCAACTACATGCTCACGCGCATGGAGCGCGAGGGCCTCTCCTTCGACGAGGTGCTCGCCCAGGCGCAGTCGCTGGGCTATGCGGAGGCCGACCCCACCGCCGACGTCGACGGCTTGGACGCCGCCGCGAAGGCCGCCATTCTCGCGACGATCGGCTTCAACACGCGCGTCACCCGCGACGACATCTCGCTGGTCGAGGGCATCCGCGGCGTCTCGCTGGAGGACGTGCGCGTGGCGGCGGAGCTCGGGTACCGCATCAAGCTGCTCGCGATCGCGCGCCGTACCTCCAGCGGCCTCGACGTGCGCGTGCACCCCGCGATGATTCCGGTCGAGCACATGCTGGCGAGCGTGGACGGGGTCTACAACGCGGTCTACGTCGTCGGCGACGCGGTGGGGGAGACCATGCTGTACGGTGCGGGCGCCGGCTCGTACCCCACGGCGAGCGCCGTCATGGGCGACGTTCTCGAGCTCGCGACGCCGATCGCCCACGACCGGGTGCCGCTGCCCGAGGCGGAGCCGTTCCCGCGCGTCGAGCCCATCCGCCCCGCGGAGAGCCTGCACGACCGCTACTACATCCGCCTGACGGTCGCGGACGAGCCGGGCATCCTCGCCGAGGTCGCCGGCGTCTTCGGCCGCAACGGGACCTCGCTGCAGCAGGTCCGCCAGCACGGGGGGTCGCAGGGCAGCACGGTGCAGATCGTGCTGGTGACGCATCGCACGCTCGAGCGTGACGTGCGCGCCTCCCTCGACGAGCTCAGGGGGACGGCGGGCGTCGCGGCGATCGACTCGATGATTCGCGTCGAGGACACGCAGGCGTGGAAGCGCGACGCGATCGAGGCCTCCTCGCGCGTGTAGTGCCGCCTCGCCCCGCGGCGTGACATCCGCGCGGGCAGGCTGGTTGCGCCGCGCAGGGGGTCACGCACCGGCGCGGCCCCCTGCGCCCTTCGGCGGACGGCCCTACAGCCGCGCCATGACGCCGGAGACGATTGCCGCCATGTCGCGCGCCCCTTCCCGGGCGTGGCGGTCGATCTCATCCACGGAGATGGGGGCGTCGAGCATGCCCGCCGCCATGTTGGTGACCAGCGACAGGCCGAGCACCTCGATGCCCAGGTATGCCGCGAGGATGACCTCCCATACCGTCGACATGCCGACGAGGTCGGCGCCCAGCGCCCGATAGGCCCGAATCTCGGCCGGCGTCTCGAACGCCGGCCCGCTGACGCCGAGGTAGACCCCGTCCACGAGGCGATACCCCGCCGCGCGCGCCGCCTCGCGGGCGATGTTCCCCAGCCGCGGCGAGTACGCGTGCGTCATGTCGGGGAAGCGCGGCCCCTGCGCGTCGTCGTTCGCCCCGATGAGGGGGTTCGTCCCCGTCAGGTTGACGTGGTCCGAGATGTTGACCACCTGGCCGGGGCGGAACGACCCGTTGATCGCCCCGGTGGCGTTCGTGACGATGAGCTCGCGCACCCCCAGCTCGGCGCAGACGCGCAGCGGGTAGGTCACCTGCAGCGGCGTCAGCCCCTCGTAGGGGTGCAGCCTGCCCTGCATGCAGATGACGCGCCTGCCCAGCAGCGTGCCCGCCACGAAGCGCCCCGCGTGGCCGGGGGCGGAGGAGGCTCGCATGTGGGGGACGTCCGCGTAGGGGACCTCGATGGCGCGCTCGATGCGCCCCGCCAGGTCCCCCAGCCCCGAGCCGAGCGTGACGAGCGTCGCGGGCGGCTCGCCGCCCCGGAGCCGCCCGCGCAGCCCGCGCGCGCGCCGTCCGCGGGCCCCC
>CAIFEU010000050.1:0-11699 GCA_903789505.1 uncultured Coriobacteriales bacterium
GGCCGTGCGTGCGTGGCTCGCTGCGGGCGACATCGACGTCGACGGTCTGTCGAACGACCCAGGCCCCCAGGACGCGGCAATCGACGAGGCGCAGGAGAAGCTCGACGGCCTGGGGGCGATCGACTGGGCCGCCGTTCGCGCCTCGTCGCCCGGGTCGGCTTCGAAGGCGGGCTCCCAGGCGGAGGACGGCACGGGCGTCGCGGGTTCGAGCGACGGCACGTCGTCGGGCTCGGCCGACGCGGACCAGGAAGGGAGGTAGCGGGACATGTCGAAGGGTCGTTCCGGCCGCGGGGGTGGGCCGCGGGGCGCTCGCCACGGCCAGCGCTCGCGCGGCCGCGTCCCGGCGAGCGGGACGCTGGTCATCGGCGGGCACGGATCGGGGACCGTCGAGACGCCCGAGGGCACGTTCCGCGTCTCCGCGCGTGACGTCGGCGAGGCCATGGGCGGCGACACCGTCCAGGTCCGACCGGTTCCCTCGGCGGCGCAGCGCCGCGACGGCTCGATCCCCGGCAGGGTGGTGGCGGTGCTGGGCAGGGCGACCACGACGTTCGTCGCCACCTATGTCCGCGACGGGGCGCTGCAGGTCGCCGTCCCGTATGATGCGCGGCTCGCCCATGACTTCGTCGTCGACGCGTCCGACGGCTCCGCGAGGCGGCTCGGCCTGAGGGGCGGCGAGACCGTCGTTGCGCGCATCGAGTCGTACCCCTCCCGACGCTCGGCCGGCGTCGTCGCCATCGAGCGCCTGGTCGGCGGTGGCGACGAGGAGTCGATTCCCATCGAGGCCATCATCGCCGCGCACGGCATCGAGACCGCGTTCTCGCCGGAGGCGCTCGCGGAGGCGGAGGCGATTGAGGCCGACGTGGAGGGCGCTCTCGCGACGGACCCGCTGCGCCGCGACATCAGGGGACGGTTCCTCGTGACGGTCGACCCCGCCGACGCCCGCGACTTCGACGACGCCGTCTCGATCGAGCCGACGGCCGGCGGCGGGTGCGTCCTGGGGGTGCACATCGCCGACGTCACCCACTACGTCGGCGCGTCGTCGCGCATCGACCTCGAGGCGCGGGCGCGCGCCACGAGCGTCTACCTCGCCGACCGCGTCGTCCCCATGCTCCCGGAACGCCTCAGCAACGACGTGTGCTCGCTGCGCCCCGGTGCCGACCGGCTGGCGATGACCTGCGACCTCACGCTCGACCGCGAGGGGCGCGTCCTCGGCGCCGACATCTACCCGAGCGTCATCGCCTCGAAGGCCCGCCTGTGCTATGACGAGGTCGACGCGCTGCTCGACGGCGCCGCGCCCGACCGCACGGTGGCGGGGGTGTCGCTGCGGTCGTTCTTCCTCTCCCTTGACCGCGTCCGTGCCGGCAGGGAGCTCATTCGCGCCCGCCGCGGCGCGCTCGAGTTCTCGTCGGTCGAGACCAAGGCGGTCCTCGACGAGCGCGGGCACGCGGTCGGGCTGCGCGTCCGGAGGCGCACCCGCGCGACCGGCATCATCGAGGAGGCGATGCTCGCCGCAAACGAGGCGGTCGCGCGCTTTCTCGAGGCGCGGCACGTGCCGGCGGCGTTCCGCGTGCACGAGGAGCCGTCGGCGGACGCGCTCGCCTCCCTGGCCGAGCGCGTGGGCGAGCTCGTGGACGTGGACGGCCCCACCAGGGCCGGGGTCGTCGCCGGGGAGCCCGCCGCCCTGCAGCGCGTGCTGGACGAGGCGCGCGGGACCGACGTGGAGCTCGTCACCAGCGCGATCATGCTCCGCGCGATGAAGCGCGCCCGCTACCTGCCCGAGAACCTGGGACACTTCGGGCTGGGGGCGCAGAGCTACTGCCACTTCACCAGCCCCATCCGCCGCTACCCCGACCTCATCGTCCATCGGATGCTCAAGCTGGAGCTCGCGGGGCGCATGAGGGGCGAGGCGCGCCGCGACGCCGAGGCGCTCATGCCCGCCGTGTGCGACCACTCCTCCAAGATGGAGCGCGTCGCCGCGGACGCGGAGAACGAGAGCCAGGACGTGAAGGTCGCCGAGTACATGGGCGACCGCGTGGGCCAGGAATATGCGGGGACCGTCGTCGGCGTCGCCGCGTTCGGCCTGTTCGTGCAGCTCGACGACATCGGCGTCAGCGGCCTGCTCCACGTGGGCGAGCTCGGCGGGTGGTGCGCGTACAGCGACGAGGACGAGAGGATCGTCGACCGCGACTCGGGGAGGTCCTGGCGCCTCGGGACGCGCGTCGAGGTGAGGGTGCGCTCCGTCAACGTCATGCTCGGCCGCGTGGACTTCTCGCTATCCGACGCACGCCGGCGAGCCGACGGGCCCGCCCGCGACGCCGCCTCGCCCGGGGCGCGGTCGCGCACCGTCGTCCCGGACGCGCACGGCACGGACGAGACGGTGTGCTAAGGTATCAGGCTCACGCATGCACGGGAGGGAGCACCGCGATGGAGCTATTCACGATAGAGCAGCTCGAGCGCTGCGAGGGCTACCTCGCTCAGGGCGCCTACGACCAGATTCTGCCGCGTCTGCAGGACATGGCGGGCGACGCGCAGGCGTTCATCGACGAGACGTACGAGCCCAGCGACAAGGTCCAGTGGTTCTCGTTCTCGTCGCAGTTCGAGCTGCTCACCTACAAGCGCGTCGAGGACGACCCGCGCGAGATCCGGCCCGCCGACGCGCCCTTTGACCGGCTCTTCGCGGACCTGGGGTTCTGCCTGATGCGGCTGGAGCGCTACGAGGAGGCGACGGAGGGCCTCAAGCAGGCGGTTCGCTGGAACCCCATGGAGTGCGCGCACCGGCTCAACCTCGCCTCGGCGCTCGCCCAGGCGGGCGACTACGAGGAGTACCTGCGGATGACCTACTCGGTCTTCGACCGCGCGTCGCACTCGCAGCACCTCGCGCGCGCCTACGAGAACTTCGCGGGGTACTTCATCGACTGCGAGCAGCCCGACACGGCGGCAGCGTGCGTCAAGTGCGGGCTCGCCCTGGTCCCCGACGACGAGCGGCTCGCGCGCATCGGGGATGGCCTGGCGCGCAACCACCAGCGCGACTGGCGCGAGCAGCCCGACGACCTGACGGAGAGCCTCCTGGGTGCCCAGGGAATCCCGACCGGGGCGAACGTCGAGGTGGCGATCAGCGCCCTTCTGCTCGCGGACATCTCCGCGGCGAACGGGGACGCGCAGACCGCCGACGACATGAACGCGATCGTCGTCGACCTGATGGGCCCGGATCGCGCCGTGACGCTGGCGAGGATGGTTGCGCAGGCGACGTCAGGGCGGGACGCCGGGGAGGGGGAGTGATCATGGCGGGATCTGCTACGGGCGGGCCCCGGGCGGGAAGGCCGGGCGGCGGCGCGGGGAAGAGGGGAGAGCGCGCGATCAAGGTCATCGCGAAGAATCGCACCGCCTGGCACGACTTCTTCATCGACGAGACGTTCGAGGCAGGCGTCGTGCTGACGGGGACCGAGGTCAAGTCGCTGCGCGAGCGCAACTGCCAGATCACCGACGCGTTCGTGCTCGTGCGCGGCGACGAGGCGTGGCTGCACGGCGTGCACATCCTGCCGTACTCCAACGGGACCGTGTGGAACGCCGACCCCGACCGCAAGCGCAAGCTGCTACTGCATCGCAGACAGATAGACTACCTGCGCTCCAAGGTGGAGCAGCAGGGTGCCGCCATCGTGGCACTGCAGATGTACTTCGACGAGCACAACCGCGTCAAGCTCGAGATCGGGCTGGCGCGAGGCAAGAAGCTCTACGACAAGCGCGCCGACATGGCGAAGCGCGACATGGACCGCGAGATTCGGCGCGCGCTCAAGACGCGCAGCCGCTGAACCGGGCCTGCGCGACGCGCTGCACGGCGGAACGGAAGAGGAAGGGAAGATGGGCATGGACACGAAGGCTCTGCGCACGTTCCAGTACGGCCTGTACCTGCTGAGCGCCGTCGACGAGGGAGGACGCGAGGTGGGGTGTGTCGTGAACACCGGCATGCAGCTGACCTCGCGGCCGTACCGCGTGATGGTCGCCGTGAACCACGACAACGTCACGTACGCCGCCATCAAGCGCACGCGTCGCTTCGCTCTGACGACGCTGTCGCGCGAGGCCGACATGGGCCTGATCGGGGGGTTCGGGTTCCGCCACTCCGACGCCGCCGACAAGTTCGCGGGCCTCGACGTCGACCACACGGCGGCGGGGCTGCCCTACGTGCGCACGGCGGCGGCAGCGGTGGTGGAATGCGCCGTCGTCACCGCCCTGGACGCGGGCAGCCACGAGGTGTTCGTGGGGGAGGTCACCGACGCGCGCGTGATCGACCCGAAGGCGGAGCCGCTCACGTACGCGTACTACCATGACGTGCTGCGCGGGACCACGCCGCCTGCGGCGTCCGCCTTCATCGCCGACGAGCCCGCCCCCGCGGCAGGCCCCGCGCCCGCCGTGCCTGAGGCCGTGGCCGAGCCCGCGCCCGCCCCCGCGGCGCCCGCGGAATCGGGCGCGAAGCACCACTTCAAGTGCAACCTGTGCGGCTACGTCTACGAGACTGCCGACGATGAGCTGCCCGACGACTTCCGCTGCCCGATGTGCGGCGCCGCGAAGTCGATGTTCTCAAAGCTCGACTAGGAGGCCTGCGATGCCCCCCCGCGTCGGACGGCCGCGGCTGGCGCGGGGGACTGTCGTGGGGGCGTCAGCCGCGCATGAAGCGGTCGAGCGCCGCGAGCGACTCCTCGGCCGCCTGGCGACCCTCGACGTACAGGTCGAGCAGCTTGGAGCCGTCGTGCTCGACGTCGGAGACCTCGACGGGGCGCGGCGGGCAGATGACGAAGATCGCACCCTGCCGCTCGAGCTCGCGCAGCTGATCGCGCTGTTCGTTGTAGCGCCGCGGGCGGGTGAGCAGGGCGTCGAGGTAGGCGGGGTAGTCGGCGTAGTTGCGCCGCGCGATCGCGGCCTGCGAGGCGTTGAGCTGGGGCTTCTGGTAGCCGCGCTCGCGCGTGAGCACCACGACCGCCCTGCGCGCCCCGCTGTCGAGCGCCTTGCGCGCTGGCACCGAGTCGGTGGTGCCGCCGTCGAGCAGCCGCCTGCCGTCGACCTGGACGATGCGCGACACGATCGGCATCGTCGCGCTCGCCCGCAGGTAGTCTATCTTCTCGGGGAGGGAGTCGATGGCGACGTAGTCGGGCGTGCCGAACACGACGTCGCTCACCACGGCGTACATCGACGTCGCCGAGTTGCGGAAGGTCGTCGCGTCGAACGGGTCGAGCCGGTTCTGGATGTCGTCGTACAGGAACGTAGTGCTCATGATGTTGCCGCCGGTGGCAAGCTGGAACAGGCTCATGTAGCGGCGGTCGTCGCGGTAGGCGAGGTTGATGCGGCAGCATCTGCCGGGCTGGCGCGAGACGTAGTTCGCGCCGATCAGCGCACCGGCGGAGACCCCCCACACCGAGGAGAAGCCCCATACGCCACGTTCCATCAGCACGTCCAGGACGCCCGAGGTGAACAGGCCGCGGAAGCCGCCGCCCTCGAGGACCAGCGCGATGTGGGCCCCACCTGCCGTCTCGACCGCGTCTCTGCCCATGACGTCTCCTCCCGCCGGGTGCGTTGACCAAGCTGACCGATATGGGATACACTACAAGACCACGCGTCGTTGCGCAAACGGCGCGGGAACTTTGACAGGGTGGAACGCAGCGCCCGTCTTCGGGGGCGACTGGTTTCGACATGGTTGTCCTGAGAGGTGAAGCAGGCCGTGGTCTCCTCTCCACGCTAAACAGGGGTACTTGTCAAAATTAAATGACAAGAATGAGTACGCTCTCGCCGCTTAATTAGTTTAAGCTGGCGCGTCGACCCGGCGTCCGCCCTCGGCGCCGGTTAGACGTCATTCACGAGGGCCGCTCCCGCGCACGTGGCCGGTATGGCGCGGGCTAAGACCGAACCGACTGGGGCGCGTCCCGTCTGACGCCGTATGAGGCGCGCCCGAGACGAAAACGGCTTCTGAGCCTGGAGAAGCCCTCAGGGGATGGTCATGGACCGGAGTTCGATTCTCCGCGCCTCCACCAACACAAGCAAGCGCCGGGTCCACCCTCATCAGAGTGGCTCGGCGCTTTTTTCATGGGCTCGGTGACGCCGCCGCCCACTGCCCCGCCTCGAAGAAGGGCCCCTGCCCTCCGCCAAATTGCGGCAGGGGGCGGGGGCCCGATGCGTCGCGGCTGCGGCGCGCGCCGAGCGGGGGAGGGGACGTCACCCCTGCCGGACCGCTCGTCCCGCGCTCCTACTCAGAGTAGTTCAGGTTCTCGGCGGTCGTGATCGTCGTCGCGTTGCTGCCGTCGCTGGCGGAGTTGATGTCGTTGGTCGGATCGAGGTACTCGGAGTCGACGGGGGGCTTCTCGCCGGCGTCGACCATCGCCATCATCGACTGCCACTCCGCATCGTTGGAGATCTCGTACCAGCCCCCGTTGATGTACTCGGAGGTGGTGGGGTTCATCGTGGAGTAGATGTCGGTCGAGGTGTCCATGTCGCGCATCGTCATGGCTAGGCTCAGGATCTGGTCGATGGTCAGGTCGGTCGTGATGTAGTTCGCGATCGTGTCGATGACCGAGATCATGGTCTGCGCGGACGACTGGAACAGCTGCGTCGCCATTGCGGTGAGGAACAGGCGCTGGTGGGCGGCGCGATAGCGGTCGCCGTCGCCGAGGTAGTCGAACGCATGGCGCGAGCGGCACAGAATCAGCGCCTGGTCGCCGTTGAGCGTCTGGGTCCCCGCGTCGAGGTGTCCCATGAGGGGATCGTCGATCGTGTAGGGCACCGTGACCGTGACGCCGCCCATCGCGTCGGTGATGGCGGCGAGGCCGTCGATGTCGACCAGGGCGAAGTGGGAGATCGGGACGCCCGCGAAGTCAGAGACGACCTCGATGCACTTGGAGACGCCGCCCAACGGGTAGGCGGCGTTGATCTTCTGCTCCTTGCCGTCGATGGTAACGATCGTGTCGCGGTGGATCGACACGAGCGTGACGATCTTGTTGCCCGGGTCGACGCGCGTCAGGATCATGACGTCGGTGCGGAAGTAGCTGTCGCTGTCGCCGTACAGGTAGGACTCGTCGCCCTCGGTGCGGCTCTCGGACTTGTCGGTGCCGAGCAGCAGCATGTAGAAGGGCGTCGTGTCCTCCCAGTTGGCGGGCAGGTCGGTCGTGCTCTCCGACAGGCTCGAGGCGGCGCGTGCGCGCGCCTGCTCCTGCTGGGACGCCAGCGCGGTCTTGGTGCTGTCGTCGACGCCCTGGTTCATGCGGCTGCCGACCGAGTTGACGAACGAGACGCCCCACACCGCGGTGCCCGCGACCGCGGAGACCGCCGCGACGCCCAGGGTGATGAAGACGCCGCGCGTGATGCCGCGCTTGCGGACGTTGCCCTGGTGCATGCGCGAGTAGCGCGAGTCAGAGCTCGACCGCGAGAAGTAGGCCGACCCGGCGTCGCGGCGAGCCTCGTGCGACTCGTTGGCGCCGCGCTCGCGCGGGCGGTGGGACCCCTCGTAGGAGTCCTGGCGGCCGTCGCGCTCCTGGCGGTCGGGGCGGTGCTGGTCTCGCGTGCTATGCATACGTCTCCTTCGTCGAGCTTCGGAAGGCACGGTGCGCCATCCGGACCATGCGGCGACCGCCGCGGGGCGGTCGGGCGCCAGTCGGCGCGGTTTCCCACGGGACAAACCCTCATCCTACACGTCAAACCTGAGAGATATCTGTAAGCATTGTCGCTCTCGGCCTGATTCAGCAAAACAGCGTGAACGCCGGTCCGGCCCCATTTGGCCAGCGTGGGGCGGGCGGGGATGTCGCGATATTGAGCGCCGGGGAAACGCGGGCGGTGCTGGGATACAATGGCGTCGCTCGCGCGTCGAGGAGACGCCGCGCGCGGCGCCACCCGCCGCGGCAGGCAGCCGCGACCGTGCCCCGCGACCAAGCACCATGACCCCGCGCCCGGCACCGGGGCGCAGAAGTGGACCGTCGACCATGAACTCCAACAACGTCCCGACCGAGCCCGCCGCCAAGCGCGAGGGCCTCTCTGCGGGCGACCCCATCGGCATCTTCGACTCCGGGATGGGTGGCCTCACCGTCGCCCGCGCCATCGTCGACGCGCTGCCCGACGAGTCGATCATCTACATGGGCGACACCAAGCGCTGCCCGTACGGCGTGCGCACCAGGGAGGAGGTCAGCGAGTTCGTCCGCCAGATCGGGTTCTGGTTCATGCACCGCCACGTCAAGATGATTGTCATCGCGTGCAACACGGCGACCGCCTCCGCGCTGCCGATGGCGCAGCGAACCTTCGGCGTGCCCGTCATCGGGGTGATCGAGCCGGGGGCGCGTGCGGCGATCCAGGCGACGCGCAACGGGCGGGTCGGCGTCATCGCCACCCCGCTGACGATCCGCAGCGACTCCTACGCCGAGGCGATTCACCAGTTCGACGCCGGCGTCTCGGTTGTCTCGCTCGCCACACCCGACTTCGTGCCCCTCGTGGAGGACGAGCTCTCGACCGGCGCCTACCTGCACGACGACTGGCGCCACAACAACACGGTGTTCATGTCCGAGCAGGCGCGCTCCGTCGTGGGGCGCAGCCTGGAGCCTCTTCGGGGCAGCGGCATCGACACGCTCGTGCTCGGCTGCACGCACTACCCGCTGCTCGCGCCCGCGATTCGCGCGACGCTGGGTCCCGGCGTGCGTCTTGTCTCCTCGGCCGAGGAGACGACGCGCGAGCTCGTGGAGACGCTCGGGCGTCGCGGCCAGCTGGCGCCCGAGGGGTCGCCCGTGACCTATCGCTTCGCGACCACCGCCGACGACATCACGGCGTTCGCGGCCGCGGGCCAGTTCATCTTCGGCCGCACGCTCGACTCCATCGAGAAGGTCGGGACCGACGAGCTCGAACGGCTGGGGGCCAGCCGCCCCCGCGCGTGAGGCACATGACGAAAGGAAGGAAGACATGACCAAGCCCACAGAACCCAACCCCGCCGAGGAGCACCTCGCGCTGAGCCGCTCGGGCGGGCGGCGCGAGGACCAGATGCGCCCGGTCACGCTCACGCGCGGGGTGCTGCCGCACGCGCTGGGCTCGTGCGAGGTGGCGTTCGGGGAGACGCGCGTGCTGTGCGCCGCCTCCATCGAGCCGGGGGTGCCCGGCTGGCGCGCGCACGACCACGCCGGGTGGGTGACGGCCGAGTACGCCATGCTCCCCTGCTCGACGACGACGCGCTCGCGCCGGGAGCGCGCGACCCGCAAGGGCCGCTCGATGGAGATTGAGCGCCTGGTGGGCCGCTCCCTGCGGGCGGTCTGCAACCTCAAGGCGCTGGGCGAGTACACGGTGACGGTGGACTGCGACGTGGTCAACGCCGACGGCGGCACGCGCACTGCCTCGGTCACGGGCGCCTGGGTCGCGCTGCACGACGCGCTGATGGCCTACGTCGACGCCAAGAAGATCGCGCGGCTGCCGCTGACCGATCAGGTCGTCGCCGTCTCGGTGGGGATGGTGAGCGGCCGCGTCGTCTGCGACCTGGACTATGCCGAGGACTCGAGCGCCGAGGTCGACATGAACCTGGTCGTCACCGGCAGTCACGAGTTCGTCGAGGTCCAGGGCACCGGCGAGCGCACTCCCTTCTCGCGCGAGAAGCTCGGCGAGCTGCTCGACGTGGCGGGCCCCAGCGTCGACGCGCTGCTCCGCGCCCAGGACGAGTGCGTGGGATGGAGTGACTAGCGATGGCCGAACGGGACGGGCTGCGCGACGCGGGGGCGTACACGGTCGTCGTCGCGACCGGGAACGCCCACAAGGTGGTCGAGATCGAGGCGATCCTCTCCGGCGCCATGCCGGGGGCGCGGTTCGTGCGCGTCGGAGACCTCGGGGGCTTCCCCGAGCCCGAGGAGACGGGCACGACCTTCGAGGAGAACGCGCTGATCAAGGCGCGCGCCGCCCACGCGGCGACCGGGCTGCCGGCGATTGCGGACGACTCCGGGCTCGCGGTCGACGCTCTGGGCGGCGAGCCGGGGGTGTACTCGGCGCGCTACAGCGGGGTGCACGGCGACGACGCCGCGAACAACGCCAAGCTGCTCGCCAACCTCGCCGGCGTGGCCGATGAGGCGCGCACCGCGCGCTTCGTCAGCTGCGTCGCCTTGGTCGACGACGACCGCGAGCTGACGGCGACGGGCAGCTGCGAGGGCAGGGTCGCCCGGGAGCCGCGCGGCGAGAATGGCTTCGGGTACGACCCGCTGTTCCTGCCCGACGCCACCCCCGGCAGGACGATGGCCGAGCTCACCGCCGCGGAGAAGAACGCCATCTCGCACCGCTTCCACGCGCTGGAGAAGCTCTGCGAGCTCCTGCGCGGGTAGCCGCGCCGCGGCGGGGCGCCGCACGAGCGGGCGGGGCGGGGGCGCCTAGGCGAGGTCGTCGGTGTCGACCCAGATGGTGTACGGCCCGTCGTTGACGAGGCTCACCTGCATGTCGGCGCCGAAGACGCCGGTCTGGACGTCGCCCAGGTCCGCGCGCACGAGCGCGCAGAACGCCTCGTACAGCGCGCTCGCCTGCGGGCCGGGGGCGGCGTCGGAGTAGGAGGGGCGCCGCCCCCGGCGGACCGAGGCGTAGAGCGTGAACTGGCTCACGACCAGCACCGACCCGCCCACGTCGGCGAGCGTCAGGTCTGCGCGGCCCCGCTCGTCGTCGAACATGCGCAGATCGCGCAGCTTGCGCCACAGCTTGACCGCCCGCTCCTCGGTGTCGTCGCGCGCGACCCCAAGCAGCACCACCATGCCGCGCCCTATAGATCCCACCGAACGACCCTCCACGCTCACGCTCGCACGGGTGACGCGCTGAACGAGTGCCCGCATGCGCCCGACCTCCCTGTCCGCCGCCGTCGTCGCGCCCCGCCCCGTCCCGCGCCACCTGGGTGCCGGGTGCGGCACCCGCGGTGCGACGAGGGGAGGCCGCACCGCACGACTATACCCGCGCCCGCCGACGGGGCCGCGCGCCTCGGGCCAATTGTGGGAACTTTACCGCAGGTGCTTCCGACGTCCGTCCCTCGCCTGGCACGCCCTATAATGTGAGCGAAGCACTGTGATTTGGCTCGCGCAATCGCGTTATGCAGGCAAGGCCGTACGCGGCGCGGCAGCCGCCGTGCCGTGCGATGCTTCAACCAGGAGAGGAGACCCACGATGTCCCAGGTCAAGTTCTACCGCTGCAACGAGTGCGGCAACCTTCTCGTCACGGTCAAGGACGCCGGCCCCAACCCGGTGTGCTGCGGCACGAAGATGGAGCTGCTGGTCGCGAATTCGACCGACGCCGCGCAGGAGAAGCACGTCCCGGTCGTCACCAAGCTCAACGACGACCACACGATTGAGGTCACGGTCGGTTCGGTTGCCCATCCGATGACCGAGGAGCACTACATCGAGTGGGTCGCGCTGGTCTCCGAGGGCCGCACCGACATCCACTACCTCAAGCCGGGCGAGGAGCCCAAGACTCGCTTCCGCACCGTCGAGCACGGCGAGGTGTTCGCGTACTGCAACCTCCACGGGCTGTGGAAGACCGAGTTCTAGCGCTTGCCTCGAACCCCGTGGGAGGGCGTGCCGGCGATTTTCACGTGCCCGCCCTCCCAGGTCGAGGAAATGGCGTCATGTGGGGCCGCGTCGCCCCCGATGAGGGGCGGGGCGGCCCGTGTGGGGGGCGGCCGGGGGGGGGGGCCTGCGGGGCGGGGGCCCCCCGGCCCGCGCGGGGGGGGG
>CAIFEU010000050.1:11709-16428 GCA_903789505.1 uncultured Coriobacteriales bacterium
CGAACTGCTCCCTCGTCTTGTCGATGCCGCGCCTCGAGGCCGAGAGCTCCTCGTGGGGGGCGGGCCGGGGCCCGGGGCCCCCCGGGGGGGCCGGGGCCCCCCCGGGGGGGGGGGGGGGGCCCCCTTCTCGTCTCCGTCCTGGGGCGGCGGCATGCGGGGCGTCGACCGACGTCCCGTCGCGTGCGGGGGACGGTCGAGCGCCCTCGCGACGGGGTGTCACAGCGACAGGAACAGCTCGTGGATTCGCGTGTCGCCGTCGAGCTCGGGATGGAACGCCAGGCCGAGCTGCGATCCCGCCCTCACGGCGACGACGCGCTCGCCCACCCGGGCGAGGACCTGCGCGCCGGGGTAGACCTGGCTCACGTAGGGCGCCCGGATGAAGCTCATCGGCACCTCGCCGACCCCCGAGAGCGTCGCGCGCGCGTGGAAGCTCCCCAGCTGACGGCCGTAGGCGTTGCGCACCACGCGCACCGGCATCGTCGCGAGGCAGGGCTGCCCTCCGTCCACGTCGCGGGCGAGCAATATGAGTCCCGCGCAGGTGCCCAGCGTTGGCATGCCCGCCGCGATGCGCTCGCGCAGCGGCGCCAGCATCCCCAGCTCCCGCAGCAGCTTGCCCTGGACGGTGCTCTCGCCGCCGGGGAGGACCAGGCGGTCGAACGGGCGCGCCAGGTCGTCTGCGTCGCGCAGCTCCACGCAGTCCTGCCCCAGCTCGGCGAGCATGCGCTCGTGCTCGGCGAAGGCCCCCTGCAGGGCGAGCACCCCGACCACCGTCACCGCCCCCGGTTCGCCATCAGGAGCTCGATCTCGTCGGCGTTGATGCCGACCATCGCCTCGCCCAGGTTCTCAGACAGCGCCGCGACCCTCTCGGGGTCGTCGTAGTCGGTGACGGCCCCGACGATGGCGCGCGCCCGCTTGGCTGGGTCGCCGCTCTTGAATATGCCGCTGCCGACGAAGACCCCCTCCGCGCCCAGCTGCATCATCAGGGCGGCGTCGGCGGGCGTGGCGACGCCGCCGGCGGCGAAGTTCACGACGGGAAGCCTGCCCTCGTCGTGCACGCGGCGCACCAGCTCGACGGGCACCTGCAGGCGCTTCGCCTCCTCGAACAGCTCGTCGTCGCGCAGGGAGACGACGTGGCGGATCTGCTGGTTGATCAGGCGCATGTGGCTGACGGCCTGCACGACGTCTCCGGTGCCCGGCTCGCCCTTGGTGCGGATCATGCTCGCGCCCTCCGCGATGCGCCGCAGCGCCTCGCCCAGGTCGCGCGCCCCGCAGACGAACGGCACGTCGAAGCGGGACTTGTCGATGTGGAAGACGTCGTCGGCGGGGGAGAGCACCTCGCTCTCGTCGATGAAGTCGATGTCGATTGCCTGGAGCACCTGTGCCTCCACGAAGTGGCCGATGCGGCACTTTGCCATCACGGGTATCGAGACCGCCTGCTGTATCCCGCGAATCATCGCCGGGTCGCTCATGCGGCTCACGCCGCCCGCCGCGCGGATGTCGGCAGGGATGCGCTCCAGCGCCATGACCGCGCAGGCGCCCGCGTCCTGCGCGACGCGCGCCTGCTCGGGCGTCGTCACATCCATGATGACGCCGCCCTTGAGCATCTGCGCGAGCTGCCGGTTGAGCGCCGCGCGCTGCTCTCTGGTCGTCCTCCCGGCGCCGTCTCGCCGGGCGTCAGCCTCCTTCGCGTCCCGTCCCTCGTCCCTCGACTCGCCTGCCGCCATGCCCTTGTCCTCTCTTTCGCCCGATGTCGTTGCGCGCCCAAGGGCGTCGCAACCGTCCGACGCACCCCGTCGGCGCGCATGCGGGGAAGCATAGGCGTTCAATGACCTTGGCGGAATGGCCAGATCGAGAGCAATCGATAAGGTCAGAATGAGGTCAGTTTCACACATTCGACCATGCCAGATGCGGCGGGGGTGCGGGAAGGGGCTCGGGATGCTCGACTACGACATGGGGGCGCGGGGGGAGCTGAGCCGCTACGAGTACCTCTACCGGTGCGTCCGCGACGACATCGTGAGCGGGGAGATTCCCGCCGATCAGCGCCTGCCCTCGAAGCGCGCCCTGGCGCGCAGCCTGGGCGTGAGCGTGGTGACGGTGGAGTCGGCCCTGGCGCAGCTGGTCGCCGAGGGCTACGTCCAGGCGCGCCCGCGGCGCGGGTACTACGCCCGCAGGCTCCCCGGCCCCGTCGCAGGCACGTCCCCGAGCGCGATCCGCGCCGCGCGCGCCCTCACCCCCGCCGCCCCTCCTGGCGCCCGCCCGGCCCCGGGACGGTCGGGGGAGGGGGCGGGCGCGCCGGGCGCCGACGACGCGGGCCTGCTGGCGGACTTCACGCGCGCGTCCGGGCCGGGCGTCTCCCCGGGTGCGCGCCTGTGGGGTCGCGCGCTGCGGCGGACGCTGGCGGGGGAGGACGAGGCGGAGCTGTACGCGCCCGCCCCCGCGCGCGGCGCCCTGAGGCTGCGTGAGGCGATCGCGCGCCACCTGCGCGCGAGCAGGGGCATCGTCGCCGACCCCGACAGGGTCGTGGTGGGCGCGGGGGCGCAGGTGCTCTATGGGATGGTCGTGCAGCTGCTCGGCCCCGGGCTGGCGTACGGGGTCGAGGACCCCGGCTACCCGCGCCTGACCGGGATCTACCGCGCTCACGGCGTGAGCCTGCGCCACGTGCGCCTGGACGGGGAGGGGGTCGACATGGACGCCCTGCGGTCGAGCGGCGCCGAGGTGATGCACCTCATGCCGTCGCACCAGTTCCCCACGGGCCGGGTCACGAGCGTCGCCCGCCGCTACGAGCTGCTCGGCTGGGCGGCGTCGGGCGAGCGCCGCTACCTGGTCGAGGACGACTACGACTGCGAGTTCCGCCTGGCGGGAAGGCCGATACCCTCTCTGTGCGGCTTCGACACCGAGGGACGCGTCATCTACGTGGGGACGTTCTCCAAGGGGCTGGGCCCGGCGCTGCGCATGGCGTACCTGGTGCTGCCGGAGCGGCTGTCGCGCGCCTTCGACGAGCGCCTCGGGTGCTACTCGAGCACCGTCAGCACGGTCGACCAGGTCGCCCTCGCCCGCCTGCTGGAGTCGGGGGGGTACGCGCGCCCCCTGAGCCGCTACCGGGCCTCCCCGCGCGCGGGGCGCGACGCCCTGCTCGCCGCCCTGCGGGCGCGCCTGGGCGAGCGGCTCGTCGTCGAGGAGCAGGACTCGGGGCTCCACTTCGTCATGGGGCTGCGCACATGCGCGGGCGAGCGAGAGGTCGCGAGCGAGGCCCTGCGGCGCGGGGTCAGGGTCGCCCCGCTCTCCTCGTTCCTGTCCCTTTCGTGCGACGCCCCGGTTCCCGACGGCGTCGCGCGCTTCGTGATGCAGTACGAGGGCTGTGACCGGCGGTCGTTCCCCGCCGTCGCCGATGCACTCGCCCTCGCGTGCGACGGTGGGGCGCCCGGGAGGGCGTGAGCCCGGGCCGTGCCGCCCCATGAGCGCTAAGATGGAGGGGGAGGGGCCCGCCGGCGGCGGGCAGGATTCGACCTGGGAGGCGTGTGCCCATGCGCGTCG
The DNA here is from genome assembly GCA_903789505.1 of uncultured Coriobacteriales bacterium. Taxonomy (GTDB): domain Bacteria; phylum Actinomycetota; class Coriobacteriia; order Coriobacteriales; family UMGS124; genus CAIFEU01. Next base: position 15,244 of record CAIFEU010000050.1, read on the forward strand.
CGCTCGCACAGCTGGACTCGAACGCGGGGGACTTCCCCGCGACGGTCGACGGGATGCTGCGCGCCTCGGACCGGGCGCGCGACCTCGGCGCTGACCTGGTCGTGTTTCCCTCGACGACCCTGAGCCCCGTCGACCCCGCCGAGCTGGACTACCCCGCGACCTACATGATGGACATGCTCGACGCGCTCGAGGGCTTCGCTGCCAGCTGTGACGTCTGCGCGCTCGTCCCTGCCTTCGTCGACGACGGGGACGGCGGCTACTTCGACGTGTTCTTCTGCGAGGGGGGAGCCGCCGGCCCGCTGCGCCTGCGCGAGGCGCGCCGCGCCCGCGGTGGGTCGGTCGACCCCGCCCGGATGCCGGCGCGGGTGCGGGTCGGGGGCGTCACGGTGCGGGTCGCCGTCGTGCCCGACGAGGGCGAGGAGCTGCCCGACGAGGGGGACGCGGCCGACGTGAGGGTCGTCTGTGCCACGGTGCCGTACCGGGCGGACTTCCCCGCGAGCCTGCTCGCGGCTGGCCTGGGCGACCCCAGGCTCCGCGCGATGCTCCGGGAGCTGCCCGGCTGGGTCGCCGTGCTGCAGGGGGTGGGCGCCTGCGACGAGACGGTGCTTGCGGGCGGCAGCTTCGCGGTCTCCCCGGAGCGCGCGGTGGTCGCCGCCTGCCCCTGCTTCGAGGAGGAGGTCGTCACCTTCGACGTTGAGCCCCCGGCGGGCGGGGTGGCGGCTTCGGGCGAGGCCCGCGGCCTCGCGGGCGGTGACCGGGCGCGCGAGCCCCGGGCCGACGTCATGGCGAACTCACTGCTCAGCGTGCCCGTCCGCCCCGTGGCCGGCATCGCCGTGCCCGCCCGTCCCGGCATGGGGCCTTCAGTGGGGATGCGCGTCGATGAGGCCGGCCCCCTGCGCCCCTCCGAGGCGACCCGCCTGCTGTGGGGCGCGCTGCGCGTCGCGGTGCGCGACTTCTGCGAGAAGGTCGGGGCGCCCGAAGCCGTCGTCGGCCTCGCGGGCGACCTCGACTCGAGCGTGACGCTCGCGCTTGCCGTAGACGCGCTGGGGCCCGGGCGCGTGACCGGGGTGCTCGCGCCGACGCCCGGGGAGGGCGAGGACCCCCTGCGCGGCGCCGTTGTCGACCAGGCACGTGGCCTGGGGGTCGAGGTCGTCGATGTGGGGCCGCTCGCCGACCCCCATATGG
>CAIFEU010000051.1:0-12975 GCA_903789505.1 uncultured Coriobacteriales bacterium
CGCGCCCCCCGCCCCCGGGGGGGGGGGGGCTGGGGGCCGGGGGGGGCCCCGGCCGCGGCGGCGCCGCAGGCCTCGCCATCCGGGCAGGCGCCCGACGCCGACGGCGACGACGACCTCGGCGGTTCCGAGAGCCCCTCGGAGACCGTCCCGTTCGCGCCGGTCAAGCCCATCACGCGGGAGAGCGTCTCGGCGTCGGGCCACTCGAGCGGCTCGGGGCGCGCCACCGGCGCGCTGGTGTGGGGCGCGGCCACCAACGTGGGTCACGTCCGCGAGCACAACGAGGACTCCTACCTCATCAACTTCCCTCTGTTCGCCGTCGCCGACGGCATGGGCGGCCACGCTGCGGGCGAGGTCGCGAGCACGATTGCGGTCTCGAGCCTCGCCGAGTGCGGCGTCACCAAGGCCGACCCCTACGCGCTGGGCAGCGCGATCGAGCAGGCGAACCAGGACGTCATCGCCGGCGCGGCGCGGGGCGTGGGCCGCCAGGGCATGGGCACCACCTGCACCGCCGTGGTCATCGACGGCAACCGCATGGCCGTGGGGCACGTGGGCGACTCGCGCGCCTACCTGCTGCACGGCGGCAAGCTGCTACGCGTCACGCACGACCACTCGCTGGTCGAGGAGCTCGTCGAGGCGGGCAAGATCACGCCCGAGGAGGCGCGCGTCCACCCCAACCGCTCCGTCATCACCCGCGCGCTGGGCAGCGACCCCAACATGCGCGCCGACGCGTTCACCGTCGACGTCACGGTGGGCGACCGGGTGCTGCTGTGCTCGGACGGCCTGTCGTCGATGGTCACCGACGACGTGATCGAGGAGGCGCTCGTCTCCTCGCCCACCGCCTCGGCCTGCTCGGACCGGCTGGTCGAGCTGGCGCTGCGGGCGGGCGGCCTGGACAACGTCACCGTCGTGGTCATCGACGTCGTCGACGACGGCATCGAGCGGCACGCCCTGCGCAACCGCGTGCGCAACGTCCTGCTGTGGCTGCTCGCGGTGCTGCTGGTGCTCGCCGCGATCACGGGCGGGCTGTTCGTGTTCGCCAACAGCCGCTGGTACCTCACCGACACCGACGGCTACGTCTCGCTCAACCGCGGCATCCCCGGCTCGCTGGGGCCGATCACCTTCTCCGAGCAGGTCGAGGTCACCAACATCCAGGTGTCCTACCTGTCCGAGGCCGTCGAGGACCGCCTGAGGCAGGGCATCTCGTTCGGCTCGGAGGACGCCGCCCGCGAGACGCTCGAGAAGTATCGCGCCACGATCGCCTCCCAGGAGGAGCAGCGCAACGCGCGCACGCCCAGCAGCGCGTCCTCGTCGGACTCCGACGGCACCGCCGCGCCGGCGTCGCTCACCGCGGTGCGTCCGGCGAGCTCCTCGTCGGACGCGCGCTCCGCCGCCGGGTCGGCGTCCGCGTCGGCATCGTCCTCGTCGGCGGCCTCGGCGTCGTCGTCCAGCGACTCCTCGGCCGCGAGCTCGTCGAACAGGTAGGGGGCCGCCCATGGGAGACCGCCGCAACACAGAGCTGCTGCTGCTGCTCGCCGGCGCCGTGCCGGTGTTCCTGCTGTACGCGATGTACGTGATGCAGCAGGGCAACGAGCTGACCTGGCAGGCGCTGATCGTCCCGATCGGCCTGCTGGTGGGCTTCGCCGTCGCACACATCGCGGTGCGCATCTTCGCCCCGGGGGCGGACCCGGCGATCCTGCCGCTGGTCTTCGTGATGTCGGGCATCGGCATCACGTTCGTCACCCGCCTGGACCCCGACTCCTCGACGCGCCAGGTGATCTGGCTGTTCATCGGCATCGCGGTGATGATCGCGACGCTGGTCGTCGTGCGCAACCTGGAGCGCCTGGCGCGCTACAAGTACGTCTTCGGCATCCTGGGCCTGGCCCTGCTGCTGCTGCCGATCTTCGTCGGCTTCGAGTCGGGCGGCAGCAAGCTGTGGGTGCGCGTGGCGGGCGTGTCGTTCCAGCCCGGCGAGATCGCCAAGGTCCTCATCGTTATCTTCCTGGCGAGCTACCTGGCGGAGAACCGCGAGCTGCTCGCCGTGGCGCAGTACCGCGTGCCGGTCATCGGGCTGCGCATCCCGCGCCTGAGGATGCTGCTGCCGCTGCTGGTGATGTGGGCGATCTCCCTGGTCATCGTCGTGTACGAGCGCGATCTGGGCAGCGCGGTGCTGTTCTTCGGCATCTTCGTGATCATGCTGTACGTGGCCACGGGCAGGCTCTTCTACCCGATCGTCGCCGTCGTGCTGCTGGCCGTGGGCGGCGTGCTCGCCTACCACTTCTTCTCGCACGTGCGCGTGCGCATCTCCGTGTGGCTCGACCCGTTCGCCGACCCGAGCGGCCAGGGCTACCAGATTCTGCAGGCGCTGTACTCGATGGCCGACGGCGGGCTGTTCGGCGACGGCATCGGCCAGGGGATGCCCACGCTGATCCCGGTCGCCGCCAGCGACTTCATCTTCCCGGCGATGGCAGAGGAGATCGGCCTGCTCGGCGGCTCGGCGATCATCCTGCTGTACATGTCGTTCACCGTGCGCGGGCTGCTCACAGCCGCGCGCGCCAAGTCGGACCTCGCCGCGTTCATGGCGGTGGGCCTGACCTCGGCCATCTCGCTGCAGGCGTTCCTGATCATCGGCGGCACCACCAAGCTGATCCCGCTCACCGGCGTCACGCTGCCGTTCATGAGCCAGGGCGGCTCCTCGCTGCTGGCGAGCTTCATCATCGTCGGCCTGCTGCTGCGCTGCGGCCACGAGGGCACCGGCCACCAGGTCGAGATGACCGGCGACGGCGTGTCGAGCCCGGCCGGCGAGCTGCCTCACGCCGCGGGCAAGTCGCGGCTGGCGAGCCTGCACCTGGCCACGCCCGAGAGCGGCGTGCTGGGCCGCCGGGCGCTGTCCAAGCGCCTCACGGTGCTCACCACGTGCTTCGCCGTCCTGTTCGCCGCGCTGATCGCCAACCTCGCCTACGTGCAGGTCGTGAAGGCCCAGGACCTGCAGGACAACCCCAACAACAACCACACGATCGCGCGCGAGGCCTACGTCGACCGCGGGTCGATCGTCACCTCCGACGGCGTCGTGCTCGCCGAGAGCGTGCGCCAGCCCGACGGCACCTACGTGCGCAGCTACCCGCAGGGCTCGCTCGCGTCGCATACCGTGGGGTACGTCTCGACGCAGTACGGCACCTCGGGCATCGAGTCAACCTACGACTCGGTCCTGTCGGGGACCAGCGACTACTCCAGCTGGGACAGCGCCCTCAACTCGCTGGCGGGCAACACCACCACCGGCCAGGACGTCGTCCTCTCGATCGACTCGCGCATCCAGGCGGCCGCGGAGTCGGCGCTGGAGGGTCGCACCGGCGCCATCGTGGTGCTCAACGTCCAGACCGGCGCGGTGCTCGCCAAGGCGTCCTCGCCCACCTACTCCAACGACGAGCTCGCCGGGCTGTTCGCCAGCAACGACAGCTCCGCCCTGTACGACCGCGCGTCGCAGGCGCTGTACGAACCGGGCTCCACGTTCAAGGTGATCACGCTGTCCGCCGCGCTGCAGTCCGGCACGGCGACGCTCTCCAGCGTGTACTCCTCGCCCTCCTCGCTCGAGATCGGCGGCGGCATCGTCAGCAACTTCGACAACGAGGACTACGGCGACATCACGCTCGAGCAGGCGTTCGACTACTCGTCCAACACCGTGTTCGGGCAGGTCGCGGTCCAGGTGGGTGCCACCACCCTGGCCAACACCGCCACCGCGTTCGGCTACGGGACCTCGGTGGGCACCGGGTTCACGGTCACCCCGTCGCTGGTCCCCGACCCGGTCAAGGCCAACGACTGGCAGCTCGCGTGGGCGGGCTGCGGCCAGCCCACCAACCTGGGCGCCCCGATGACGACCGTGACGCAGGCCGCCATGGTGGCGGCCACGATTGCGAACGGCGGCGTGGTGATGAACCCCTACATCGTGTCCGCGGTCACCGACTCCACCGGCGCCACCGTCTCGACCACCCAGCCGCAGACGCTGGGCCGCGCCGTGAGCGCCGACGTGGCGCAGCAGGTGGGCGAGGCGATGCACAGCGTCGTCACCTCCGGCACGGGCGCCGCGGCCGCCTCCGGCGGCATCGACGTCGCTGGCAAGACCGGCACGGCCGAGACGGGCAGCTCCGCCAACCCCAACGCCTGGTTCATCGGGTACGCGCCCTACGACAACCCGCAGGTGGCGATTGCCGTCGTCATCGAGAACGACGCGGAGCACGCCGCGACCGCAATTGCGGGAGATGTGTTACAGGCAGCGCTGGCGGCATGACCCACCGACTCGAAACATCGGTGACGTATCATTCACATACGGTAATTCTGGAAGGAGTTCTGCCATGCAGATAGAACGAGGTACGGTGTTCGGCCACCGCTACGTCGTGCAATCTCAGATCGGCACCGGCGGCATGGCCACCGTCTACCGCGGTCTGGACCAGACGCTTGACCGCCTGGTCGCCATCAAGGTCATGCTCGAGCGGTATGCGCAGGACCCCTCCTTCGCCGCGCGCTTCAAGCAGGAGGCGCAGGCGGCCGCAGCCCTCCAGAGCCCCTACATCGTCAGCGTCTACGACTGGGGCCAGGAAGGCGACACCTACTACATCATCATGGAGTACCTGCGCGGGACCGACCTCAAGACCGGCATCCGCAGCCACGGGGCGCTCACGCCGCGCAAGGTCGCGCAGATCGGCGCCCAGGTGTGCCAGGCGCTCTCGGTGGCGCACGCGCACGAGATCATCCACCGCGACATCAAGCCGCAGAACATCATGATCCAGCCCAACGGCGACGCCAAGGTCATGGACTTCGGCATCGCCCGCTCCAAGAACTCCCACCTCACGCAGACCAACTCGGTGCTGGGCACCGCCCACTACGTCTCGCCCGAGCAGGCGCAGGGCAAGGAGCTCGGCCCCACCTCCGACCTGTACTCGCTGGGCGTCGTGATGTACGAGGCCTCGACCGGCAGGCTCCCGTTCGACGGCGACGACGCGGTGAGCGTGGCCCTCAAGCAGGTCAACGAGGAGCCCGTGCCCCCCAACGAGATCAACCCCAACGTCGACGACCAGCTCAACGCCATCATCATGAAGTGCATGATGAAGAACCCCGCCGAGCGCTTCCAGACGGCCGACGAGCTGCGCCGCGTTCTGAACAACTACATCATGGGTCGCCCGATAAACCTGGGCGGCACCACGACCACGGTGATCCCGCCCAGCGCGCGCACGACCACCCAGCTGCCCAACCAGACCGTCGGCACCCAGCGCATGCAGACCCTCAACGGCGTCGGCATGCAGCCCGCGGTCTCCCCCTCCAAGCTGCACCACGAGAGCGGGTCGTACGCCTCGCAGTACCCCGGGCAGGGCTCCTACACCGACCCCAACGAGCCGACGAGCAAGGATGGCCCCTCGCGCGGCGCGATCATCGGCATCGTGGTCGCGCTGCTGGTGGTCATCGTGCTCGTGATCGTCCTGGTGTCCGCCCTGCGCACGCTCGGCGCCTCCGGCGAGACCGGTACGACGAACAGGGCAGCCTCCTCCGTCTCCGAGCGCGCGGCGAGCTCCGCGGAGGCCACGACCGTCAGCGTGCCCGACCTCACCGGCAAGACCGTCTCGCAGGCGACCTCGCTGCTCACCGCCCAGGGCCTCAAGCTGGGCTCGCAGACCACCGAGTCCTCCTCGACGGTCACCAAGGGCCAGATCATCAGCCAGACCCCGACGGCCGGCTCCACCGCGAAGTCGGGCGCGACGGTCGACATCGTGGTCTCCAGCGGCACCGACACGGCGACGCTGCCCTCCAACGACGAGCTCAAGGGTCTCAGCGAGACCGAGGCGACGCAGCGTCTGACCGCCGCAGGCGTGACCCCCGAGCACGACTCCTCGCTGGACGCCTACGACGACACGGTCCCCGCCGGCTCCTTCCTCACGCTCGACCCCAGCGTCATCAACTCGACGACGATCGCCAAGGGCTCCACGGTGAAGTACGGCCTGTCCAAGGGCGTCCAGCCCGCGACCGTGCCCAGCGTGGTGGGCTCCTACTACACCACCGCCGAGTCCGAGATCTCCAACGCGTCGCTGTACTACGCCGAGAACTGGGTCGACGACAGCTCCGCCGCCGGCACCGTCATCAGCGTGAGCCCCTCGGCCGGGACCGAGCTCGACAAGTGGAGCACCGTCACGATCACGATCTCGAACGGGCCCAAGCAGCAGGCCACCGTGCCGTACGTCTCGGCGGGCGACACGCTGGGCGACGCCAAGAACGCGATCATCGCCGCCGGCCTGAACTACTACTACGTCAACACCGGCAGCGGCACGACCAGCGACTCCTCGCCCGTCGTGAGCATCAGCCCCTCCGGCGGCACGAGCGTGGACTACGGCTCGACCGTGACGATCTACGTCAACGACAACACCGGCGTCAACACCACCCCGACGACACCGACCGACAATGGCGGGGCCAACGCCGACAACGGCGGCGGGACCGAGCAGGGAGGCACGACGACCACGACGCCGGCGGACTCGGCGGGCAATCAGGGCTAGCGCCCGGCAAGCCCCGCCCCGTCGGCGGACGCGCCGGAAGCAACAGCGCCAGACGGAGGCGCCCTCCACTCCCCAGGGAATGGTGGGGGCCGGCGCGGGTCTGTGTATCGCCGATACGGGGCGGGGGGCCACGGGGCCACGGGGGCCCGCGGCCGGGGGGCGGCCCCGCGGGCGCCATGCCACGACGCGCACCGCCGTGGGCGCGCCGGCGCCGCGGGAGGCGTCAAAGGACGCGCACGACGGCAAAGCGCTGCCCGGCGGGGCTCTCCAGCGACACGACGTAGCCCTGGCCGGCGACGTCCTCCCCCAGCGGCGGATGGACCACGGGCACGATCGTGTCTCCCATGCGCGCCGCCTCCAGGTACTGCACGTCGACCTCGCGGGCGTCGAACTCGACAGCGCGCGTCGAGAGCGCGCCCATGGCCATGGCCACGTACTGCGCGTTGTTGACGTGATGGTTGGTGTCAATGTGGGCAGCCGTCACGACGACAGGGTCGCACGCGACGCCCTCGCCCTGCACCGGGATGCGGCGCTGCGCGGCGGGCATGTCGAGCGGCGCGTCGCGCAGGTCTGCCGCGTAGGGGTCGACCTCGTCGGGCGTGGGGCGCACGGGGTGCCCGGTGCGCGAGTCGTAGAGGAACCACATCGAGTCGGCGCGCGCGAGCAGCTCTCCCCCGCCCTGCGCCGTCCCCTCCGCCCCAGGGGCTTCCGTGCCCGGTGCCGCGGGTGCCGCCACCGTGAAGTTGCGGTGCGCGAACAGGCCCTTGAACGCGGTCGCCCAGGTGCTCACGCGGATGGGGTCGGTGAAGCGCGGCATGCGCAGGATCTGGATCTTCCAGGCGGCGAGCAGCCAGACCAGGCGCGCCTCACGCGCGTGCGTCACGCCCCTGCCGAGCTCCTCCGCCTGGAACAGGCTGCAGTCCTGGAGATAGTCGATCAGCGCCGGCACGCTCATGGCGCCCGACTCGTCGACCTCGCTGAAGCGGACCCTGCTCTCGAATGAGTACATCGCGACCTCCGTCGCCTGCGGCCGTGGGCCGTCACGTGTGCTACCATTGGCTACGTTTGAGCTACCGCCGGCTACAATCGGCTGCGACGCGGCACTCCGCCGCGAGCGAGCCTGCATCGAACCCGCAGCTCAAAGATAGTCCATCCCATCAATCACGCATCCCAGATTGGCTACCCATGGCTACGAAGACCCAAAAGAACATGCGCCTCGACTCCGAGCTCGTCACGCGGCTCTCGGACTGGGCGGAGACCCACGGCATGACCTACGTCGCCGCCACGGAGTACGCGATGAGGTCCCTGCTCGACCGCGACCAGGCACAGGCCACCGGCGCCGACGCCGGCACGGCAGCCGCCGAGACGGGGCTCGCCGCCGCCGGGGCGGCAGGGGACGACGCCCTGGGCGACGCCGCGACGCTGCGCGAGCTCATGGCCGCCAACGCCCAGCTCACCGTGCAGCTTGGCGAGATCCAGAAGACCGCGAACGAGGCGAGCCGCAGCCTGCTCGCCGCAACGATGCAGATCAAGTCGCTGCCCTCCGCCGACGAGGTCGACGCCAAGGAGAGGGTCGCGCGCAACGAGGGGCTGAGCGAGGGTCGCGAGCAGGGGCGCGCCGAGCGCGAACGCGAGCTCGCGAGCCTGGGCGTCTTCGGCTACATGTCCTGGCGGCGGGGCCACCGGGCCCAGGCGGGCGCCGCCCAAGATTAACGCGCGTCAACCCAAACTTTATCCGAGCAAAAGCGGCGGTTAATCTTCGTCCCCCATCATCGGGTTGTCGATTGAACAGGGCGCGGAACACAGGGGCATGACGCACTGTCCCGCGCATGACCCGAGGGAGGTCCCCATGGACAAGATGGAGAAGGCCGAGAAGGTCGTCGATAAGACCGGCGTGAGCTACGAGGACGCGCGGACCGCGCTCGAGCAGACCGACTACGACGTGCTCGACGCCATCGTGTGGCTCGAGCAGCACGGCAAGACCGAGCGGCGCTCGGCGAGCTACAGCACCGAGGGCGAGACGCGCTACGACTCCAGCGTCGAGATGTCGCACGCTCAGAAGGACTACGAGGAGGCGACGCACCGCAGCGAGTTCTCCGAGAAGTTCGAGGACGGCTTCGGGCGCTTCATGTCCTCGATGGGCGCCTTCTTCAAGAGGAGCGTCCAGATCACGCTCGTGGTCTCGCACAAGGACGAACGCCTGTTCACGGTGCCGCTGCTGCTGTTCGTCATCCTGCTGATCGTGGGCTTCTGGATCGTAGTCCCGCTGATGCTCGTGTCGCTGTTCTTCGGCGTCAAGTACAGCTTCGACGGGATCCGCCCGGTCACCGTGGACTTCAACGACCTCTCGGAGAAGGCGTCGCGCGGCGCGGAGTCCCTCAAGCAGGACCTGAAGAGCGGCGTCCAGGCGGCCGACCCCACCACGGGCACGCCCGGGACGGGCGCGGGCGAGACCCCGAAGGGCCAGCCCGACCAGCGCTAGCGCCGAGGGGAACGGACTTCATCCGGGCCATCCGGGCCGGGCGCCGCATGCCGCGCGCCCGGCCCTTGGCGTCTCCCGCCCTCGGGCGCGACGGGCGCTGGGCGCGGCGCGGGGGGCGCGAGGCTCGAGGCGCATAATGGTCGCGACGCGGGCGAGCGCGGCGGCACCGGCACGACCTGGGCGACGCAGACGCGGGGACGCGACGAGCGACCGGCAATGGCGAGACGGGAGGCGACGGTCCGAGATGGCCAGGATTCTGGTGGTGGAAGACGAGGTCAAGATCGCGCGGTTCGTCGAGCTCGAGCTCACGCACGAGGGCTACGAGGTCGACAAGGCATACGACGGGCGTTCCGGGGTCGACGCGGCGCTCGCCGGCGACTACGACCTCATCCTGCTCGACGTGCTGCTGCCCGGGCTCAACGGCCTGGAGGTCCTGCGCAGGGTGCGCCGCGAGAAGGACACCCCCGTCATCATGCTGACCGCCCGCGACGCGGTCGTCGACAAGGTCGCCGGGCTCGACGCCGGCGCCGACGACTACATCACCAAACCGTTCGCAATCGAGGAGCTGCTCGCCCGCGTGCGCGTCGCCCTCAAGCACCACGCGGAGGCGTCGGGCGTCCCGACGACGCGCGCCGCCGACGGCGGGGCGGGCGCTGCCCCGGGCGACGGGGGCTCCGCCGCGCAATCGGACGCCGGCACGGGTGCCTCTCCCCAGGGGACGCCCGCGGCCGCCGAGCGGCACGTCCTGTCCGCGGGGCCGGTGCAGCTCGACGTCGAGCGCCACCAGGTCAGCGTCGGCGACAAGCCGGTCGAGCTCACCAACCGTGAGTTCGAGGTGCTGCGGGTGCTGCTCGTGAACAAGGACATCGTCATGTCGCGCGACAAGATCGCCCAGCTCGCATGCGGCTACGACTACGTGGGCGAGACCAACATCATCGACGTCTACGTCCGTCACCTGCGGGCGAAGATCGACGACCGCTTCGGCATCCGGCTCGTCACAACCGTCCGAGGGGTGGGGTATGTCATTCGCGAACCGTGATGGGGGCGGGCGCGAGAGGAGCGACGCCCGCGACGCGGGGACCGCCCGGACCGCCTGCCGCGGGAGGGCAGGCGGGCGCCCCGCGGCCCCGCCCGTGCGGCCGCCCCCCCCGGGCGGCGCGGGCGCCCGCCCCCGGCCCGCCCCCCCCCCCCGCCCCCCCTCGATAGCGCGCAGCATCGCCCGGTCCAACGCGGCGCATCTGCTCCTGTGGTTCGTCTTTGCCGACATCCTGGTCGCGCTCGCGCTGCTCGCGGGCTTCGTCTGGCAGTCGCACGCGCAGCTGCCCGAGGAGATGCGGGGCGCGCCGGTCATCGGCATAGGCCCCGACGGCACCACGGCCCTGGTCGGGCTGAGCGGGACCCCCTCCTCCATCGCGAGCTTCTTCGGCATGATCGCGTACACGGTCACCGCCGCCGACGGCACCCAGTACGTCTTCGACCTCTCGCCGGTGCTCGCCTACGCGACGCCCGCGCTCGCCACGCTCGCCGTCGTCGAGCTGGTGATTGTCTACTCCTCACTGGTGCGAACCCGCGCCATCCGCCGCAAGCTCAAGCCGCTCAACGACCTGGCGCTGACCGCCGAGGCGATCGGCAGCGCGACGAGCATGGGCAAGATCGACAGCCTGGAGCGCGCGATCAGCTCGGCCGACGTGGACTCCCCCACGATCGAGACGGGCGACGCCGACCTGCGCAGCATCGAGGTGGCACTCAACGGCCTGCTGCGACGCATGCAGCAGGCGAAGCTCGAGCAGACGCGCTTCGTCGACGACGCGTCCCACGAGCTGCGCACGCCCATCGCCGTGATCCAAGGGTACGTCGACATGCTCGACCGATGGGGCAAGACCGACGAGGAGGTCCTCGACGAGTCGATCGCGGCGCTCAAGGACGAGAGCGCGCACATGAAGGAGCTGGTCGAGCAGCTGCTGTTCCTCGCGCGCGGCGAGGCGGGCCGCAACACGCTCACGCACGAGCCGCTCAACCTGGCGCGGGTGTGCCGCGAGGTGTGGGAGGAGTCGGCGATGATCGACGGCGACCACCGCTACCTGCTGGCCGGCGAGGTCGCGGACCAGGGCGACGCGCGCTTCGCGATGGTGGGGGACGTCGCGATGATCAAGCAGTCGATGCGAATCATGGTCCAGAACGCGGCGAAGTACTCCCCCGCCGGCTCCTCGGTCACGATCGGAGCGCTGCCTGCGGAGGCGGACGAGGGCGGCCGGCCGATGGTGGGCTACCTCGTGGAGGACGAGGGGGCGGGCATGTCGGGCGCCGACGTGGGGCACGCGTTCGAGCGGTTCTGGCGCTCCGACGAGGCGCGCGCCAGCGAGAGCGGGGGCAGCGGGCTGGGGCTGTCGATCGCGAAGTGGATCGTCGACGCCCACGACGGCAGCATCGCGGTGCTCTCCTACGAGGGGGTGGGCACGCGCTTCGTCGTGCGCCTGCCCACCGGCCTGCCCACCGACCCCGGCGCCCCCGCCGCACCGGCGAGAGGCACCGCCAACTCCTGAGCTACCAGCTCCTGACCTTCTCGACGTTCTCGCGGATGTGGGCGCAGCTCGCGTGGAACTTGGCCTGCTCGGCCTCGCTGAGCTCCATCGGGAAGTGGCGCTCGACGCCGTTGCGCCCCACGACGCATGGGATCGACGTGAAGTGCCCGCTCTCGCCGTACTCACCCTGCAGCAGGGTGCCGCACGGGGTGATCAGGCGCTCGTCGCGCAGGACCGCCCTGACCAGCCGGGTCGCCGCGTTGGCGACCGAGTACTCCGTGCACCCCTTGCCGGCATAGGTGACGTAGCCCCCGTGACGCCCCGCCTCCTCGACGACGTCGTGGTCGAAGTGGAAGTGCTCGGGGTCGGTGCGCTCCAGCTCCGCCAGCGGCGTCGCGCCGAAGAAGACGTGCGACCACGCGGCGAACTGGCTCTGCCCGTGCTCGCCCAGCATCCACGCCGTGATCGACTCGGGGGCGTAGGCGAAGTCGGTGGCCTCCCACAGCGCGTGGCGCAGGCGCGCCGAGTCGAGCGCCGTGCCCGAGCCCACAATCTGACGCGGCTCCAGCCCCGAGAGCCTCCACAGCACCGTGGCGATGACGTCGCAGGGATTGGAGATCGTCACGACGACGCCCCGGTAGCCGCGCAGGTGCGGGGCGATCCGCTTGGCCTCGTCCGCCGTCACGAACAGCTCGCCGTCGCGGTTGCCCGCCGACGCCTCGACGTGGCCGGCAGCGTTGACCAGCACGTCGCAGCCCATCAGCGCCTCGTAGTCGCCGTGGACGTTGAAGACGCGCGCCGGGCCCGGGTAGAACGAGAGCGTGTCCTGCACGTCGTTGACCTCGCACGTCACCTTGGGCTCGCGCACGTCGCAGCAGTACACCTCGTCGGCCAGGCACTGGCGCAGGATGGCGTCGGTCACGTGGGCGCCCACATGCCCCATCCCGATGACGCCCACGCGCCTGACGTGGTCGTCGAACTTGTCCGCGGTCGCCCTGACCGCGGCCACACCCGTCGCGGCGCTCCCAGATTCCTCTGACATGACTGTCCCCCTATCGTCAGGCTGCCCCTTGCCGCCGGCGACGACCGCCCCACCCTCGCGCCGCCCGGCGGTGCGGCACGGGCGACGCGCGGCGGTGGCCAGCTGCCGCGGCAGGGGCTCGCCGAATCCACGTTCCCTGACAGGGTAAGCCCTTGGAGGCGCAGGCGGCAGCGCAATTGTGGCGGCAAGGTGGAGAGGGGTGCGCGGCGGCGGCGCGGGAGCGGGACTGAGGCGGGGCCGCGCGGCGCATGGGTCCCAGAGCGCAGGGCGGGGGTGCGAGGCGCTCCGCACACCAAGGCGGGGGGGGCCCCCCCCGGGGGGGGGGGCCCCCCCCCCGGGGGGGGGGGGGGGCGGCCGCGGGGGTGGGGGGGGCCCCGCCCCCCCCCCCCCCCCCCC
>CAIFEU010000051.1:12985-16387 GCA_903789505.1 uncultured Coriobacteriales bacterium
CCGTGCAGGCGGCAAAGCCTATGTGGGAGAAGCCGCTGCCCCTACGCCGTCACGCCGGCGAAGGCGCAGGCCTCGGTCGCGGCGATGTAGCCGGAGTCGATGCACAGGCCGTAGCAGTAGCCGGGGATGTCGTAGTAGGGGGAGTAGTACAGCGAGCCGGCCTCCGTGCCCACGCAGTACAGGCCCTCGATCGGCAGGTACTTGTCGGCGTCGAGGACGCGGCACTGGTCATCGATGCGCAGGCCGCCGAAGGTGCTCCAGGCGCTCTGGAAGTTCTGCGTGATGTAGAACGGGCCGTCCTTGACGGACGAGAGGTACCACGGGCTCGCGCCGAACTCCTCGTCCACGCCGGTCTCGCAGTAGCCGTTGTAGCGCTCCACCGTGGCGACGACGGTGTCGACGGGCAGGCCTGCCGCCTCGGCGACCTCCTCGATGGTGTCACCCTTCCACAGCCAGCCCTCGGCGAGGCCCTCCTCGATGTCCGCGGGCAGGTTGTCCAGGACGCGGTCCTTGAAGTAGTTGCCGATGAACCAGTTCGTGTTCGGGTCGTCCTGGTCGCCGGCCACGGCGCCGCGGGAGGTCATGTAGGCGTACAGGCCCTCGTTGGTCATGGCGTCGACGTAGGTCTGGTCGACGATGGCGTACCAGGGGTTGTTGTGCAGCGTCTGCTCGGAGCCGTAGCTCATGGGGTAGTCGCACAGCAGGCCCTCGTTCAGGAAGCGCTTGCCCTCGGCGTCCACGAGCAGGTTTCCGTAGTAGCCGAACTTGAAGGCGTAGTTCTGGTCGAACTTGTCCTGCTTGGCGGGACGGGAGGCCTTGTCGTTCGTGCCGCCGTACTCGCAGGGGCAGTAGCCGAACGTCTTCTCCAGCGCGGCGCCGATGCCCTCGGCGGCGACGATGCCGTCACCGGTGCACAGCGAGGTGCCACCGCGGGCGACGTTCAGGTCGCGCGTGTGGAGGAACCGCTCCTGCAGGTCCTCGTTGCCCAGGTAGCCGCCGGTGGCGATGATGACCGCCTTGGCGTCGATCTGCAGCGTGGAGCCGTCGGAGGCGGTCGCCATGATGCCGGTCACCGCGTCGCCGGTCTTGACGAGGCTCGTCATCGTCGTGGAGAACAGCACCTCGGCGCCCACGCTCGCCAGGGCGTCGGTCCACAGGCCCGGGCGGTCGTCGATGGGGGTCGTGATGAGGTGGAAGCCGCCCTTCTCGCCGTGGAACGGCGTCGCGAAGCGGAAGTCGGCCTCCTTGAACTCGTAGCCGATCTCCTCGAGGTTGGCGACGGCGTTGTGCGACTCCTCGAGGCAGCGACGGGCAAGCGCGGGGTTGGGCGTCCAGTGCGTGTAGTTCATCACGTGGGTGAACACGTCGTCCACGGTCAGGGTGGTGCCACCCTCCTTGTTCTGCAGGACGTCGGTGCCCACCGCGAACGGGCCGGAGACCCAGACGCCGTTCGGCGCGGTCATGTCCTGCCCCTTCTCGACGACGATCACCTTCGCGCCGTCCTTGGCCGCGGTGTAGGCGGCCATGAAGCCCGAGGCGCCGCAGCCGCACACGACCACGTCGCACGTCTCGGTCGCGTCCGCCTTCGCGGGCGTCTTCCCGTCCCCGTCCTGGGACGCGCTCGCCTTGCCAGCCTCGGCGGCGTGGGCGATGCCCGCGGTGCCCGCGAGCGCGGCGGCAGCGGCGGCGCCGGCGACAAGCGTGCGGCGGTCGAGCATGAGGTTGCTGGTGTCCATCGAGATGGTCCCCTTCCGTTCTCATCGCCAGGCAGGCGGCGCGGGCTCGGAGGCGCCGCGGCCGGGCGGCTCTGCGGGCGGCGTCCCCCGACGTCGCCCTCATGACGCCCCACACGGTAGGGGTTCGAGTGGGTTGAAGGTCAAGCACGATTTCGCCACGAATTCCTGACGTCTTCGTCATCATGGGACAACGGTGTCTCCGCATGCGACGAGTACGCGGGCCTTACGCGATGGGCGCGAGGAGCGTCTCGACGTCGCTGCCGCGGCCGTCCAGGTTCAGGAAGCCCGGCAGCAGCAGGACGTCGGCGCGCAGGCGGTAGCCGTGGTCGTCGAGCCAGGCGAACATGTCCGCGAAGGTGTCGCGCCGCACGCTCTGCGAGCGCGTCGCGCGGCGGCGAAAGCGCAGGCACTTACCCATCGGAAGGCGGTGGATGTGCGCGCGGTCGACGCCGTCGAACGCCTCCAGGTGGAAGGCCTCGCTCTCGGGCATGCTGATGATGTAGGTGGGGTCCAGGGTCGGGGCGTCCGAGAGCAGCTGGTCACGCGCGATGAGGCGGGTGCAGCTGGTGACGCCGAGCAGCTCGTAGAACGCGGCTATCTCGCGGCCGTTGCGCCGCGAGACGCTGAAGTCGTCGCCCTGTGAGGCGCGCACGTAGAGCTGGTCGTCGACGTCGACGACCTCAAACCCCGGACCCTCTTGAAGGTTGAGCATGTCCAGCGCCGAGTCGATGCGTCGCATGCGGTAGCGCAGCTCATCCGCCTGCCGCGCGAGACGCGCGCGTTGGTCGCGCAGGGAGCGCTCGAACGCGGGCGAGGCCTGACGCTCGTCGAGCATCCGCACGGCCTCCTCGACGGAGAAGCCGTACACGAGCAGCACGAAGAAGGCGTTCGCGCGGAACGCGTCGTTGGGCGTGAAGTAGCGGTAGCCGTTCTCGTGACGGCGCTCGGGGAAGAGGCCCGCCTTCTCATAGAAGCGGATCTTCGACGGCGTCATGCCGGTCATCGCGGCGAACTCGCCGATCTTGTACTCACGGTCCTCGTACACGCGCCCCGCCCCCTCGGTAGATTCGCGCGCGGGCCCCCTTCGCCCCCGCGCGCCGCCCCCCCACAAGGTAGCACGCCGGGCCGGCCGCCCGGCGTAAGGCTTTCACGGAAAGGCCCGCGCGCCGGCGCGGAGGCGGGGCGGGGGTCTGCTACCATGGCGCGAGTCGCGATGACGACGAGCACAACCATCACTGTCAGGAGCAACATGGCGAACCGAGCACAAGCCGGCGCGCCTGAGACGACGCGCGCGAGCGCGCGGCCTTCGGCGGGTTCCGCCGGGCGCGGCGCGAGACTGCGCCGGGGAGGCCGCCCCGCAACCACAGCGGCGCAGGCGCGCCCGACGCCGTCGGCGCCCTCGGCCCCGCCCGCGCCCCTCGGCGCGGCGCTGCTCACCGTCACGATGCTGCTGTTCTGGAAGGCGACGCGCCTCTACTCGTTCCCCATCGAGGTTGCCGAGTCGTCGGGCCTGGCGGCAAGCTACGCGGGCACCGAGGCGCTCAAGGTGGCGTTCGCCGTCGCCGAGCTCGTCGCCATCGGTGCGCTCGCGCTCTCCCCGCGCGTGCGGCGGGCGTTCGCCGCGCCCGCCGTGGCGGCGCTGTGCGGCCTCGCGTGCAGCGCGAGC
>CAIFEU010000052.1 GCA_903789505.1 uncultured Coriobacteriales bacterium
CGCCCTCTTCTCCCGCGCGCCCCCGTGCCGCAGGCGCATCCATGCGAGGTGCGCCCGCGGCACGTTCCGTGACCGGCGACGTCGCCACCCCACGATCGCGCAACCTCTCGGTAAGTAAGGACGCCTCGTCATGACCCACTCATTCGCGCATCTGCGCCCCTGCGGCGCCCGGGGCCCGCGGGCCTTCGGGCGCGCCTGCGCACCCGGCGACGCCCGTGCGTCGCGCGGACTGCCCGCGTGCGCAGCCCTGGCGCTCGCCCTGCTGCTCGCCCTGCTCGCCGTCGCCTCGAGCCTTCCGGGCCATGGCGCCACGACGCCCGCCCTGGCGCAGGCCCAGGAGCAGCAGGCGGTCGAGGGCTCCGCCGTCGACGTAGACAACGACCTGGGCATCAACGATTACAAGCGCCTCGACACGGGGACCGCGCGCAAGGGCGACGGAATCGACTATGGGTACCGCTTCACGCTCGATGACGAGGACGAGATGGTCATCTTCGCGATGACCGACGAGCTGGTCGTCTTCGTCCCGCAGCAGACAGCCGACGCCACGGGGCTCGACCCTGCCGACGAGCAGCGCATCGACGCGCTGATGGAGCTGGTCTACGGCCTGGACGACCAGTACTCGAGCGGGTCGACGACGATCAGGTCTCTGGGCCTGAAGCCGACGGTCGTGGTTGGCCAGACCTCGTACACGTCGGGGCCGCGCACCTATGAGGTCAACGTCCCCGGCTCCAAGACAAACGACGACGGCACCCCCAAGTACCATTACGCTGTCATCTCGCGCTCCGACGGCGAGGCGCCCGAGACGGGGGAGGTCACGCTGGGCATCTGCCACCTCGTCGCGGCATCGGACACGTCCATGGAGGCCGTGCCGACGTGGTGGGACAAGACGCGCGACTTCCTGTCGGGCATAGACTACCGCCCCCTGTGGGTCTCGCTGAAGACCTCCGCCGTCGCCCTGGTGTTCGTCTTCTTCCTCGGAATCTACGCCGCGTACAAGTCCATCGGCGTCAGGAGCCGCTGGAAGGGCGTCGTCGACTCCCTGTTCACGATTCCCATGGTGCTGCCGCCCACGGTCGTGGGCTTCCTGCTGCTGCTGATCTTTGGGCAGTCCACCGGGTTCGGGCGCTGGCTGATCGAGCACGGGATCAGGCTCGTGTTCAGCTGGCCCGCGGCGGTCATGGCCGCAACGGTCGTCTCGTTCCCGCTGATGTACCGCACCGCCCGCGGGGCGTTCGAGGCGCTCGACTCCAATATGCTCGACGCCGCGCGCACGCTCGGCTGGTCCGAGGGGCGCATTTTCCGCCGGCTGATGGTCCCGCTGGCGTGGCCGTCGATCGCCGCGGGCACGGTCCTGGCGTTCGCGCGCGCCATGGGCGAGTTCGGCGCGACGCTGTTCGTCGCCGGCAACTATGCGGGCATCACCCAGACGATGCCAATCGCGATTTACTTCCAGTGGATGGCGGGCAACACCGACGTCGCCCTATTCTGGGTCGTCGTGGTCATCATCATCTCGTTCATCGTCATCCTGGTGATTAACGTTTACACGGCACACTCGCAGAAGTACCGGGCCATGGGCAGGATGTCTCGCAGGGAGCGTCGCCAGCTCGAGCGCGAGACGGCGCGTGCCGCCCGGGAGTCCCAGACGGCACGCTC
This sequence comes from uncultured Coriobacteriales bacterium, assembly GCA_903789505.1. Classification (GTDB taxonomy): domain Bacteria; phylum Actinomycetota; class Coriobacteriia; order Coriobacteriales; family UMGS124; genus CAIFEU01. The sequence goes on from CAIFEU010000052.1 coordinate 1,654, forward strand.
GGGCGCCCGCGGGGAGGATGATGCTCGATGAGCCTGCACATGGACATCGTCAAGAACTTCGGGACGTTCCGCCTTGCGGTCAAGCTCGACGCCGAGAACGAGGTCGTCGGCCTGCTGGGGGCCTCCGGCTGCGGGAAGAGTGCGACGCTGCGCTGCGTCGCCGGGCTCATCACCCCCGACTCCGGCCACATCGAGGTCAACGGCGAGGTGCTGTTCGACTCCGAGAGCCACATCAACGTCAAGACGCGCGACCGCCGCACCGCGATGCTGTTCCAGAACTACCAGCTGTTCCCCAATATGACGGTCCTGGACAACGTGATGGCGGGAATCCCGCGCGACGTCCCGCGCCGCGAGCGCCGCGAGCGGGCCGACCACTACCTGGAGATGTTCGACCTCAAGGGCTTCGGTGGGCGCTATCCGATGCGTCTCTCGGGCGGCCAACAGCAGCGCGTCGCGCTGGCGCGCATGCTCGCCGCCCACCCGAGCATCCTGATGTTCGACGAGCCCTTCTCCGCGCTCGACTCGCACCTCAAGAGCTCGCTGCAGCAGAGCATGCTCGACACGTTCGACGACGTCGACGCCACGATTCTGTATGTCTCGCACGATATCGACGAGGCGTTGCGCTTCTGCGACCGCATCGCGGTGATCGACCAGGGCGCAATCGTGCAGCGGGGGACCGGTCGCGACATCGTCGACCATCCATCGTCGCTGGCGACGCTGCGGCTCTCGGGGTGCCGGAACACCTCGGCGGCGCGCAGGGTCTCTGACCACCAGATCGAGGCCACCGACTGGGTGATGCGCTTCACGGTGCGCCACGACGTGCCCGAGGACCTCGCCTACGTCGGCATCCGGCCGTTTTACATCCGGCGTGCCGACGAGGACGAGGTGGGCGACGAGAACGTCTTCCGCATGCACGTCCATCGGGTGGATGACTCGCGCTTCGAGCGTACCGTCATGCTCGACACCCCCGGCGGCTCGGCGGACAGGCGCATCGAGTGGCAGGTGAGCACCATAGGCGTGGACGACCTCTCGACGCTTCCACGGTCGGGCCAGGACCTGCTGGTGGCATTCGACGTCGACAACCTGTACCTCGTGGGGAGGTAGCCGCCCGCCCGCTTCGGCTGCCACGTCCGTCGATTGCCGCCGGACTTCTGTCTGCGTTTACGCCCTGCTTGGTGTAGCCTGCGGACGCCGCTGCCCCGTGGCATGCGGTGACGTGCCGAACCGGGTGGCCTTCGCGGCCCCCATACCGTCTCATGGGGTGATACTCTGTGCCTGCCGCAAAGCTGGCATGGCTCGCGCTGCTCATGGGCATGCCGTACGCGCTCTCCTTCTCCGAGCCGCGCGGCTTCGTCGCGCTTTCGGGGGGATACGCGCACGTCGCAGCGGGGGTGCTTCTGGCCTGCCTCCTTGCCCCGCTTGCCCGCTCGGCATCGGCGCGCTCGCGGCACAGGCTCGTCGTCATCTCGTCAGCGGTCGGCGCGGCGCTCACGTCAATCCTTCTTCTGCTCGAGACAACGCGCTACCTGAGGCTCACCGCGTGGTTCGAGGCGGGGCCCGGGCTTGCCGGCGTCGCCACGCTGCCTGCGGTGCTCGCGGGGGAGGGTTGGCTCGGCCGCGCCCTGCTTGACCTCGCGAGCGTGGTCTCCCCCTATGAGGGGATGGTCGCTGCGGTCTGCTCGACCCTGTGCGGGCTGTCGATTTTCGTTGGGTCCGACGCCGCGGTCGCGCAGGGCGGGGAGACCCTACGACGCCTGGGCACTCCGCGCTGGTACGAGGCGACCTTGTCGTTTCTCCTGGGGCTCACGCGGGGAGTGGCGTGGGTCCCGATCCTGCCGGCGCCTCCCGTTGGAGGGGGAGTGGCCGCGCAGGCGGCTTCGAGCGATGCCCTCGCGGACGTGCTGTACTGGGGGCATGCGTCGCCTTTCGGCCCTCTCTTCACAATCGTCCTGTGCGCGGTCGTCCTTGGGGCGCTTGCCGCGCTTCGCAGGGAGGGGATGTCCGCCCTGATGGTCGCGTGGTGCTCCGGCGAGCTGTTGTTTCGAATCGTCGCACGGGTGGTCCCCGGGGAGCTCGAGGGCCTCGTCGCCCTCGGCGGCGTGTCCACCCTTGTGCACCTGTCCCTGGTTGCCGCCTTGCTCGTGGCTTGCGCGCTCCATCGCCATGCGAGCTGCGAGCGGCCACGTCCCGAAGGCAGGCCTCAGGACGGGGCGTCGATTCTGGACGCGATCGACTCCGCCCTGGGGAACCGGTCGCGCTCGGAGCTCGCGTCTCGAGGGCTTTCCGCCAACGAGATCCGGGCTGTCGGAGCTTCCGTGCTCGGCCTGCCCGCCAAGGATGCCGCGGCGGCCCTCGGCATCTCCCCCTCGACGCTGCGCACGTATCGGTCACGCGCATGCATGAAGCTCGACGTGGCTTCCGTCGAGGACGCGGCGCAGCTCGCTCGTCGCACCGACGCCCCCTCCGCCGTCGCGAGGGGGTTTGCTCTTGCGCGCTCCTGCCTCATGGCGGCATGCGGCGCCCTGCTGCTGCTTCCCCTCGGGGGCGTCTCCTCCGCCTGGGACGTCACATGGCTGCCCTCCATGGGCGTCGGCCTCGGGTGCCTCGGGGGCTTTGCGCTCACGGCGCACCTCCCAGCGGGCGGGCGCGCCGCCGGCGGACGGTGGGCCGGTCGGCGCATCGCCGCCGCGCTGCTTGTGAGCGCGAGCCTTGTCGCCTGCGCGTGGTGCCGCGTCTCCCTGCTCGCGGAAGGACGTGCGCCTGAGGGTTGGGAGGGGCGCTGCGTCACCCTCGCCTCATACGCCGCGCTGTCCGCTTCCTGCGCCGTTCAGCTCGTGGCCGACGCCCGCGGGTGTGAGGCGCTGCTCGGGCGGGGCGCCGGGGCCGTTGCGATGCGCGTGGGACCGGGCGTTGCGATGGCGGCGGCGATCCTGGTGTCACTGACTTCCGACGCGGCCTGGCGCGCGTGCCTGGTGGCCTGCGTCGCGCCCTGCGTCATCTGCTGCTTTATCGACGCCCTCTTCGGTGCGGGCCAGCGTGTCGTGGGTAAGACGGATGCGCGCGATTGGACGGGAGGTGTTGGCTCGCCGACGTTGTCACTCGCGTCCTGTCTCCTTCTGGGCGTCACTGCGTTGGGCTGCGGAGAGCTGTGGCATGGTGCGCACTACGCAAGTCTGGCTGAGGCCTGCGTCCCTGGCGCAGCGATGATGTGCGTCGCCTGTGCCGCTCGGTGCGTCAGGGGCGCGCAACCGCGGGCGGGTGCCGCGCACCTCTGCTCGATTGCGTCCGAGACCATGGTCGGGGTCGGCTCTGCCGCCGTCGCCGTGCTCTCGTGCGCGTTCGGGCTTCCCGTGCTGGCCTATACCTGTGCGCTGTTCCTGGCGACGCTTGCGTCCAAGACCGTCCCTGGGGCGAGTCGGCGCGTGCGGGAGGCGCTCATCCCCGTCTCGCTTGGGCTGCTCTGCGCCCCTCACGTCTCGAACGTTCTGTGGAGTATGCATGTCCGGCCCCAGCAGGGACTCGGGCAGGATGCACTGATTCCATACGTTGCGCTCGTCGCCATCGGGGTCTCTCTGGTGGTATACACCTCGCATCGCACATACGTCTCCGCCCGCGTCCTTAGGGACGTTGAGGGTACCGGCGGCGGAGGTGAATGCGGGCGCCTCTCTGCGGCGCTCGCCAAATGCGGGTTGAGCGAGCTTCAGCGCAGGACGCTCGATCTGACTTTGGACGGTGAACGTCCCGACCAGATAGCGCGGGAGCTCGGGTACTCCCGACGCGCCGTCGACGCCGCGCGCAGGAGCGCCCTGGATGCGCTTGGGCTCAGAGAGGTCGACGAACTACCGGTTTGGCTCTCCTCTCGGGGCTCCTCTCTCTAACGTCCCTGCCCGCCAAGCGGCGATTGCAGCCCTCCTCATTGCGCTGTGGACGCGGGTGCCGTCATTCCGTGCGTTGCCGTCCACAAGCCGGTGCGCGTATCTGCTTAATTGTGGCTGGCACATTCGTTGAGAGGAGTAGATGATGGACGTGAAAGTCAAACGGCAGGCAACGGATATCTTCCTGATGCTTGTGATTGCATTTTTGCTTCCCGCTGTCTACATGGGAATTCACAATTCGAATATCGCAGCTGCTGCTGAACTGTCTTCTACAGTAGATGAAACAATAATATCTGAATCAAATACATCAAACACTACGTTTCATTTTGACTTATCAGTTGGAGGAAGTGCAACAACAGCGGCAACAGAGGGTCGCGTCAAGGAAGACACCACGCCATTGTTTTTTTGGCCAACTGCAAAAAGTCTTGATCAATGTCGAATCTATGCTGAGGGAAAGCCGTCAGCCAGCTCTTGGTTTTGGACCGACTATACGGTAAATGGATACGGAACTGCAAAAGACATTATTCCATATTCATTAAAAAGTAATGTCTATGAATATGGTTGCAGATATGCACGAATTACGGCTTGGCAGAGCTCCAGTTCTGGATGGATTGAAGGAGAGTGGAGCCCTGATAGCACGATGACATACATAATTTGTAATGCCGGTTGGTACTAATCAATAACTAGTGCGGTGCCTTAGCCAGCCATGGCACCGTCTCATAATTAATTTAATATATAAACATAAGAAAGGACCGAGGATGGGTCAACAAGCTCGCTCGGGCCTGTTGGGCCGGCGAGAGCTGCTCGCCCTCGCCGCCATCGCCTGCATGGCGACGGCTCTGTACTCGGGCGGGCGGATTGCGTCATGCGCACGCCAGAACGTCGAGCGAAAGCGGACGATGGCTCTGGTCAAGAGTGTCGCATTGGGCGACGAGGCGGAGGTCGAGCTCAAGACCGGAGGGGGAGAGCCCCGTGCGGCGCTCGTCCGCGTCGAGCGTGCAGAGCTGTTCGCGTCCCTCGAGGAGGCAATGGGCAGCGGGCGGTTTGACGTCGTGACGGCGGATGCCGGCGCCGCGAGCGAATCGGGCGATGGTCACGGGAGCTTCCTCGTGTGCGACCTGGGCGTGACGCGCCCTGCCGCGGGCGCGGGGTCCGATTCCCAGGACGCAGGTGACCCGTTCGACATCACCGCGATTCTCGCGTGCTACGGCGACGAGACGCGCACATCCCCGTCCGCGGCATTCGGGGTAGTCGAAGGTGATTCGCTTCATCCCATGATGCTGTCCGTGGCGCCCGGTGCCGCGGAGGACGTCCGGCTCGGGTATGCGGTTATGGGGCCGTACGCGCTCGCTGACATCTACCTGTCGGTCATTGACCAGTATGTCCACTTCGAATTGGGGGGTGCGTAGATGGGACGAACGTCGATCTGTCGATTCGAGCTGCGTCGGGCGTTCACGAGCGCGCCCTTTCTCTTGGCGATGCTCATCTCCTGCGCGCTCGCGATATGGAGCGCCCTGGTGTGCTCCGTCGGGGCGGCGCGCGACCTCGAAAGCGTCGTCGTGCCCTATGCGGGGCAGACCTACAAGAACCTATCCGCCTACTCCAGCGTCAACCAATGGCTCGCGGTCGACTACGGCGCCGGCTCCAGCGGCGTGTTCTTCCTTGTCATCCCGCAGGTTGCGAGTGTGGGGTACGCAAGGTCGATGCGTACCCACGGCAACTCGGGCGACGGGGACCAGCTTCAGGTCCGTGTGGGGCGCAGGCGGCTCCTCCGAGCGCAGATGCTGGCGACGTTTCTCTGTGGCGGTTTGCTCGTTGCGGTTCCGCTTGTTGTTAACCTCGCCATATGCGCGTGCCTTCTCCCGACGTACGTGCCCGACGTGATGGATGCATTCTATCTGCGCGTCTCGCAGAATGACGCGTTTTCCGACCTCTTCTACTCCAACCCGGTCCTGTACGCGCTTGCCAGGACTGCCTTGGACTTCGCTCTCTGCGGGCTGTGGGGCTCAACCGTGTACGGGCTCTCCGTCGTCGTGCGCAACAGGGTCATCCTCTTGACGCTGCCGTATGTCGCGCTCCTACTCGCGAAGTACGTCTCCGAGCGCATCTTCGCGATAGCGCGAACGGCGGGGATGGAGGGCTTTGGCGCGAGCTTCACGCTCTTCGACCAGCTCAGGGGCAGTCCTGACGCGTACTTCTGCCCCCTGTGGCTCACCCTTGCGTGTGCGCTTGCGATGGCGGTCGCGTCCCTGCTGCTCCTGCGCGCGCTCGAGCGCTCCGATGCCCTATGAGGCGGCATCGGGTGTGGCAGGCGTTCGTGCGAACGCTGCGATGTGAGGGGCGGGCCCAGGCACGCCCGGCGGCGCTGCGAGTCCTCGCCGTCTGTCTGTTCGCCAGCCTTGCGTGCTTCCTCCTATGCGCGCAGGCGGTCGTCCATTCCGGCATCGACGGAGCGCAGTCCGCGAGGCTCGGGTTCCTTGACTTCCTCGCGGCGGTGCTTGCGGGCGAGGGCGACTACGACCCCAGCCTGGGCGAAAGGAGGGCCGTTCCCGTGGGATGGCTGTGCGTGGGCGTCTGCATGCTCCTGGTGACGCTTCCCGACCCGCTGCACGACCCTAGGCACATGCAGCCGCTGACGATGGTCCTCTCCGGGAGCCGCGTCGGGTGGTGGCTCGCGAGCTGCGCGTGGGTAGCGCTGTGCTGCCTGACGGCGTTTATCGGCATCGTCGCAGTCTGCATCGCATGGGGGGCGTGCTGGGGGGCGGCAGTCCCCAGCGGGGGTGCGAGCGCGGGCCTCAGGCTCTGGGAGAAGACCCCAGAGTTGCTCGGGTTCGACGCCTCGGCAGCCGCTCCAGCGCTCTCGGGGCGAGGGATGGGGTGGCGGGATGTGCTCGCGTGGCTCTCCTGCTCGTGGCTCGCCCTGACGTCGGTCTGTCTTGTTCAGCGGGCGCTCGTCGCGATGCTTCCCGCGCCCGTGGCGTTCTCCCTGACGCTCGCGATGCTCTCGGCACCGCTGTTCGTCTTTCACCCATGGCTCGTGGGTAGCCATGCGATGCTCGCGCGCAGCACGTTCGTGATAAACAACGGCTTTTCGCCCTCGTGTGCGCTGGGAGTGACGCTCGCGCATGTCGCCGCGGCGATGTGCCTGGGCGCCGCCATGACCCTGAGACGCGACGTGGTCGGGCAGAGGAGGTAGGAGAATGGTCGTGGTCGACGAGGTATTCAAGACGATTCGCTCCGTCCCCGTGCTGGATGGCGTCTCGGCGGAGTTTCCCTCCGGCGCGGTCTCGGTGCTGACCGGTCCTAACGGGTCGGGCAAGACCATGCTGCTGCGCGTGATTGCGGGCCTCGTGAGGCCGACGAGCGGGTCGGTCGAGGTCGACGGGAGGAAGCTGCACCGAGACGCCCCCTTCCCCGAGAGCATCGGGATTCTCCTGGAGGGGCCCGCGTTCATCGGCTCGCTCAGCGGAAGGGACAACCTCAGAGCGCTTGCCGACCTTCGGGAGGGCGTCTCCGACGCGCAGATCGACGACCTGATCGCGCGCGTAGGTCTTGCGGGCTTCGGGCGCAGGCGCTATCGGACGTACTCCCTGGGAATGAGACAGAGGCTCGGCATCGCCGCCGCAGTCATGGGCGCGCCGTCGCTGATCCTGCTTGACGAGCCGACGAATGCCTTGGACGACGAGGGCGTCGTGATGGCGAAGGGGGTGATGCGCGCCGTGTGCGACGCGGGGGCGACCGTGATCGTCGCGACTCACGACGCCGACGTCGTCCAGGACGTCGCCGATGTCCGTTGGCGGATGGCGCAGGGGCGCATCTCGCACGTGACGGGTGAGGAGGGGAGGCGCCATGAGTGAGGGCGGGAGGGGACATGCCGTCGCCGTCCGCGCAGCTGTGGCGGCGCTCGTCATCGTGGCGATTGCGGTGGGTGCGCGCGTCTGGTGGGTGAACGCGAACGCTTTCTCCTACGAGCGGCAAGGGCACGAGATGGGGGATTGGGTGGAGCTTGACGGTGCATTCGTGGACTACGCGTCGGAGGGAACGTCCGGCTACGCGCTGCGGGTCGTGGGGGCGCAGCTGATGACCTGTGGGGAGTATCTCGAGCTCTACGGCGCCCCCTCGGATGCCGCCGAGCCGCTGAACCCAGAGTACTCATCGCTCTACGAGCGACTTGGTCCGGTCAACCCCGAGGCGCCGCTGGTGAGCGTCGCGCTGGAGATTCGCAACGAAGGGGAGGGGGAGGGTGCGCTCAACGTCTACGGCATGCGCATCGCCATCGACGGTTCGGCGACCGCCTGCACGTACAACCAGTACCTCTGGAGCATGACGCGTCCCGACGGGGACCCGTATGCCCTCATGGTCAGCGTCCCCGCGGGCCAGAGCTTCGTCGTCCACCTGCCCTACATGACGGGGGACTCCACCGGTCACTCGAACGCGACGTTCGCACTGACGGGGCGGCTGCTGGACCAGGGTGCCTCACTGGTCGTGTCCAACGCCCCGGTCCGTCACTCGGTCCGCATCGAGGTCGACTGAGCGGCCGACGAGGGCTGCGTTGGCGGGCGGCGTCGGAGACGCCCGCCCGTGCCCTGACGCGCCCGCCTCGCCCGCCGGTGGGGTGGCGGGGCCTAGATGACCTGCTGGGCGCCGCGCTCCCAGACGCCGGAGCGCCCGCCCTCCTTATGCAGCAGGCGGACGTCGACAATCTCCATGCCGCGGTCGACAGCCTTGCACATGTCGTAGATCGTGAGGCACGCGATCGAGGCTGCGGTGAGCGCCTCCATCTCGATGCCGGTCTTGCCGGTGACGCCGGTGGTCGTGACAACGTGGAAGCCCACCCTACCGTCGGGCCGTGCCCCGGGGCCGCTTGCCGGAATCGGCTCGATGTCGACCTTCGCCTTGGTCAGCGGCAGCGGGTGGCACATCGGAATCAGGTCGCTCGTGCGCTTGGCGCCCATGATGCCGGCAACGCGCGCGCAGGCCAGCACGTCGCCTTTCTTGGCGCGGTCCTCCAGGACCATCGCTTGGGTCTCGGGGTGCATGAGGATCGTGCCCTCGGCGACGGCGATGCGCTTGGTGACGTCCTTGTCCGAGACGTCGACCATGCGCACGTCGCCCTTCTCGTCGACGTGCGTGAGCTGGTCGCGGTAGGCGTCGCGCGGGCCCGCCACGGCGGGCTTGGGCGCCTCCGCGTCGGCGGCGCTATTCGGCTTCAGACAAGAAGCGTCCTCGATGGAATCCATAAGGTGCCTATCCTCCGATCTGTGACATGTAGCGCTCGGTGCCCTCGGTCACGTGCGCCTCGGGCTTGAGGCGAAGCGCCCGCTCGAACGCATCGCGCACGGCGTCGTCATCCCCGGCGCGCAGGTATTCGCGCACCTTGACCTCGACGTCGCTGAACAGGCAGGGCCGCAGGTTGCCGTCGGCGGTGAGCCGCAGGCGGTTGCACGACGCGCAGAAGTGGTTGCTCATCGCGCTGATGAACCCGACCGTGCCCAGCGCGCCCTCGAAGTGCCAGTAGTCGGCGGGGCCGTGGCCGTCGGGACGATGGCCCCGCGCGCTCACCAGCGGCCCCAGACCCGCCTCCTCGCCGCGGGAGCTGATCAGCGCGCGCAGCTCCTCGGTGGGAATCGTGTCCTTCTGCGACCATCCCGCCACGCCGGCGATGCTCTGGTAGTCGGCCGAGTCGTCGCCCTCGAGCTCGATGTCGTCGTCGCCTATCGGCATGTACTCGATGAAGCGCACGTGCAGCGGCCGGTCGACCGACATGCGCGCCAGCCCCAGGAAGTCCTGGTTGAGCGAGCGCACCGCCACGGTGTTGATCTTGACCGTCTTGAACCCGGCGGCCAGCGCCGCGTCGATGCCCGCCAGCGCGTCCTCGAGGTTGCCCACCCGCGAGACCGCGTGGAACACGGCGGGGTCGAGCGTGTCCAGCGAGATATTGACCCGCGACACGCCGCTGCGCACCAGCTCGTCGGCGTAGCGCGTCAGCAGGGAGCCGTTGGTCGTGATCGAGATGTCCTCGATGCCGGGAATCTCGCTGATTCCGCGCGCCAGGTCGCACACGCCCTTGCGCACCAGCGGCTCGCCGCCGGTGAGGCGGATGTGCTTGATGCCGTACTCGGCGGCGATGCGCACGAAGCGCTCGATCTCCTCGTAGGTCATGATCGACTCATGGGGCTTGAACGCGACCCCGGTGGCGGGCATGCAGTAGACGCACCGGTAGTTGCAGCGGTCGGTGATCGCGATGCGCAGGTAGTCGATCGTGCGCCCGAAGTCGTCGCGGCTTGCGGGGCGGCCCTGCGGCCGCGCGTCGGCGAGGAGCGCTCCCGCGGCTCCCGCGCGCGTGTCGGGCGAGGTGGCCTCTCTGGTTTCCAAGGAAGTGCCTTTCGACGGTCGGGGGGCGGACGCATGCGTGGCGCCCGTCGCTTATATGGTGAATATCGCGGGCGAGGCGGCGCCGCGCGCGCCCCGCGAGCCCGTTCTGGGAACCACTATACCCAACGAGTGGCCTCGCGTCGGGGGACAATCCGCGCGGCGCGACCGAAGGCGTCAGCGGGTGCCAGCTGGTCACAATTGGTGCTCCGTGCGACCGTCCCGCCCTGCCCGTTGTCCACCTGCGGGCGGTGCGCTACCCTTGCCTTCCGGGCGTGCGGCGGCGCGCCCTGGCCGAGGGCCGTCCGAGCGCCCCGGCACGCATGGCGTTCCTACGATTCGAGAGGTGTTGGTTCACATGGCGCTTGAGCGTCCTTCGATCGACGAGTGGCTGCGGGAGGCAAAGGCGGACCCCGCCGCCGGCAGGTGCGGCATGTTCCTGACTCACGTGGGCTCGGTGCGCGAGACCCCCAAGCAGCTCGTGCGCGGGGGCGTCGACGACGGCTCGCAGGTCGTGGGCATGAGGTTCTCCTACGACAAGGCGGGGGTTGACGCCGCGATCGAGAGGGCCAAGGCGATGGATGGGATCTACCTGGTCCGCGTCTGGCTCAACTCCGGCGAGCTCACGGTGGGCGACGACATCATGCAGGTCATGATCGGCGGGGACATCCGCCCGCACGTCATCGACGCCCTGCAGGAGCTGGTCGGCACGATCAAGAGCGAGTGCGTCCGCGAGGACGAGGTCCGTCGCTAGCGCCGGGGCGCGGGAGGGGCGACGGCAGGGGACGGGGAAGGCGGGCATGATGAAGCGTTTCGGTGAGAACCCCCGGGCGATCGACGAGGACGAGGCGCGCGACCTCGGGCTCGAGCCCGCGCATGACGGCGGCGCGCGGGCAGACGAGGTGCGTCCCGGCCACGCCAGCCTGGGCGGGGAGCTGCGCCGCTTCGGCCAGGAGGGCGGTCCCGCGCCGTTCCGCGTCGTCGCCCCGTTCGAGCCCACGGGCGACCAGCCCCAGGCGATCGAGCGGCTCGCCCAGGGGCTCGCCGACGGGAAGCGCTATCAGACGCTTCTGGGCGTGACCGGCTCGGGCAAGACGTTCACGATGGCCAAGGTCATCGAGAGGGTCGGCAGGCCTGCCCTGATCATGGAGCCCAACAAGACCCTCGCCGCCCAGGTCGCCAGCGAGCTGCGCGAGTTCTTCCCCGACAACGCCGTCGTCTACTTCGTCAGCTACTACGACTACTACCAGCCCGAGGCGTACATCCCGCAGACCGACACCTACATCGAGAAGGACTCCTCGATCAACGAGGACATCGAGAAGCTGCGCCACCAGGCGACGGCAGACCTGCTCAGCCGACGCGACGTGATCGTCGTCGCGTCGGTGTCGTGCATCTACGGCATCGGCAGCCCCCAAGACTATGCGGGCATGGCCCCCAACGTGAGCAAGGACATCCCGCTGGAGCGCGACGACTTCATCCGCGACCTGATCGAGATACAGTACGACCGCGACGACTATGACCTGCACCGCGGCACCTTCCGCGTGCGCGGCGACGCGGTGGACGTCTTCCCGCCCTACGCCGAGCACCCGATCCGCATCGAGTTCTGGGGCGACGAGGTGGAGACGATCGCCGAGGTTGACGAGGTCACCGGCGAGGCCCTCAACGAGTTCGACGCGATCCCGATCTGGCCCGCGTCGCACTACGTGACCGAGCGCCCCAAGGTCGAGCACGCGCTGAAGACGATCCGCGCCGAGGAGGAGGCCCGCGTCGCCGAGTTCAAGGCGGACGGCCGCCCCCTGGAGGCCCAGCGCCTGCAGCAGCGCACCGACTACGACCTCGAGATGCTCGAGACGATGGGCTTCTGCAACGGCATCGAGAACTACTCGCGCCACCTCGACGGCCGCAAGCCCGGCGAGCCGCCCTACACGCTGATCGACTACTTCCCCAAGGACATGTTCTGCATCATCGACGAGTCCCACGTGACGGTGCCGCAAATCCGCGGCATGTACGAGGGCGACCGCTCGCGCAAGACGACCCTGATCGAGCACGGGTTCAGGCTGCCGAGCGCCCTGGACAACCGGCCGCTGCGCTTCGACGAGTTCGAGGCGCGCGTCCCGCAGTTCCTCTACGTCTCGGCGACCCCCGGCGACTACGAGGAGCGCGTGAGCCAGCAGGTCGTGGAACAGATCATCCGCCCCACGGGCCTGCTCGACCCCAAGATCGACGTCCGGCCCATCCGGGGGCAGATCGACGACCTGGTGCAGGAGTGCCGCGACCACGCCGCGCGCCACGAGCGCGTCCTGGTGACGACGCTGACGAAGAAGATGGCGGAGGACCTGACCGACCACCTGCTCGACGAGGGGCTCAAGGTCGCCTACATGCACTCCGACACCGCGACGATGGACCGCGTCGAGATCATCCGCAAGCTGCGCACCGGGGTGATCGACGTGCTGGTGGGCATCAACCTGCTGCGCGAGGGGCTCGACATCCCGGAGGTGAGCCTGGTCGCGATCCTCGACGCCGACAAGGAGGGGTTCCTGCGCAACCGGCGCTCCCTGATCCAGACCATGGGGCGCGCGGCGCGCAACGTGTCCGGCGAGGTCATCATGTACGCCGACGAGGTCACCGACTCGATGCGCCAGGCGATAGACGAGACCCGCCGGCGCCGCGAGATCCAGCAGCGCTACAACGCCGAGCACGGCATCGAGCCGCACACGGTCCGCAAGGCGATGAGCGACATCACGAGCTTCATCACGGACGCCGCCGGGGCCGACGGCGAGGGCGGGGAGGTGCCCACCAGCGAGGCGGTCGCCCAGGAGCTGGGCAAGCTCGACAAGGCCGAGGTGGCGCGAATCATGGGCGCCATCGAGGAGGACATGCGCGCCGCCAGCGAGAAGCTCGACTTCGAGGAGGCGGCGCGCCTGCGCGACCAGCTGGTGCGCCTGAAGGCTCAGGTCGAGGGCTCCGACGAGGCGGACGTCATGAAGAGCCTCAAGCGCACCGCCCGCAAGAGCGCGGGGTTTGGCCAGAACGGCACCGCGCGGCGCTTCAACCGCCACGCGAAGCACTAGGGCGGCCCGGCGGCGCCCGCCCTAGCGGCGCGTCCCCGGGCCCGGGCGCAGGCCGCTAGGAGCGCGCGGACATCCGCTCGATCACGGCGCGGGCGGTGGCGACGCCGTCGGTTGCCGCGCTCATGATGCCCCCCGCGTAGCCCCCGCCCTCGCCGCAGGGGAACAGCCCCCGCGTGCTGACCGACTGCCGGCCCTCGTCGCGCACGACGCGCACCGGGGCGCTCGAGCGGCTTTCGGGGGCGGTCAGCACGGCGTCCGCCGCGTCGAACCCCCGCAGGCGCCTGCCCATCTGCCGCAGGCCCGCGCGCATCGCCTGCGCGACGAAGTCGGGAAGCGCCCCGTCGACCGCGCCCCAGCGCACGCCGCGCGGGTACGAGGGCTCGACCTCGCCCGGGCGCGTCGAGGGCCTGCCCGCCAGGAAGTCGCCGACGCGCTGCGCCGGCGCGGCGAAGGAGCCGCCTCCCAGCTCGAAGGCGCGCCGCTCGCAGCGCCGCTGCAGCTCGACGCCGGCGAGCACGTCGTCTCCGGGCAGGTCGGCGGGGTCGATGCCCACCAGCAGCGCGCTGTTTGCGTTGCGGGCGTCGCGGGCGAACTCGCTCATGCCGTTGGTCACGACGCCGCCGGGCTCGCTGGCTGCGGCGACCACGTGCCCGCCGGGGCACATGCAGAACGTGAACACGCCGCGGCCGTCGCCCAGGTGGCAGGAGAGCTTGTAGTCGGCGGGGGGCAGCGCGGGGTTGCCCGCGACGCGCCCGTACTGCGCGCGGTCAATCGACGCCTGCAGGTGCTCCACGCGCGCGCCCATCGCGAAGGGCTTGCGGCGCATCTCGACGCCCGCGTCCAGCAGCGACCGGTAGGTGTCGCGCGCCGAGTGGCCGCAGGCGAGCACGACGCTCTCGCAGGCTATCGTCCTCGCCCCCGGCCCGGCGCCCTGCCCGGCGGGCAGCGTCGGGCTCACCCGGACCCCCGTCACGCGCCCGCCCTCGACGACGAGCTCGTCGGCGCGCGTGCGCAGCAGCACGTCCGCCCCGAGCCGCTCCAGCTGCGCGAGGATGCCCTCGACCACGCGCGGCAGGTAGTCGCTGCCCACGTGCGGCCGCGCCTCCCACAGTATGTCGTCGGGGGCGCCGGCGGTGGCCATCTCGCGCAGCACCCAGGGAATCGCCGGCGACTTGGTGCCGGTCGTGAGCTTGCCGTCCGAGAACATGCCCGCGCCGCCGCAGCCGAACTGGACGTTACTCTCTGGGTCGAGCTCGCCGGTACGCTCGAAGCCCCTGATTGCCCGGGTCCGCGTGCGGGGGTCGTCCCCGCGCTCGACCAGGACCGGCCGCGCTCCGGCGCGGGCGAGCACGAGCGCGCAGAACAGCCCGGCGCAGCCCGCGCCGATGACCACCGGTCGCTCGCGC
>CAIFEU010000053.1 GCA_903789505.1 uncultured Coriobacteriales bacterium
GCAGGCGCCCGCGCGCGCGGACGGGGACACGAGGCCCGCGCGCCGCAAGGGGATGCGCCCGCGCCGCCAGCAGCCCGGAAAGGGGGCGGCCGCCCAGGACGAGTCGCAGCAGGCAGCCTCGGGTCAGCGGCGCCAGGCCCAGGCCGGCGAGGTGCGCGGGCGCTCGCAGCGCGGCGAGGCGGCGGGAGCGGCGGCACCGCAGGCGCACGACGCCGAGCAGGGGCAGCATCGGGCGCGCAGACACCACAGCTCCCAGGACTCCCCCGTCGCCCAGGCCGGGACGGCGCGGACGCGCCCCGCGACGAACCCCGCGGAGGGAGGCGAGGCGGCGCCCGCGCGGACCAGGCGCCACCGCAGCGCGGGGCAGACCGGGCAGGGGGAGGCGCGCCAGCGCGCTGCCCGGCCCGGGCAGGCGGGCGCCGAGTCCCGCGACGGCGAGACGGCACGGCAGGGTGCGGGCCAGCCCGCCCAGAGGCGCCGCCCCGACCAGGAGGGGCAGCAGCGTCGCCGCCCGGCGCAGCAGCGACAGGCAACCCCGCAGGCGGGCGACGGGAGAGACGCGACGACGCCACCAGCCAGGACCCCGGGGACGCAGGGGGCGTCCGGGGCGACGCGCCGGCACCATCGCCGTCCCGGCGACCACGGGGGCCAGCCCGGCGGCCAGGCGGGCCGCAATGGGGCAGACTCGGGCGGAGAGCCGCGCTCATGACGGAGACGGCCCGCCGGGGCGCGGGAGCATTCACGACAGTTCGGCGAAAGGGAGCGCGATGAGCTACAGGGTTGCCGTCATCTGGGCGGGCGGGGACGAGGGAGACGAAGGCGCCGAGCGCCAGGCGCGGCGCGTCCGTGAGGCGCTCGCGCAGGGGCAGTTCGACGCATACTGCCTGCGCGCAGACGAGGGGCTCGCCCCCAGCCTGCTCTCCGACAGGCCCGACGTCGCGTTCCCGGTCGTCAGCGGCTCGCTCGCCCTGCGCGCCGACGTCCAGTCGCTGCTCGAGCTCGCGCAGGTGCCCTACGTGGGGACCTCCTCGCGTATGAGCGCACTGGCGACGGACAAGTCGAACCTCCCCGCGGCGCTCGCGATCGCGGCCCAGCAGGACCCCGTCCAGGCGATGGCCCCCTTCACGCTGTGCCTGGGCGCGCGGGCCATCGACGACTTGGGAGTCTGCGAACGACTGGACGCAATCGAGGCGCGCGTCCCGGGCGGGTACCCCATGTGCGTGAAGCCCGCACGCACCGTCCAGGGCATGGGCGTGCGGCGCGTCGACGACGCCGCCTCCCTGCGCGACGCGCTGCGCGCTGCGGCGCGGACGGACGGCAGGGTCCTCGTCCAGGAATGGGTCACAGGGATGCTGGTGAGCGTCATCGTCGCCGGCGACGGGGAGGACCTCGGCGTCCTGCCCCCCGTCCGCATCGGGGATGGCGACGGCAGCGAGCCGGCCACACCCGACCGCGCGGGGCACCCCCGTCAGGTCCCCCTCTCCGCCTCGATGCTCGACCCCGACGCCGAGCTCGGCGAGGCGGCACTGAGCCAGATCGAGCGCGACGCCCTGGACTCCTTCTACGCGTGCGGCGCGCGCGACCTGGCGCGCGTCGACCTCGTCTGGGCCGGCGGGGAAGGCTCCTACGTGCTGGGCGTCGACCCCTGTCCCTCGTTCGCGCCGGGCTCGGTGCTCGACGTAAGCACCTCAGCCGCGGGAATCACCTTGGCGGAGCTCGCCTCCGAGCTCGTCAGCGGCGCCGCGGAGAGGGGCTGACATGGAGGCGTCCCGGCCCCTGCGCCCCGTGGCGGGTCGCGGCGACCTCGACCGGCTCGTCGCGGAACGCGCCTCAAGCCTCGCCTGCGTGTTCTGCGACATGGATGGCACCCTGCTCACGCCCCTGTCGCGGCTGCCAGACGGTCTCGCGGAAGCCGTCCGCCGACTCCAGTCGACCGGCGTCAGGTTCGTGCCGGCCACCGGTCGGACGCTCTGGTCGATTCGCGACATCCTCTCCCCCCTGGGCGACCTGGGCTCCGAGCTCGACCTCGTCGCGGGCAACGGGATGGACGTCATCATGGGTGGCCGCTCGCTCGTGCACCTCGAGTACGACCGCACCCTGCTGCGCGAGCTGCTCGACGCCGTGCGCTCCGACCCCGCCCGCCCCGGCATGGTCGTCTACGACCAGGCACAGCCCTACCTGCTCAACATGAGCGCCGAGACCTTCTTCTCGGGTCGCCAGCCCACCAACGAGGCGTCGCTGTTCGCCGAGGCGGACGGCCTGCCCAGAGGGACGGTCGTCAAGGCAGCGCTCATCGCCCGCGAGGACCCGGAGCGGGTGGCCGCGCGCTACGCCGACAGGTTCGCCAGCAGGCTCGAGTTCGCCGTCTGCGGCAGGCACTGGATCGACATCCCGCTGCCCGGCGCTGGCAAGGACGCCGGGGCTCTCGCCCTGCTGCGCGGGCTCGGCGTGGGGCCGGAGCGGGCAATCGCCTTCGGCGACTCGATGAACGACGCCGCCCTGATGGGGATCGTGGGCGGCAGCGTCGCCGTGTCCAACGCCCTGCCCCAGCTCAAGGGTATGTGCTCCTACGAGATCGGCTCGAACGCGGAAGGCGCAGTGGTGCAGGCGCTCGAGGCTCTCGCCGACGCCCGCCTGCGCGGGTAGGGCGCCCCGCGCGGCTCGACGGAGACGGGCTCCTTCCCGCTCCGTCGCCCCTTGCGCCGACAGCAATCCAAAGGCCGTCCGAATGGGGCAGCGCGTGCTCTGGAGCGGGGCTCTACAAACCTGAAGATTGCTTTGGCCATTGTTGCGATTTAACGTAATCAGGCGAGTGTTCTTGTGAACCCCCGGGCGGGTTCCTATCCTAAGCGCGTATGCGTTACGATGCATGCGGACATGATTGCGGGGGTTCTTTCGTCATCGTATTCGACCCAGACGGGTCTCGGGGAAAGCGAGTCGCTTTGATGAGCAACGGTCAGGAACTGCAGGATGGGGCTCCCCACAGAATCGTTGCGGTCATCATTCCCTGTTACAACGAGGCGGTCACGATCTCAAAGGTCGTGAAGGACTTCTATCGCGTCCTCCCCGACTGCACCGTGTATGTCTACGACAACAACTCGACCGACGACACCGCGCGCATCGCGCGCGAAGCAGGCGCCGTCGTCCGCCGCGAGCCCCGCCAGGGCAAGGGCAACGTCGTGCGGGCCATGCTGCGCGACATCGACGCTGATTGCTACCTGCTCGTCGACGGCGACGACACCTACCCCGCCGAGGCCGCGCCCGAGATGGTCTCCAAGGTGCTCGACGAAGGCTACGACATGGTCGACGGCGATCGCCTCTCGACCACCTACTTCACCGAGAACAAGCGCCCCTTCCACAACTTCGGCAACAAGCTTGTCCGCGGCATGATCAACCTGCTGTTCAACAGCAATGTGCGCGACATCATGACCGGCTACCGCGCGATGAGCTTCGGCTTCGCGAAGACGCTGCCCGTCCTCTCGCGTGGCTTCGAGCTCGAGACCGAGATGACCATCTTCGCCCTGGACAAGAACGTCCGCGTGCTCGAGGTGCCGATTCAGTACCGCGACCGGCCCGAGGGCAGCCACTCCAAGCTCAACACGGTCTCCGATGGCATCAAGGTCATCTTCAGCATCTTCAACCTGCTGCGCAACTACCGCCCGATGCTCTTCTACTCCATCCTGGGCGTCATCACGCTGATCATCTCCCTGGTGCTGTGCACCAGCACGCTGCACGAGTTCATGATGACCCGCGCGATCACGCATACGGGACGCTTCGGGTGGATGTTCGTGTTCGCGCTGCTCACGGTCACGCTGTTCGCCGCAGGGTTCCTGCTCTCGGGCGCCGCCAAGCGCGACCGCCAGAACCACGAGGTGACGCTCAACACGGTCGTCATGCAGTGGCGTCAGCTCGGGGGAGCCGGCCAGGCGAGCAAGCCCGTCTCCTCCCCCGCCCATGCCTCCGAAGATGACGGCGGCGACGACGCTGTCGCAAAGATCTCGGTCGCACAGTAGCCGGCATGAGATGCCGTCCCGATGGCGGGCGGCGTCCCGAGCCATTTCCGTTCGACTCCAAGGCGCACCCACCTCAAGGTTGGTGCGCCTTTTCATATATGATGGCGCGCATCCTAGCGTTGCCCCCGGGACAACGACTACCATATGCTCGAGTGACTCCGGCACGCGTGCCGGCAATCGGGCGTAAGGTTCCGGCCCGCGACGGACGAACGGCGACCCATAGGGCAAAGGAAGTGGCACATGACATTCTCGATGCAACGGTACGTCCCAGAGGCCAAACAGCGCCTCGGAACAGCCCGACGCTGGCTCGGCTGGCAGGCGGTCTTCCCCGTCCTGCTCGGCGTGCTGTTCACGCTCGGAACCCGCGCCACCGCGGGTAGCGGGACGATCGACTGGACGAGCTACGAGTTCTACCAGTGCCTCGTCATCAGCGTCGCGCTGTTCTGCATCCTGTACGCGGTCGGCTACCGGCTGATCGTCATCCAGCCGGCACTGGGCGCGGCCGCCCGTATGCGCGCGTCCAAGGTCAACCCCGGCGGCGCCGAGGCGCTGACCGTGTCCGAGGCGCTCTCACGCCAGCGCGACAGCGTCCTGTTCCGCTGGACCCCCAAGGCGGTCCTGCTCGGCGCACTGGTCATCCTCGCATGCTGGGCGCTCTACATATACTGTCTGTTCCCCGGCACAATGTGGTACGACACCTCGTGGCAGGTCTATGAGCACCTGTCGAGCACCTACAGCAACGGGACGCTGTCCGACCATCACCCGTTCATGCTCGTGTACCTGTACGGCTTCTTCATCGAGCTCGGACGCAGCTTGTTCAACGACGGCGCCAAGGGCATGTTCGTCCTGGTGTGCATACAGATCGTCGCCTGCGTCATCGCGATGTCGATGATCTGCTGCTATATCCACGCAAAGCTCGGCGCCCACTGGGGCTTCAGCCTGGCGGCGCTGCTGTTCTTCGCGCTGTTCCCCTACCTGCCGATGACCTACTGCTCCATCGTCAAGGACACGCTCCAGACCGTCCTGCTCATGTACTTCGCGATGATGTTTGCGGAGGTCGTGCGTACCAGGGGCGACGTGCTCAAGCACGCATGGTTCCCGGTTGTGCTGATCCTGCTGAGCCTGGGCATCTGCGTGAGCAAGAAGCTCGGCGTGTACATGATCGGCCCTGCGCTGATCGCCCTCGCATTCATGAGGCTCAAGAACGGCGGACGGCTGCTGATGCCGATCATCGGCGCGTTCCTGTTCGCGTTCATGCTGGTCATCCTTCCCCGCGTCGTCATGCCCGCTCTCAACGTCGAGCCGGGCGGCAAGCAGGAGATGCTCGCGGTGCCAATTCAGCAGGTCGCCCACGAGTACGTGCAGTACACCAAGGGGGAGGACGGCTACGAGGACGCCTTCTCGTCTGACGACGAGGACATGCTCAACCACTTCCTGACCATCTCCACTGACAAGATTCCCTCGGAGTTCGACTACACGATCGTCGACCCCATCAAGGACGGCGCGCTGGGCGACGAGAGCCTGATTCCGGACTTCCTGCAGCTGTGGTGGCGCCTGGGCACCGAGCACCCGCTCGGCCACATCGAGGCGTGGGCGGGTATGGAGGCCGGCTGGATCTCCTATGAGCCCCAAATCACGGTCAAGGTCGCCAGCGGCACCATCGCCAATAACGACTTCGTGTCGAAGTACGTGACCTGGCCCGCCTCAAGCGTGAAGAACGACTTCGTCACCGACATCTTCAACTTCGTCGGCTCGATTCCGGGACTCAACGTGCTGTACGCACAGTCCCTGTGGGCGTCAGTCCTGCCGCTGTTCTGCGTCTTCATCGTCCTGCGGTCCAAGGGCACGCAGCGCTGGGGCCGCTGGGACTGCCTGCTCGCAATCATGCCGTACCTGCTGTCCAGCGCGACGCTGTTCCTCTGCCCCGTCTCGACCGGGGTTGAGGTGGCGCGCTACATCCTGCCGCTCGTGTGCCTGGCGCCCCTGTGCGTGCCCTATGCGGTGATGTCGTCGCGCTCGCGCCTCGTGGAGACGCTAGAGCCCACCCCGGAAGGCTCCTCCGATGGCGACGTCTCCTCGCCGGCAGTCTCGGAGGGCGCGAAGGGCCTCGCCGAGCCCGAGGCGGCTCGAACCGCCAAATCCGACGAGAGCCAGGCGAAGGTCGACGGGAGCTCCGTTCGGGACGACGCAGACAAGCCCGCCACCGACCCCAGCCATGCCGAGGCAGGGACTGGTGATGCCAATCGTGCCGTGAACCTCGACTACGCGCCGGTTCAGGTCAAGATTGCGCCCAAGCCATCGACAGCCTCCCCCACCGACGGCGCCCCCGACCCGCGCCCCGACGCACCCGAGCCCTCGGACGCCGGAAGCGACCGTGCCGTTGGCAAGGCCGACCGGGACTCGAACGCGAACGGGAGGGCATAGCCTCCCCGAGACCTGCCAGAGAAGGCAGCATCGCGTTCCCGCGGCCGCCGACGCCAGGCGCAGAGTCCCGGACGCATCGAGGCCCCGCATGCCACGCGCAGATGCGCGGGCACGCGGGGCCTCCCCTTTTCCCTACCCCGAGCCTCCCGAAGACGCATGCACTCGTGAGGCTCGGGGCAGTGCGAACTTCGCCATTGCCCCCCGGTGGTCCCGACCACGACCCGGGACGAAGTGCAGGACACCCCCTAAACGCAAAGGGGACGACCTCTCGGCCGTCCCCTCCAGCGATGACTCGCTTATGTAATCTGGAAGCTTGTATTACTGGGTTTCGAACTAGATCTTGCGGACGTTGCTGGCCTGCAGCTTGCCGTTCTGGCCGGTCGTGATGTCGAACTCGACCTTCTGGCCCTCGTCAAGGGTCTTGAAGCCGTCCATCTGAATCTCGGAGAAGTGGACGAACAGGTCGTCGCCGTCCTCACGGGAGATGAAGCCGTAGCCCTTGTCCGGATTGAACCACTTAACAGTACCCTGAGCCATGTCTTGCCTTTCTTTCCTACCCCGAAGGGCAAACCAGGCACACGCCGTCATGTGATGGCATGTGCAACAACATGCAATAGTTTAATTGCACGAGGGATAGTCTACCCGTTACTCTTTCGCAACGAAGCCACAAGCCAGAAGTTTTTGGATTTCCTCATGAGCGGTCGCACCGGACGGGCACGCGGCACTGCGCACACGAGGTCTCCTCCCCTCGCCCGCAGGTACCCCGCCAATCTCCTACCGTCCCGCCGACATGCGTGCACTCATGTCGACGGGCTTGGCGTTGTAGGGGGCCGTCGTCGCGAGCGCGTCCACGCCGGTGGCGGCGTAGGCACGCGCGTTGGACGGGTCTATCCCCCCGGAAGCGACCAGCGTGACGCGAGGGTCGATTGCGCGCAACTCCCGGACGAGGTCGGAGAGCTCCCCCACCGGGACCTTGTCCAGCTGGATGCCGTCTACGCCGCGCCTGGCGAGCTCCATCGCCTGCTCGGCGTTCGCCTCGACGAACAGCTTCTTCTCAACGCACCTTGACCGCATCGAGTCGAGCATTTCGAGAAATCCCTCAAACCCTCCGCAGAACGCCGTGTGGTTCTCGAACACGAGGATGGTCTCGGACAGCCCCAGGCGGTGCGGCCATGCACCCCCTGCCATGACGGCATGCATGAGCAGGTCCTTGGCTCCCGGCATGCTCTTGCGCGTGGTCATGATCTCGCACCGGGGGTTGCCCGCGTGGGCCTCGTCGACCATCGCGCGCGTCTTGGTGGCGACAGCGCTCAGGTGGTCGAGCAGGTTGAGGCCGACCTTCCACGCCTTGTGGAGGCATTCAGCGCTTCCCCGTACCACCAGCAACTCCGCGCCGGCATCGACGCGCGCGCCCGGCGCCTCGGCCCAGCTGACCGCACACCCCAGACGCTGCGCGACGCGTGAGGCGTAGGGCGTGCCGGCGACGACGCAGCCCTCGCGCGTGAAGTAGCGCATGGTCCCCTGACGGTCCCCGATTCCCATGACCTCGGTCGTGAGGTCGACGTAGGGAACGTCCTCGGCAATCAGCTCGTCGATGCGAGCGTCCGAAATCTGGAGCATCGCGTGCCCCTCCCCCTTGTTGACCCGGCGGCTTCACGCCGGTCCCCTTCCGCTCTGTCGGTAACGCATGCACAGGGAGAGACGCCTCTCCCGCACCAGGGGCGGCGCGCCCCGAGACTCCGGAAGGGACGCGCCACCCCCCGACTTCGCGGCGGTTAGCGGGGCCACTCCCCTGGAAGCCCCGCCAGTCGCTCGGCGGCTGCGACGGTGTTGAGCATGAGCATCGCGCGCGTCATGGGACCGACGCCCCCCGGCACGGGCGTTATCGCGCTCGCGACCGGCTCGACCTCGTCGAAGTCGACGTCGCCGCACAGCCTGCCTTCCTCGTCGCGGTTCATGCCCACGTCGATGACGACCGCGCCCGGCCGCATCCAGTCGGCCTTCACCAGCCTTGGCCGACCGATGGCGCTGATGACGATGTCCGCGCGCTGCGCGGTCTCGGCCTTGTGCGGCGTGCGGCTGTGGCAGATCGTCACCGTGGCGTCATGCTCGGTGAGCATCAGAACCATCGGCTTGCCCACCAGCACCGAGCGGCCGAACACCGCCACCTCCTTGCCGGCGGGGTCGATATCGTACTCGCGCAGCAGGCGCATGACGCCCGCCGGCGTGCAGGGGCGCGGCCCGGGCAGCCCCAGCACGAGCCTTCCCAGGTTGACCGGGTGCAGGCCGTCCACGTCCTTCTCCGGGGAGATGTGCTGAATCGCCTGCTGCGCATCGATGTGCGCAGGCAGCGGCATCTGCACGAGGATGCCGCTGACAGCCGGGTCGACGTTGAGCCGGTCGAGCAGGTCCTCGAGCTCTTCCTGGGTCGTCGTCGCGGGCAGGTCGTAGTCGTGCGTCTCGATGCCGCATGCGGCGCAGTCCTTGCGCTTGTTGCGCACGTACACCTGGCTCGCGGGGTCGTCCCCCACCAGAATCACCGCGAGCCCGCAACGCCTGCCGCGCGCGGTGAGGCGCTCGACGCGCTGGCGGGCCTCCTCGCGGACCTTCTGCGCAACGGCCTTGCCGTCCAGTATCGTCGCCATCAGAACAGCCCCGAGATCTTGCCGGAGTCGTCGACGTCGATGCGCTCCGCCGCCGGGTGCTTGGGCAGGCCGGGCATCGTCATGATCGCCCCGGTCAGGGCCACGACGAAGCCCGCCCCCGCGCTCACCTTGAGCTCCCTTACCGTGATGCGGAAGTGCTCGGGCGCGCCCAGGCGAGTCGCGTCGTCGGTGAAGGAGTACTGGGTCTTCGCGATGCACACCGGCAGCCGGTCGAAGCCGTTCTCGGCGAGCTGCGCCAGCTGCTTCTCCGCCTGGGGGGTGAAGTCGACGCCGTCGGCGTGGTAGATGCGCTTCGCGACCGCCTCTATGGCCTCGCGGACCGGGGTGCCGGTCTCGTAGGAGTACGCGAAGTCGGAGGGCTCGTCCACCAGGCGCAGCACCTCCTGCGCCAGCTCCTCGCCGCCGACGCCGCCCTTGGCCCACACCTCCGACAGGCGCACGTTGACCCCGAGCTCACGGCACGTGCGCTCCACGAGGTCGAGCTCCGCCTGCGTGTCGGTGGGGAAGCGGTTGATCGCGACGACGCACGGGAGGTGGTAGACGTCGCGGATGTTGCCGACGTGACGCAGCAGGTTGGGGATGCCTGCCTCGAGCGCCTTCAGGTTCTCCTCGCCGAGGTCGGCCTTGGCGACGCCGCCGTTGTACTTGAGCGCGCGGACCGTGGCGACGACCACCACGGCGTCGGGCCTGATGCCCGCCATGCGGCACTTGATGTCGCAGAACTTCTCCGCTCCCAGGTCGGCGCCGAATCCCGCCTCGGTGACGACGATGTCGCCGTAGTGCATCGCCATGCGCGTCGCCATGACCGAGTTGCACCCGTGGGCGATGTTGGCGAAGGGGCCGCCGTGGACGAATGCCGGGGTCCCCTCGAGCGTCTGGACCAGGTTGGGCTTGAGGGCGTCCTTGAGCAGCGCCGCCATGGCGCCCTGAGCCTTGAGCTGTCCTGCCGTGACGGGGCGCTGGTCGTAGGTGTAGCCCACCACGATGCGCGCCAGGCGCTCCTTGAGGTCGCTGACCGAGCTTGCGAGGCACAGGACGGCCATGACCTCGGAGGCTACGGTGATGTCGTAGGAGTCCTCGCGCGTGACCCCGTCGGCGACGCCGCCCAGGCCGTCCACGACGTGGCGGAGCTGGCGGTCGTTCATGTCGACGCAGCGGTGCCAGGTGATGCGGCGCGGGTCGATGCCGAGCTCGTTGCCTTGCTTGATGTGGTTGTCGATCATCGCCGCGAGCAGGTTGTTGGCGGCGCCGATGGCGTGGAAGTCGCCGGTGAAGTGCAGGTTGATGTCCTCCATCGGGATGACCTGCGCGTACCCACCGCCCGCGGCGCCGCCCTTGATGCCGAACACCGGCCCCAGGCTCGGCTCGCGCAGCGCGACGACGGCCTTGTGGCCCAGGCGGCGCAGGGCGTCGGAGAGCCCGATCGTCGTCGTGGTCTTGCCCTCGCCCGCGGGCGTGGGGTTGATGGCCGTGACGAGGACGAGCTTGGCGGGTGAGGAAGGCTCCTCGCTCAGGACGTTGTAGTCGACCTTGGCCTTGTCATGGCCGTACGGGATGAGGTGGGCGTCGTCGATGCCGAGCTCGGCAGCGACCTCCTCGATTCTGCGTGGTTTGACGGACTGGGCTATCTCGATGTCACTGAGCATTCGCTCCCCCATCTCTCGCGGACAACCTACTCGGAATCCGACGGCGACGCGTCGCGCTCCTCACGAGCATCTTGCACTTCCGGAGGGACCTCCGTCTCCGGGAAACCGTACGCGTCGGCAATCGCGCGCGCCTGGGCCCTCCGGACGTCTGCGAGGGCGGAGTTCTCCACACCGCATACATCAGCCATGCGCTGAAGCGTGTAGACCATGTACACGGCGAGCTTCTCGTCGACCGCGGAGATCTGCATCATCGTCACGAGCGACGACGGCGAGAGCTCCAGGACCGCATCGGCGGGCATGTCGAGAATGCGGCCCACGATGTCTCCGTAGGTATCCATCGCGCTGACCGACAGGCCGCCATGCCCCTCCAGCTCGGTCTGCGTGAGCGACTCGGTGAAGCTCGTAATCATCGACAGCAGGTAGTCGTTCCTGATCGCCATGCGTCATCCTCCCTCGTCTGGACGTGTGCCTTCGGCCTGCGGACGAGGACGCCGGTCGGGGCAAAGCCGCACCGGCGCCCGCGTGGGCAACTGCCGCTCACGTCGCGTCCCCCAGGGGGACCCCCAGGTGGTCGTACGCGCGCGCCGTGGCTATGCGCCCCTTGGGCGTGCGGTTGATGAAGCCGAGCTGCAGCAGGTAGGGCTCGTACACCTCCTCGAGCGTGGACTCGTCCTCCCCCACGGCGCTCGCGAGCGTCGAGAGGCCGACCGGCTTGCCCTGGAAGGTGACGACGAGCGTCTCGAGGATCCTGTTGTCCATCCAGTCCAGGCCGGCGGGGTCCACCTCGAAGAAGTCCATGGCCTCAAGCGCCACCTCACGCGTGATGTCGCCGCCGTGGCGCACCTGCGCATAGTCGCGGACGCGCTTGAGCAGGCGGTTCGCGAGCCTCGGCGTGCCGCGGCTGCGCGACGAGATCTCGGCCGCGGCCTGGTCGTCAATCGTGACGTTCAGAATCCTGGCGGAGCGCCTCACGATCTGCGAGAGCTCGTCGGCGGTGTAATAGTCGAGGCGCTCGGGGTTGCATCGGTCGCGCAGCGGCGTCGTGAGCAGGCCCGAGCGGGTTGTGGCCCCGATCAGCGTGAAGCGCGGGACGTCCAGGCGCATCGCGCGCGCCGCGGGCCCCTTGCCGATGACGATGTCGTACTTGAAGTCCTCCATCGCCGGGTACAGCTTCTCCTCTACCTGGTGGGGAAGGCGGTGTATCTCGTCGACGAACAGGATGTCGCCCTCGTTGAGGTTCGTCAGAATCGCCGCGAGGTCGCCCTCCCGGCCGATCGCCGGCCCCGACGTCGTCTTCATCTGAGCGCCCATCTCGTTGGCGATGACCCCCGCCAGCGTCGTCTTGCCCAGCCCGGGCGGACCATAGAACAGGAGATGGTCCAGCGGCTCGTGGCGCTCCTTGGCGGCGGCGATCGCCACGCGCATCTTCTGCTTGAGGCGCGACTGGCCGATGTACTCGTCGAGCGTCTGCGGCCTGAGCGAGCGCTCCGCCTCCAGGTCGTCCTCCGTGAGGTCGGACGTCACGAAGCGCTCCGCTCCCTTGCGCGAGCGCGGGTCATCCTGGGTCTCGGGGCTCTCCTCCCACAGGTCGTCCTTGTCAGATTCCCACATCAGCCGTTACTCCCCAGGCGCTTGAGCGCATACTTGATCGCCGCCTCCGTGTCCTCACGTCCCCCATCATAGCCACGCAGCGAGAGCTCGGCCTCCTGGGGCGAAAAGCCCATGGACAGCAGCGCCGCCGTCGCCTCGTCGACCGCGCGCGGGGAGGCCGTCGCGCCCGGCAGCGAGCCGCCCGGCGCCGAGGCGAGGTCGTCCTTGAACTTGTCGCGCAGCTCGACCAGCATGCGCTGGGCGGTCTTCTTGCCCACGCCGCTGACCGCGGTCATGCGCCCCTCGTCGCCCGAGACGACGACCGAGCGCAGCTCTCCCGGCCCGTAGGTGCTCAGGACCGAGAGCGCGAGCTTGGGCCCGACGCCGCTGACCGAGATCAGGTGGACGAACGCCGTGCGCTCCTCGGGGGACGAAAAGCCGAAGAGCTGGAGCGCGTCCTCGCGCACCTGCAGGTACGTGTAGACCTTGACGCGCTCCTCGCTGCCCGGCGCCGGCAGCGCCGAAGCCGTCGCGACGGAGACGCCACACTCGTAGCCGACGCCGCCGACGTCGATGACGACGCTGGACATCGTCTTCTCCGCCACCGTCCCCCGCAGGAAAGAGATCATGATGGAAGCCTCGTTCCTCTCTGCGCGTAGTTCATCGCGGCGACGTGGTCGATGTGCTGGACGTGGCCGAAGTCGCGCCACCTCACCAGGTGCACGTGGCAGATCGCGGCGGCGAGTGCGTCGGCGCAGTGGTCAGGGCGCGGCTCCTCCTTGAGGCGCAGCAGCGTCTTGACCATGTACTGGACCTGCCCCTTGTCCGCCGCACCGGTGCCGACGACGGCCTGCTTGATCTGCATCGGCGTGTACTCGCCCGTCTCAAGCCCGCAGTTGGCGCAGGCCACCAGCGCCGCGCCGCGCGCCTCGGCGGTCTTGACGGCGCTCTTGGAGTTGGCGCTGAAGAAGATCTCCTCGATGGCGACCTCCGTGGGGTGATAGCGCCTGATGACCCGGTCGATGCCGTCGAAGATGTGCTGGAGGCGATGGGAGATGTCCTCCTGCTTCTCCGTGTGTATGCACCCGTAGGCGCGCGCCCGGCACTCCGTGCCGCGTGCCTCGATCACGCCCCAGCCCGTGTTCGCCAGGCCGGGGTCGATTCCCAGGACGACCATCGCCCGCCCACCGCCTCTCGCACGGTCCGACTATAGAACGTCTGTTCTTTTTTACCACAGATGGGCCCGCCGTGCCATGGGAGCGACGACGCATCCGCGAACCCCCCATAGAGGGGCGCGGAGCCGCCGCCCCGCGCCCGCAACGTCGGCCCCGGACGGGCGGGACGTGCCCGAGGTTGGCCTACAGCGAGAACCCGTCGCGCAGCAGCAGGGCATCGGCGAGGTCGCCCGGCTCGAGGTCGCGGTCGACGGGGTTGCGCACGATTGCGTCGGCGCAGCCGAGCGTCTCGATGCCGCCCTTCTCGCCGCGGTCGAACAGCTCCGCGGACAGCGAGCCGTCCCGCTCACGGCGGATGCGGCACCTGCGCCAGAACTCGAACTCCCCCGCCTTGACCGGCTTGTCGACCCTGACCTTGACCAGGCGCTCCTGGGGGTCGATCCCGTACCACAGGCCGACGAGCCAGAAGACGAGCCAGTGCATCGCGGTGTCGGCCGCGACGGGCGGCCCGGGGATGACGCACATCGGCTTGCCGTCCGCGGTGAGCGCGCACATCGCGGGCCGCCCGGGCGCGGCGAGCTGCCCGTGGTGGATGACGATGTCGGCGCGTTCGGCAAGAACGTGCGGGCCGCAGTCCTCGCTGCCCTTGGACGAGCCCGCGTTCACCAGCACGATGTCGCTTGTCGCGAGCGCCTCGTCGACGCTGCGGGCGATCTCCTCGTGACGGTCGGGCTGGATCGGCCAGACGCGCGGCTCGCCTCCCAGCAGGCGCACGTAGCTCGACAGAAGCACGGCGTTGGAGTTGATCGTCGCGCCGCGCCCGGGGACGCGTCCCGGCTCCACGAGCTCGTCGCCGGTGGGGATGATCGCCACGCGCGGCCGTGCGAGGACCTCGACCACCTGCGCGCCACAGCCGACCGCCGCCGACAGCCTCTCGGGCGTGAGCCGCTCCCCCGCGCGCACGATCGTCTCACCCGCCCTGAACGCCGACCCGGGCGCGTTCACGCACTCACCGCGCCGCTGGGGCGCCTTCGCCACCGAGAACCCGCGCTCGAAGGGCGCCGACCCGCGCTCCCCGGGGAACGGCCGGCCGTCGGCACCCGCAAACAGCAGGTTCTCCACCTGGATGACCGTGTCGAACGCGTCGGGGACGTCGTCGCCGGTGTCGCAGACCGCGTAGTCCCTCCCCAGCTTCCAGCCGCTCGTGTCGGGGACCCCGTCCGCGAAGTCATCGAAGCGCACGCCGATGCCGTCGAGGCACGACGTCTGGGCGGGCGGGCAGTCGAAGGTCGCGCGAACGTCATGGGCCAGGACACGCCCCAGCGCGTCGTCGACGGCGACGCGCTCGACCGTGGGCCGTGGCCGATACCGGCGCGCGATTTCCTGCTCCACCAGCTCTCGGCGCGGCATCTGAGGCAGGACCTGCTCGATCGCGTCGTCGTCCCAGCCGTCGCCCGGCGCACCATGACGCCCCCCTTGCCCTGAGCTCATAGCGGGCCCCCTTCCGTGGCGCCGCGCCGACCGGCTCGCCCCGCGGGCCCGCAGCAGCCTTCGCCCGCCTCGCAGGGAGAGCAAAAGGTGCCGCGCATACTGCCCGTGCGGTCGCGTTCCGTGGAGAGGGCGATTCCCGCGAGTCACCGGCCGTGCCTGCGCTACTGTCATCGATGTCACCGCCATTGTACTCGCACGCCGCGGCGCGGCGAGCTTCCCGGAGGGGGGAACATGACTTCGCGCGTCTGGGTCGGCATCGATCTCGGGGGCTCGACCTACAAGTTGGTGGCCTTCGACCGGGGGGCGCGGCGCGGCGCGCGGCGATGGGCGACGCTGCAGGACCGCGCCTCCCAGGCGAGCCGCGTCCCCGAGCTGCTCGACCGCCTGCTCGCGGACATGGGTGCGACAAAGTCGGACGTGGAGCGCGCCTCGCTGACGGGGGTCGGGTCGCCCCGCGTCGACGAGGAGGCGCTGGGCGTCGCGACGACGCGCGTGGCGGAGTTCGACGCGGTCGGGATGGGCGGCATGTACGCGTGCGGGCTCGAGCGGGGGCTGGTGACCTGTGCAGGCACCGGGACTTCCTTCGTGCTCGTCGACGACAACGGGAATGCCCGCCACCTGGGCGGGAGCGGCTGCGGGGGAGGCTCTCTCGTCGGCACGGCGCGGCTCGCCCTGGGCACCGACGACGTCGCCGAGGTGTGCCGGCTCGCCTCGGCGGGGAGGCGCGCGGGCGTGGACCTGCTCGTAAGCGACCTCGTGGATGAGGAGATCCCCGGGCTTCCCTCGGGTCTGACCGCCGCGAACCTCGCGCTCGCCCGCCCCGACTCGCCGCGCGAGGACGTCGCCTTATGCATGGTCAACGCCACGTTCGAGACGGTGGGGATGATGGCCGTCATGGCGTGCAAGGGGACCTCGGTCACCGACGTCGCCCTGGTCGGGTCGCTGATGACGCTGCCGCAGGCGTGCGGCGTCTTCGACACCCTCGGCGCCCTGCATGGCCTGCGCTTCCACATCCCGCGCTGCGCGGCGTTCGCGCCCGCGATGGGCGCCGTCGC
This sequence comes from uncultured Coriobacteriales bacterium, assembly GCA_903789505.1. Taxonomy (GTDB): domain Bacteria; phylum Actinomycetota; class Coriobacteriia; order Coriobacteriales; family UMGS124; genus CAIFEU01. The sequence goes on from CAIFEU010000053.1 coordinate 16,061, forward strand.
GGTCGCGTGCGGGTGGCGGCCCGAAGCCGGAGAGGATGGGGACGGCCCCCTGCCCCCGCTTCCCGCGTAGCGCCGTCGGAAGAGGCCTCGCGCGTCCCCGTGAGCCCGCGCGACCAACCCGCCCCCGCGCCTCGGCAAAGAGGTCCGCGCGAGGGGCGACACCGCAAGGACACGAAGACGGGGCGCCGTCGACCATCGCGGCCGGCGACGCCCCGCAGGGGACGCGAGCATGCGTCCGCGTCCGTCATTC
>CAIFEU010000054.1 GCA_903789505.1 uncultured Coriobacteriales bacterium
GTCCAAGGCCGACGCGGCTGCCCCCGCCGGACCCGCCCCCGCAGGCGGCAACGCCTCCGCAAGCTCGGAGCTCGACACCGACTGGCGCACCGCCCCCGCGGAGGTGACCGACTTCGCCGATGAGTACGACGCCGACGTCGTGGTCGTCGGACACGGGTTTGCGGGGACAACGTGCTATCGCTGGATTGCCGAGCAGGGGCACAAGGTAATCCTGCTCGAGGCGCAGGAGCAGGACTCCTGGAGCGCCGTGGGCAACGAGTTCGCATCCCTGAACTCCGACATCCTCCAGCAGCGCGGCGTGGAGCACATCGACCCGGTCGACTTCTTCAACAACTTCATGAAGATCACGGGCAACGTCCCCAACCCCACGCTGGTCATGAAGTTCGCTCAGAACTCTGCCGACGCGACCAACTGGTACCTGTCCGAGTGCACCGACGATGACCTCGCGACGATGACCACGTCGTTCTTCCCGAAGACAGACCACCAGCTCTCCGAGCTCAACGGCATCAAGTTCTGGGGCAGCGTCTGCTCGTTCTACGGCGACTGCAACCAGACCAAGCTGCTGACATACAACGCCCAGGTTGCGCAGGACAACGGCGGTCAGCTCATGTGGGGCACGACCGGCAAGTACATCATCATGAAGGACGGCGCGGTCGCGGGCATCGTCGCGCAGAACGCCGACGGCTATATCAAGATCAACTGCAAGGCTGTCGTGGTGGCGTGCGGCAGCTTCGGCGGCAACACTGCGATGATGAACGAGCTCATGCCCGACATGTATAACGCTCTTGTCGAGGGTGAGTCGCTGGGCGCGATGATGGGCGGCCGTGACGGCTCCGGCGTCAAGATGGCCTACTGGGCGGGCGCCCACCTGGAGACCACGCCCGTCGCGGGCATGAACATGAAGGGTCTGGCGGTCCCCGGCAAGATGAACGTGCTGCCGCAGGCTCTGTGGGTCGACGAAAACGGCAAGCGCTTCTGCAACGAGTTTTGGCCGACGGCCGAGCAGCGCGGCTATCAGGACATCTTCCAGACCCGTAAGACCAAGTACGCCATCGTCGACGACAACTTCGACACCTACCGTCAGTACACGCTCCCACAGCACGCCGGGTTCTACGCCTCGCAAGAGAACATCCAGAGCCTGCGCGACTCGCTCGACGAGGCCTACGCCAAGTTCAACGGCACCTACGTCGAGTCCGCAGCGGCGGATTCCGCGCCAGCAGGCGCCCCGATGAGCTCGAACAACTTCATCGCCGACGACACGCTGGAAGGCCTTGCCGATCAGCTCGGGTTCGACGAGCAGGCAAAGGCAAACTTCCTTGCCCAGGTCGAGCAGTACAACCAGTACTGCGACGACGGCGTCGACCAGCAGTTCGGTCGCAGCCCCGAGGTCCTGTTCCCGGTCAGCAAGGCCCCGTTCTACGCCGTGGAGTTTGACCCGGTGCTCGGCGAGACCATGGTCGCCTGCGGCGGTCTGATCACCGACGGCGAGCAGAACTGCCTCGACAAGAACTACGAGCCCATCCCCGGCCTGTACGCCTCGGGTAACGACTGCGGCAGGCGCTTCGGCTACGAGTACGTCACGCCCATCCCCGGCTGCTCGCTGGGATTCGCCATCACGCTGGGTCGCGAGTGCGGCAAGAGCGTGTGCGCCTTCCTCGAGAAGTAGCCCTGTCGCCCGGCGGGGCGTCTATGGACGTTGTGGTTTGGGGCGGCCGTCCTCACAGGGACGGTCGCCCTTTCTCGTGGAACGGGTAGAGTTGGCAATCATCCGGCATCTCGAGGAGGGCGGCTCAGCATCGTGGACGACCTAACCATCTTCGGCATGGACTCCCGCACCTTCGCCATCAAGGTGGGCGTCCTGGTGGCCGTCGTCATCATCGCCGCAGTGGTGCAGCACTTCGCCGTCAGGGGAGTGAAGCGGCTCGCCAGGCGCAGCGACCACATGCCCCAGGGGTCCATCATCGAGAACATCGTGCGCGTCACCATCTGGCTCATCGCGCTCGCCATCTGCCTGGAGCCGGTATTCGGCGTCAAGCCCAGCGCTCTGGTCGCCAGCCTGGGCGTGGTCTCGATCGCCGTCTCGCTCGGCCTCAAGGACACGATCTCCAACCTCATCGGCGGCATGACGTTGATGCTCTCCGACGTCATCTCCGTGGGCGACTACGTCACCATCGGCACAATCACCGGCACCGTGACCGACCTGAGCTGGCGCCACACCGTGGTCACCAACCGTCTGGGAGACCGCGTCGTGATACCCAACTCGGTCCTGAACACGACCGCAATCGTGCGCCTGCCGCAGAAGAGCGAGGCGCGCGGGACCGTCGAGTTCACGATGGAGCCCGGACGCGACACCGACGCCGTCGCGCGCGACATCTACGACACGATCACGGGAGCGGGCATCGAAGAGCTCAGCCGCGACCCCGCGATGAAGACGTCGGTCTTCTTCGAGAGCATCACTCCCTACGGGATACAGGGTTATGTCTATTTCTACGTCAAGGAGGGCATCCCTCTTGCAGGCGTCAAGAACAAGATCGTGCGCGCAATCGCCGACAAGCCATACTTCTCCACGCTCGGGTTGGGCGATTCGGGCGACGAGGGCGGGAAGGCGTAGCGCCAAAACGTGACGACGGGGACGAGTCGAGGAGGCCAGCCCATCATGGACGTCAGCAAGAGCGAGGAGGCGCGCGAGGGCAAGCGTCCCGACGCGCTCGCAAACGACCGTCCCACGCAGAGCGCACCCTCCTCTCATGAGGGGCAGACCGCGTCCGTGGGCATCCCCACGTCCGAGGCGCTCCCCGCCGAGGGAACAGAGGGGAGCGCCATCCCCTCCATCGAAGAACTGCTTGTGGGGCATGAGCCCTATACGTGCACGTACGTGCCCCGCCAGGCAGAGCTGCAACGCGCGGCGAAGCGCCTGTGCTGGGAGCTCAACATGTCGAGCCCCGATGACCCCGAGCTCCGCCGCGCCATCATCTCCCGCCTGTTCGGCGGGGATGCCGGAGCGCGCGTCGCCATCGAGCCGCCGTTCCACTGCGATTACGGGTTCAACGTCCACTTTCACGGCGGGGCGTTCCTCAACTACGGGTGCGTCCTGCTCGACACCTCGCCCATCGAAATCGGGAACGGCGCGCTCCTGGGGCCGCACGTCACGCTCGCCTGTGCTGGCCACGCCATCTGCGCGGAACAGCGCAGGCAGGGAGTCGAGACCTCGGCGCCGATATCTCTGGGCGATGACGTGTGGATCGGGGCGGGGTCGATCGTGTGCGCAGGCGTCTCGATCGGCCAGGGCAGCGTGATTGGCGCAGGGTCCGTCGTCACCCGTGACATACCCGCCGGGGTCGTCGCCGTCGGCAACCCCTGCCGCGTGATGCGCCCGGTCGGCAAGCGAGACAGGGCTGAGCCGCTCTTCTGACGGAATCCCTCGGTCGGCATTCGCTCAGAAGCGAAATGCGATGCGTCCCTGCATAAAGGGGCTTTCGCAAAGGCCGCGGCGAGATTGCGACCGCTTTCGTACCGACCCCGACATAAGGCGAGTAAGCTTCGGAAATCCGGTCCTGCGTTCAGAAGGAAACAGGCGTCAAACGAAAACGAGCGTATCCGGGACACCCCAGATACGCTCGATAAATGATGGTGGGCGATGCTGGATTTGAACCAGCGACCCCTTCCGTGTGAAGGAAGTGCTCTGCCCCTGAGCCAATCGCCCGAACGAAACGGGCCGGAGTTTTTGCGCTCCGGCCCGCTAGTAAGCTGGTGGAGATAAGGGGATTCGAACCCCTGACCTCTTGACTGCCAGTCAAGCGCTCTCCCAACTGAGCTATACCCCCGCTTTCGCGGCGCTCGCTCTCGCGGCGCGTTGTTTAAGATACCAGAATGAGATTCTGGGTCAAGCATCTTTTTGAACTCTCGCAAATGCAGGTGCGCTCGTCATCATTCGCACATAAGCCATCGTCGTCAAATGCGAGTTGGCTGGCAAGAGCTGCAGAACCGACGGCGACTGACGTCCGCAGAGGAGCGCCGCCCACCCCGCGCCCTTCCCTACTTGATATCCTCGAGCGTGAAGTCGTCGATGCCCTTGTAGACGTCCAGCGCTTCCTGGGGGTCATAGTCGGCGAAGGTGATCGCGCTGATCGCCTTGGTGAGACGCACGGCCTCGTCAAGAGGGCGCTGGTGAATGTTACGCCCGGTCGCGTTGCCGTCCGCCCCACCGGTGTGAATCTGGTCGTAGAGCTGCGTCAGGAAGGTCTGAGGATCAACCGTGGAGCCGCCCGCGCACACAACGCCGCAGCGCCCCGCCGCAACGCTCGCGCGCTTCAGAAGCTGGGCAGAGGTCGCCTCCTCGGTCGGCGTGGGCGGGTTCACCTTCACGAAGTCGCTGCCTAGGCACAGCGCGACGCCCGCCGCGCCCGCGATCAGGTCGGCATCCTTCTCTGCGGCGACGGCCTTGCCGCGCGGATAGATCCACAGGACCGTGATCAGCCCGTTGGCGTGAGCGTTCGCGATGAGGTCGGCAGCCTCGACCATCATGTTCGCCTCGTACTCCGAGCCAAGATAGATCGTATAGCCAATCCCGACGACGTTGACGCCGGCGTCCATCATCGCCATGACCGCGTCGAGGCTCGTGAGCTGGGGCGAGTAGGGGTCTGCCTGCGAGGTCTTGACGAGGTTCGTCTTGGAGTTCATCTTGACCAGATAGTTCACCTCGGGGTAGTCCGCCGCATACTGGGCAATCAGCCCGCGCTGGCCGGCCATGACGCCGCAGATGCCCTGCGAGGCAATCTTGAAGAGGTGCTCCGGGTCGGCGTCATCCGCCGCGATTCCCTCCCCGAAGAAGTCCTTGTTGAGATGCTCGACCTTCTGGTCGCAGGCGAACAGCATGAGACGACCGGTCCCGCGCGTGGCGGCCATGTAGTGGTCGATGTACTCCTCGCGGTGCTCCGGCATGACGTCAACGGGGACTCGGACCTGGTCGCGCGTGATCTTGGGCATGATTCCTCCTCGTTTCGAGTTTCGCCGCGAGAGCTCGCGGCGAGGTGTCGGCCCGGCGGCGTCGAGCCGTCGCCTCGGTCGGCAGGGCCCTTTCTGCACGAGCCCACCATAGACGAAACGCCCGAGTCGTGCACGACTCGGGCGTCCGATTGCGAAACATCACGTGCCCCCCCTGCAGACGTGGGGCGCTCGCCGACGAAATGCGGCCGTTCGCGCGAGAACGCTGCGAAAGGGCTAATCCGTCATCCCCAGCGCCGCACGCATCTGCTGATTCATCATCAGCTCGTGGGCGATGACGCCCGTGCGTCCGTGACCGGGGAGGACCTGCGTCTGCTCGGGGAGCTTGGAGAGCCTGACGAGAGACTCCCTCATCGCGGCGGGGTCGCCCCCGTAGAAGTCGGTGCGCCCGCAGCCCCCTGCGAACAGCGTGTCCCCCGTATAGGCGATGTGACGCGCGTCGTCGACGTAGCAGACCGAACCGGGCGTGTGCCCCGGCGTCTCCATGACGAGCAGACGCAGGTCGCCGACCTCGATGACGTCGCCGTCCCTGACCAGGCGCGCCGGCGCCTGCGAGATGATGGGGGGCTCCTCGCGCAGGCCGAGGTGCTCGGGGCGCCCCTCCTGAAGCATTGGGTAGTCGCGCTCCCCCACGACCCATCCGCCCTCGCTGCTGGGAAGCAGCGCCTCGACGGCGCCGGTATGGTCGGCGTGGTAGTGCGTGACCAGGATGAGGCGCAGGGGATGCCCGCGCAGCGCGGACACGATGCGCTCAGGCTCGTCTCCCGGGTCGATGACGACGATGCCGCCCTGGCCATCCTCGACCAGGTAGCAGTTCTCCCTCAGCTGTCCGACGCAGACCGATGTCGGCATGGGCGCATTCCTTCCTCTCTTCGAAAGCCACACGGCAGCGCCGCGCGGGCGAGGTCATTGGCGTTCAGTCCACTATACGCCATCGTCGCAGACGGGAGCGAGGCGGACGTCAGGAGCGGTGACGGTGCGCCTTGGGCTGCATCGCCTCGCCGGGCAGCGCGCGACGTGCCTCGAGGACGCCCTCGACGCTGCGAATCTGCTGCAACAGCCCGTCCAGGCGACCGATTTCGCCCAGCTGGACCAGGAAGCGCATGCTCACGGTCCCCTGCCGGGTCGAGCGCGTCCCGCTCGAGAGGATGTTCACGCCCGCGTCGGAGATGGCGCCGGTGATGTTCTGCAGCAGGCGCATCCGGTCGACCGCCTCGATCACGATCTCGACCTGGAACATCGACGACTGGTCGCTGTCCCAGTGCACGCCAATCATCCGCCCCTCGTCGCGCCTAAGCTCGGCGACGTTGGGACAGTCCGCGCGGTGGACGCTGACGCCGCGCCCGCGCGTGACGAAGCCGACGATGTCGTCCCCCATGACCGGGTTGCAGCACTTCGCGAGCCTCACGAGCAGGTCGCCCGAGCTGCCCTCCACGACCACCCCGTTGGAGATGCGCGTCGGCGCGTTTGCGCGCTGGTGGTTGAGCGAGCTGGCGGCGCGGGACAGGCGCGGCGCCGTGGCGCGGGTCGTCAGACTGTCGAGCGCCATCTTCTCCGCCTCGGCCTGGCTGTTCGCCCCCTCGTTGAGGATGGCGCTGACCTTGTTCGCCGCCAGGTGCGCGGACGTCTTTCCGTTCGCTATCGAGACGAACAGGTCATCGGGGGTCGCGAAGCCGAGCTGCGGGGCGACCTTGGACAGCGCGCGGGTCGTGCGCGGCGTGGAGATGCCCAGGCCGTGCTTGCGGAGCTCCCGCGACAGCGCGTCGCGACCCGCCATGGCGTCGTCCGCCTTCGTGATCTTGGAGAAGTAGCTGCGGATCTTCGAGCGCGCGGAGGGGGTCTTCACGATCGAGAGCCAGTCGCGCGAGGGGCTCGCGTTGTTCTGCGTGAGAATCTCGACGCGGTCGCCCATCTGCAGCGTGTACGACAGGGGGACGACGGTCCCGTTGACCTTGGCGCCGATGCAGTGGTTGCCCACCTCGGTGTGCACCGAGTAGGCGAAGTCCAGCGGCGTCGACCCGGCACGAAGCGTCATGACCTCGCCTTTGGGGGTGAAGACGAACACCTCGTCGTCGAACAGATCGATCTTGAGCGCGTCGAGGAACTCCTTGGGGTCGCTCATGTCGTCCTGCTGCGTCCACTCAAGCGTCCTGCCCAGCAGCTTGAGCTGCTGGTCGAAGGCCTGGGCGGAGTTGGACTTGTCGCCCTCCGAGTTGCCCGCCTGCTTGTAGAGCCAGTGGGCGGCGATGCCGTACTCTGCCTGCTGGTGCATCTCCTCGGTGCGGATCTGAATCTCCAGCGGCCTGCCCGCAGGACCTATGACGGTGGTGTGCAGCGACTGGTACATGTTCGCCTTGGGCATCGCGATGTAGTCCTTGACGCGGCCGGGCATCGGGTGCCACAGGGAGTGGACCGCCCCCAGCACCGCGTAGCAGTCGCCCACCGTCTGGGTGATCACGCGCAGGGCGATCAGGTCGTAGATGTCGGAGAAGTCCTTGCCCTTGTTCTGCATCTTCTGGTAGATGCTCCACAGGTGCTTGGGCCTGCCGCTGATGCGGTAGTCCTCAATCCTGACGTGGTCGAGCTCGTTGCGCAGGATGCCGATGACCTGCTGCAGGTATTCCTCACGCTGCTCGCGGGTCTCGTTGACCATGCGCGCGATCTGCCGGTACTTCGCCGGCTCGAGATAGAAGAAGGCAAGGTCCTCCAGCTCCCACTTGATGGAAGAGATACCCAGCCGGTTCGCGAGCGGCGCGTACACCTCCATCGTCTCACGCGCCTTGAAGATGCGGCGGTCCTCGGGAAGCGCCATGAGCGTGCGCATGTTGTGCAGGCGGTCGGCGAGTTTGATGACGACGACGCGGATGTCCTTGGCCATCGCGAGGAACATCTTGCGCATGTTGAGGGCCTGCTGCTCGGTGAGTGAGCTCACCTCGATGTTGGTGAGCTTGGTGACGCCGTCGACCAGTTCGGCGACCTGGGGACCGAACTGCTCGGCGATGTCCTCCTCGGTGGTGTCGGTGTCCTCGACGGTGTCGTGCAGCAGCCCGGCGCACAGCATGTCCGCGTCTGAGTGCAGGTTCTCCGCCAGGATGCGCGCCACCTCGACCGGGTGGCAGATGTAGGGCTCACCGCTCTTGCGCTTGACGCCCTGGTGCTTCTTGGCAGCGAACTGGTAGGCGCGCATGATGCGCGAGAGGTCATCGGGGCCCAGGTAGGTCCCCGCGGACTCGATCAGGCGCGGGAAGTTGTCGACCGCCTCGCCGGAGGGCATGCGAAGGCTCTCGCTCGAGACGCTGGAGACCTGGTCGTGCAGGTCGACCCGGGAGGGGGCGGCGGAAGACGGGCCCTGCGAGCCCCGCGCCTCCCGCGCCCCGCCATCCGCCTGCGACGAGGAAGCCGTGCCGGATGTGCGCCCACCTGTCTCGTCAGCCATGTACGTTCCCCCCTCGTTCCGGCACGATTGGCCGGTTGATGCGAGCCAGAATCTCGTCGTCGCTCGACTCCAACGCCCAGTCGCGGTAGCGCGCGAACTCCTCCTGGGCGCGCAGGCCCTCGATGTAGCGAATCGACTGGAAGAGGTCCATGTGCCGTGGCTGGCTCACCATCTCTATCCGTCTACCCACGCCGTATCCGCTCGTTTCGCAGAAGCCGAGCTCGCGGAAAATCGAGATGCCGCACGAGACGGTCCGATCATCGATGTCGCAGCGCGGCTCGGCGGCGACACAGGCGGCGGCGATGTCGGCGTTGGTCGCCGCGAAGGAGTCCTGACCGCCCTCGGAGGCGTCATGCTGCATCGTGCGCAGCATCTGATAGAGCGTGACCAGGCTCTGCCGGCTCGGGGCGTCGCGGCGCAGGATCCTCTCGTTGATGCGCGCGTCGGCGGTGTCATACTCGAGATGCACCCACGCCTGCGAGCCGTCCCGGCCGGCACGGCCGCTCATCTGGTTGAACTCCACCTCGTCGAACGGAAGGTGGTACAGAACGACGTGGCGGACGTCGGGGAGGTTGACGCCCTCGCCGAACGCGCTCGTGGCGATCACGTACGACAGGTCACCGGCGCGGAACGCCTCCTCGACCGCCTGGCGATCGGTGCGCGTGAGACCCCCGTTGTAGAACGCCACGCGATGGCCGAACTCCCAGACGCGATGGCGCAGCATGCGCGCCAACGAGACCGTCTGCTCGCGCGAGTTGACGTAGACCAGCGTCTTCTCGCCATGCACGAGCAGGGACACGAGCCGCTCGTCGCGCCCGGACACGTTGCGGTCGTCGACGATCGAGAGGTTGTCACGGCACGAGGGGTCGATGATGACGCCGTCGGGCCCCACCGAGAGCAGCCTGCAGATCTCGCGCGCGACCGGCTCGCTCGCCGTCGCGGTGACGGCGCGCACGACCGGGTTGCCCAGCTCCTCGAGGACGCGCGGCATCTCCAGGTACGCGGGGCGCACGCCCGCCTTGGCGAAGCCGACATGGTGCGCCTCGTCGACGACGAGGAAGCCCACCCTGCCGCCCGCCGCGAACTTGCCCGAGTTGATCGCCAGGAACTCGGGGGTCGTCAGGACGATGTCGACCATGCCTGCGGCGAGCGCCTCGAACGTCTCGGCGCGGGTGGGCAGCGGCGTCTCCCCGGTGAGCACGCGCGTCGTCATCCCCAGCCGGTCGAACACCTGAGAGAGGTGGTACGCCTGGTCGGAGACGAGCGCGCGCAGAGGGTACACGAAGACGCTGGCGCGATGTGCCAGCAGGGCGGTGCGCGCCGCGTGGACGTGGAAGATCAGCGACTTACCGCGCCCCGTCGCCATCACGCACAGGGTCGACACCCCGCGCTCGAGGTTGTCGAGGGACGCCTGTTGGGCCGGCAGGAGGCTCTTGTCCCCGATGAGGAGGCCGCGGAGCTCGTCGGTGAGCTCGGCGGCGGACAGCGCCTCAAGCCGCGCCCGCTCGCGAGAGCGCTGCTGCTCGACCGAGACGGCGCTCTCGCCCGCGCGCGCCTGCGCCAGCCGGGCGACGAAGATGTTGACCCCGCGGCTCTGGTCGTCCTGCCCGCCGGTGAGGTCGGTCACCTGGACGCGATAGCGGGCGCCCCGGTCGATCTCGGGGGCGAGGGCGGCGGCGACCGTGCGGCGCAGGTACCCCAGACGGACCCCGTCGCGTGTCGTGACCGCGACGGCGTTGGGGTCGTGCGAGTTGTCCGGCTCGCGAACGAGCAGAAGCTCGTCGTCGGTCGAGAGGCGCGCGACGACTTGCTGGCGCCCCTCGAAGCTCACGCCCACGACCTTGGTGTGGAACGACGGCGCCTGGGCGATGTTGGTGACCTCGGAGTCGCGCGTGAACTCATCGGCGCGCGCGAACAGGTCGTCAACCAACCGCACCGTGTCGGGGGAGGTCGAGCCCAGGTCCTCGTCGGAGCGCATCAGCACGTCGCGCACGTGAAGCTTCAGGCTCACGCGCCCATGCCAGGTCTCGACCTTGGGGTCGAACACGACGTCGACCGCCCCGTCGTACCTGCACAGCGTCTCGATGTCGTCGGCGTTGAACATGATGCACGGCAGCGTCGTGATGCCGTCGGTGACCGAGAAGGACAGGTGCCTCCCCCCCCGCGACGTCTGCGGTCGGTCAGCGACACGCCGCAGCACGCGAGCACCGGGGTCTCGTTGCCCTGGCCGAACGGCTGCATGACGTCGAGGGACTCCACCGACTCCTGCGTGAGCTCGCCGGGCTCCACCACCGCGGCCACCTTGCGCCGCGTGTTGAAGTCCTCGGGCGGCAGCTTCGACAGCAGCTGCTCCATGCGGTCACGGAAGGCGTCGAGGTTGGCCGCCTCGAGGGTCACCCCCACCGCGCCGGCGTGGCCGCCGAAGCGCGTGAGCAGGTCGGAGCACTGCTCGACCATATGGAACAGGTCAATCGAGCCCACGGAGCGGCCCGAACCGCGGGCGACGCCCTCGGAGATTGTGAACAGGAGGGCGGGGACGTGGTAGTGGTTGGTCAGCCTGCTGGCAACGATGCCCTTCACGCCCTCGTGCCAGCCCTCCCCGCCCACGACGATCACGTGGTCGCCGTCGAAGGTCGAATCGACGATCGCCATGGCCTCCTCGGTGAGCTCGGCCTCGATGGTGCGACGCTCCTGGTTGATGGCCTCGAGCTGCACCGCAAGCTCCTCGGCTCGCATCTGGTCGGTGGCCATGAGCAGGTCAAGGGACAGCGCGGGGTCGGCCATGCGGCCCGCGGAGTTCAGACGGGGAATCAGCGAGTAGGAGAGGTCGTCGGCGGTGATCGTCGTCAGGTCGCGGTGCGCCTGGGCGGCGAGCGCTATCAGGCCGGGCCGTCGCGTGTGTCGCAGGCGCCTGATGCCCTCGGCGACCAACGAGCGGTTCTCCCCGCGCAGCGGCATCAGGTCGCTCACCGTGCCGAGCGTGGCAAGGTCAATGTAGTCGAGCCACATGTCGGGCATGCCGTGTCGCGCGCACAGCTCGCTCACGACCTTGAGCGCGACGCCCACCCCGGCAAGCTCATGGGATGGGCAGGAGGGGTCGAGCTTGGGGTCGCACACCGGCACGCCCTGCGGCACGTAGTTTGAGGGCTCGTGGTGGTCGGTGATGCCCACCTCTATGCCACGACGCAGCAGGTCGTCGACCTCGGCACGACCGGCGATACCTGTGTCGACGGTGACGATGACGTCGGGGGACGCTATCGACACGAGCCTGCCGAGCGCCGCGGCGGACAAGCCGTACCCCTCATCGAAGCGCCGCGGGATAAACGGGACGACCTCCCCTCCCAGCTGCCTAAGCGCGCAGGTGAGAAGACAGGTCGCCGAAATCCCGTCAACGTCGAAATCACCGAAGACGGCAATGCGCTTGCCTGACGCGATGGCATCGTCGAGTAGGTCAGCGACCCCCTCGAGGCCGGGGATGCAGGAGGGGTCCTCCCAGTCGCGCTCGAGGGAGGGGGTGAGGAACCGTTCGACCTCGTCGTCGTCGACGATGCCCCTGCCCGCCATGATGCGCGCGACCAGGGGCGTCACCCCCTCATGGCCCTCGATGCGCGCGACGTCGGCGGGGTCGGCGCGGCAGATCTCCCAGCTCTGGCTCGTCGCCAGCGCGGACACTACCGCACCTTCCCGGAGCTCTTGCGCCTCTTGGGCTTTGCCTTGGCGCCCCCACGCCCCTCGGCGCCCTCCTTCGCTGTCCGATCGTGCGTGGCACCTCCGTCAGCCGCGACGCCCTCGGGCGCCCCGACGGCGGGTTCGGCACCCTTCGCCGCGGCGTCAGCGTCGCCGTCCAGGCCAACAGAGAGGGGCTTGCCCGCTGCCTTGGCCCGTGCCTGCGCCTTCTCGCCGTAGAGCTCCTCGGCGCGCTTCCATTCCGGCTCGCGCGTCTTCCAAAGGGCGTACAGCGGCGCGGCGAGCGCAATCGACGAGTACGCGCCGAACGACAGGCCGATCAGCATCGCGAACGCGAAGCCCTTGAGCGTCTCCCCACCAAAGATCAGCATCGCGACGACGGGCATCAGGCTCGTCAGGGTCGTGTTAATGGAGCGGATGACGACCTGGTTCTCGGCGAGGTTCGTGATCTGCAGGGCCGTGCGGTGCGTGGCATCGCGATAGGTGCGGATGTTCTCGTTGACGCGGTTGAAAACGACGACAGTGTCGTACAGGACGAAGCCCATGATCGTGAGCAGCGCCGCCACGACGTTGGGCGTTATCTCGTACTGCGTCCAGGCGTAGACGCCGGCGATGATCACGAGCACCTGGACCAGCGAGACGACGGCCATGAGCGACATCTTGAGCTCGTAGCGAATCGAGACGAACAGCACGATGAGGGCGATGACCACGAAGAACGCGATGACCATCCCGCGCGTGACGTTACCGCCCCAGTTGGGCCCGATCGTCGTGACGGTGTAGGAGTCCTCGGACAGGCCGAGCTGCTCCGCGACCGCCGACGCCAGGGCGCTCGCCGCGGTGGGGTCGGTCTCGGAGGTGCTCACCAAAAAGCCAGCGCTGCCGTTGGAGTCGGACGTCTGGACGGTCGCGTCGCGGTCGCCCTGGTCCGAGAACGCCTGGCGCATGTCCGAGAGCGAGATGCTCCCCGTGTCGTTGAACGACACCTGGGTGCCCCCGATGAACTCGATGCCCAGGTTCACGCCGCGGAACAGCAGGCCGACGATGGCGAGGACGACCAATACGATCGAGATCGCGAAGAACACGTTGCGGAACTTGACGAACTGGATCTCGTGCGAGAAGTGGCTACGCATCCGCCTCGCCCCCCTTCGGCGCCGAACCGAGCGACTTGCCGGCGCGACCCTCCTCGATGTCGTGACGGACGCCCCAGAAGCCGGGGTGCTTCTCGATCTGTGACCTGCCGAGCAGGCGCAGCATCGGCGTGGTGTAGCACAGCAACGTGAGGAACGAGCAGAACACGCCCAGGGCGAGCGTGAGGCCGAAGCCCTTGACCTGCCCGACGCTGAGGAAGAACAGGCCAAGCGCCGAGATGAGCGTGACGACGCCCGCGTCGATCGCGGTGCTGATGCCGTGCTTTGAGCCGCTCACCGACGCCGCGCGGACTCCGCGGCCCATGCGCAACTCCTCCCTGAACCTCTCCAGCACCAGCACCGACGAGTCGGTCGCCGTGCCGATCGTCAGCACGACGCCGGCTATGCCAGGCAGCGACAGGGCGAACAGCCCGTAGTGGGACAGCAGAGCGAGGACGCCGAGGTAGACGATGCCAAAGACCGCAAGCCCGAGCGAGATCATCAGGCCCAGACCCTGGTAGAAGAACGTGAGGTAGACTGCGACGCACGCCAGGCCCGCAAGGACGGCGACCAGCCCCTGCGTCAGAGAGTCCTGACCCAGCGTCGGGCCGACGACGCGCGACTCCGAGTACTCGAGCGTCACGGGCAGGGACCCCGACTGCAGGACCGTCTGCAGCGACTTCGCCTCATCGAGCGAATAGCTGCCCGTGATGGCGACGCGTCCGCCGGTGATCTCGCTCTGGACCGCCGGGGCGGACACGACGGTCCCGTCCAGGACGATCGCGATGCGACCGTTGGTGGGGGCGAGCTCCTTGGAGACCTCGGCGAACTTCTCGGTGCCCTCGGAGTTCAGGACCAGGTCGACCTCGTAGTATGACGTACCGGTCTGCTGGGACACGCTGACGCTCGTGATGTCGTCGCCGGTCATGAACGGCTCGTAGGCCCCCGTGGCAAGCTCGACGTTCTGCTGACCGCTGTCGATCTTGAGCAGGGCGTCCTGGTCGGCAATCTGGTTCACGTCCACGAACTCGAGCACGCCGGTGGTCCCAATCGCCTCGATCGCCGCCTGCGAGTCGGTCGCGCCCGGTATCTGAACCAGAATGGAGTCGCTTCCCTGTCGCTGGACCGTCGCCTCGCTCGCGCCGAGCGCGTTGACGCGGCTCTCGACGATGGAGACGGCCTCCTCCATGTCCGCGTCGGTGACCGCCGAGCCGTCGGTCGTGCTCGCGGTCATGACGACGGAGACGCCGCCCTGGATGTCCAGGCCCAGCGTGATCTTGTCGCGAAGCGGGGTGAAGCCGATGACGCAAATCACCAGCAAGACGGCCAGCGCGACCAGCGTGAAGGAGTACCGCCTGACGTCAGAGGGAACGCGACGTCGACGCGATCCGCGCCTGCGCTTCCTGCCGGACTTGCGCCGCCGGGACGACGCGCCGCTCGCCTTGTCCCACTCGCGCGCGGCGTTCGTGGACCCCGACGAGGCAGTGCCCCGCCGCCTCTCGTCGGAAGCGGCGCCGAGCCCCTCGGGGGCTCCCTCGCCCTCATTCTCTGACATGGACACCTCTTTTGTCTCTCATGGGACGCGCAAGACCGTCGCGACCCCCGCGCTCCCAAATGCAGTCAGTGGACCATTATAAGCAGACGCGACGCGCGCGATTGTGGACGCTTGGGGCTCACGGGCGAACTCCAGCGACGTCCCGGGGCAAGCCTCGCCGGCAGGGCTCCCGAGTTTCCGACGGGATGGCCCCTCAGTAGTCCCAGGCGGCGGGCGACCCCATCCAGTCGCGCACGAACTGCCCGTAGCGCCCCTCGAGGATGGCCGTGCGGGCACGGCGCATGAGGTCGACCAGGTAGTAGATGTTGTGCATCGACAGCAGGATCCCGCCCAGCATCTCCTTGGACATCACGAGATGGCGGATGTAGGCGCGCGTGAAGCCCCCCGTGCAGACCGGGCAGGTGCAGCTCTCGTCAAGAGGGGCGGGGTCGAGCGCGTACTTGGCGTTGCGTAGGTTCATGCGTCCCGTGCTCGAGAACGCCGTCCCCATGCGTCCGGTCCTGGTGGGCAGGACGCAGTCGAACATGTCGACGCCGCAGGCGACCCCACGGACCAGCGTCGTGGGGTTTCCGACGCCCATCAGGTAATGCGGCTTCGACCTGGGCATGTACTGCGAGACGAGCGGCTCGAGCGTCTCGAACATCGTCTCGTGGTCCTCCCCCACCGAATACCCCCCGATGCCATACCCGGGAAAGTCCCCGCACCCCTCGAGGTGTTCGAGGCTGCGCAGACGCAGGTCGAGGTGCATGCCCCCCTGAATGATGCCAAACAGCGCCTGGTCAGGCCTGGTGTGTGCCTTCCAGCAGCGCTCCGCCCAGCGGCTCGAGAGCTCCACGGCGCGCTCCACGAAGCCGCGCTCCGCCGGATAGCCGGGGCACTGGTCGAGCTGCATCACGATGTCGGCGCCAAGCTTCTGCTGGATGTCCATGTTCGTCTCGGGAGTCCAGAACACATGGCCCCCGCCGTAGTCGTCTACGCGGAACTCCACGCCGTCGTCGCTGAGCTTGACCAGGTCGGAGTGGGAGAAGACCTGGAAACCGCCCGAGTCGGTGAGGATGGGCCGGTCCCAGCGCATGAACGCGTGCAGCCCACCGAGGCTCTCGACTGCCTCGGCGCCGGGACGCATCGCCAGGTGGTAGGTGTTCGCGAGAACGATCTGGGCGCCCAGGTCGCGAACGGTGCTCGGCAGCAGCCCCTTCACCGTCGCCTTGGTTCCCACCGGCATGAAGACCGGCGTCTCGATGTCGCCGTGGGCGGTGTGAAAGACGCCGGCGCGGGCGTGCGTCTCGGGGTCCTCGGCGACGACGTCATAGGAGAAGAGCCCTTCGGGCTTGACTGATGCGGCTGGCAAGGTGGCTTTGACCCCCTGGGATGAGTGGGTGGTACGGAAAGGGAGAGCCCGCGGGCAGGCGGCAGCGCACGGCACCGACCGCATGGCTGGCTGGCTGGCTGGCTGGCTGGCTGGCTGGCTGG
>CAIFEU010000055.1 GCA_903789505.1 uncultured Coriobacteriales bacterium
CCATCCTGCCGATGTCAGCGACGTCGCGGAACGCCTCGACGAACCTGTTGAGAAGCCGCAGGCGATTGTCGCGCACGGCGGGGTCTGAGTCCATGACCATGACGTCGTCGAAGAACGCGTCGACCGGCGCGCGAAGAGATGCGAGAGCCTCGATGGCACGCGCGTAGTCCCCGTCGGAGAGCGAGGCAGTGACGGTCTGGGACGCGGCATCGATCGACGCGGAGAGCTCGAGCTCGCGCTCTCCGGCGAGAGAGGCGTCGAAGTCGGAGCCGAGCTCGGCGACGCGAAGGTGGTCGGCGCGCGTATAGGCGCTGGCGAGGTCGTCGAACAGCTCAGGCTGCGTGGAGCGAGCGTCCTCCAGCGCATGGGCGCGAGCGAGGAACTCCACGGGCTCCACGACGTCGACGGAGGTGACGGCGTCGACGGTGTCGGGCGCGCAGCCCTCGTCGCGCGCGATGGTCGACAGGCGCCCGACGAAGAAGGCGCGCACGGCGGAGCGCACGGCGGGACGGTCGAAGGCGATGCCCTGACCCTCCAGTGCGTCGAGGGCAACATCAATCGCCCCCGTCAGGCTGACGGAAGGCTCCTCACGCAGGATGTTGATGATGCCGATCGAGGCGCGGCGTACCGCGAACGGGTCGGATGAGCCGGTGGGCGCCTGGTCGATCGCGAAGATGCCGCAGACCGTGTCGAGCTTGTCCGCCATCGCGACGATGCGACCGACGAACTGGTCGGGGAGGGCGTCACCGGCGAAGCGCGGGCGGTACTGCTGGGAAATCGCAAGGCTGACCTGCGGGTCCTCGCCCGAGGCCTTGGCGTAGTAGCCCCCCATCACGCCCTGCTGGCTCGTAAACTCCACCACGGCGCTGGTCACGAGGTCCGCCTTGCACAGATGCGCAGCGCGTCTTACGAGCTCGACGGTGTGGGCGTCGGCGCCGGACGCCTGCGCCACGTGGAACCCGATGGCCTCAATGCGCCTCGTCTTGTCCAGCATCGAGCCGAGCCTCTCCTGGAAGCCCACCATCGCGAGGCGCTCCACGTACGCCTCGAGGGGACGCTTGAGGTCCTCCTCATAGAAGAACTTGGCGTCGGCAAGGCGTGCGCGAACGACGCGCTCGTTGCCGTCGGCGATTACGTCGCTGCGGGCGGGGTCGCCGTTCGAGACCAGAAGGAAGTGCTGGGTCAGGTTGCCCTGAGCGTCATTGAGCGGGAAGTAGCGCTGGTTGGAGAGCATGGACTCGCAGATGATCTCGTGAGGAACGTCAAGGAACTCGCGGTCAAAGTCGGCCATGATGACGGTAGGCCATTCGACGAGGTTCACGACCTCGTCGAACGTGTGCTTGGGGGTGTCGGCCTTGAGGCCCTTCTCCCGCTCGACGCGCGCGATGCCCTCGCGAATGGCGCTCGCCCGGTCCTCAGCGCTCACGATCACGTGGACCCCGCGGAGCGTGTCGACGTACGACTCGGCGCTCGCGACCCTGACCTCCCCGGGGTTGAGCAGGCGATTGCCTCTGGTCACGTCAGAGGCAACAAGGTCGCAGAACTCGACGGGAACGACCTCGTCGCCGAAGAGGCACAGAAGCCAGCGCACCGGCCGCACGAAGCGGCATGAGTGCGTTCCCCAGCGCTGCGAGCGCGGCCACGACAGCTTGCCGGCCGCGTCCGCCAGAATCGTGGAGACGATCTGAGCTGCGGGACGCGCGGGCTTGTCGATCTCCGCGAACACATAGCTCTTGCCGTCCTCCTCACGGACGACAAGCTGGGAGGCATCGATGCCCTTGCCGCGTGCGAATCCCGTCGCCGCCTTGGTGGGGTTTCCCTGCGCATCGAAGGCGATCGAGGCCGCCGGCCCGCGCATCGTGATGTGGACGGGCTCGGTGTACTCCGCGAGGCCGTGGATGAACGTCGCGATCCTCCGCGGGGTCGAGCAGCAGCGGACCGACTCAAAGGAGAGCCCGCTGCCCCTCAACGCGTCGCCGACGAGGGACTCCATCTGCTTGGTCGCCTTGTACAGGGGGATTGCGGGCATCTCCTCGGTGCCGATCTCGAATACAAGCTCGCGCGTAGCCGCCATCTTAGGCATCCTCCCCGTCCTTCGTCTGGGCGCGCTCGTCTGCGGACGCGTCCGCCTGCGCCTCCTTGGCCTCCCATGCCTCGCAGCACGCCTTGGCGATGGCGCGGACGCGCAGGATGTACGCCGCACGCTCGGTGGCGCTGATCGCGCCGCGCGAGTCGAGCAGGTTGAACGAGTGGCTGCACTTGAGGACGCAGTCGTACGCGGGAAGCGGCAGCCCACGGTCGAGGCACGAGTGGCACTCAGCCTCGTACTCGTCGAACTTCTCTCGCATGACGTCGACGTTGGCGACCTCGAAGTTGTAGGCGGAGAACTCACGCTCGTTCTCGAGGAAGACGTCGCCATAGGTGAAGTCGCGACCGTCGACGCCGTGGGTCCACACCAGGTCGTAGACGGAGTCGACGCCCTGGATGTACATGGCTATGCGCTCCAGCCCGTAGGTGATCTCGACCGGAACCGGACCCATCTCGACGCCGCCGACCTGCTGGAAGTACGTGAACTGGGTGACCTCCATGCCGTTGAGCCAGACCTCCCAGCCCAGGCCCCAGGCCCCCAGCGTCGGGGACTCCCAGTCGTCCTCGACGAAACGCACGTCGTGCTGGGAAGGGTCGACTCCGAGCGCCGCCAGCGAACCGAGGTAGAGCTCCTGAGGGTTGTCCGGCGAGGGCTTCAGAATCACCTGGAACTGATAGTAATGCTGGAGTCGGTTGGGGTTCTCGCCGTACCTGCCGTCGGCAGGCCTGCGGCATGGCTGGCAGTAGCAGGTGCGCCACGGCTTGTCGCCGAGCGACCTCAGCGCGGTCGCCCAGTGGAACGTACCCGCGCCCACCTCGGAGTCGTAGGGCTGGACGATGACGCAGCCCTGCTTCGCCCAGTAGCTCTGCAGGGTGAGGATGATCTCCTGGAACGTCAGGGCATCCCGGTTCATGGCACTTCCTTCCCACTCACAGCGCGAATCGTGCGTTCGCGCCTGGTTTGCCTTGCAGTGAAGCTCCGACCGCTCGCGTTCCGTCACGCGGGCGCATGGGGAGATCAGGTGTAATCGAGGGACCCGATGTTGAGGTCGAGCGGGTCGAAGGTGAATTCGAAGGCGCCGAAGTCGACGGTCACGGTCTCGGTGGACCTGAAGATTGGCCAGTAGCGGTAGAACGCGTGGCCCGTGATCGAGGAGATCTGGACCGGGCCGAAGACGCGCGAGTCGCTGGAGTTGCCGCGGTTGTCCCCCATCGCCCAGAAGCATCCGTCGGGAATCGTGTAGGGATAGGTGATGCCCTTCGTGTTGTTCATGGCCTCGGTGAGCTGGCCGTGCACGTAAGGCTCGTCAAGCTTGACGCCGTCGATGTAGACGTCACCGTCACGAAGGTCAATCGTCTGCCCCTGGACGGCGATGACGCGCTTGATGAGCGTCTCGGTCGGGTCGGTCGGGCTGGTGAACGTGTAGACCTGGCCCACCTCCGGGACGAAGTCGTCACCAGACGTCGAAACCTTCTCGACGTAAAGGCTGTCGCCCTTCTGGATGGTGGGAATCATCGAGCCAGACGGGATGGTGAAGGGCTCAATGAGGAACGTCCGGAGCACGGCGACCACGCCGAGCATCAGGGCAAAGGATATGACAAACTCGATGACCCCGTACAGCTTCGAGAGCCCGCCGCCTCCCCGCTGCGGATCCGACCCCTGCTGCGGCGCACCTCCCGCGCCGTCCGCGGTCGACTCGACCGCTAAGGACGCGTCGTCGGTGCCCTGCGTCGGGCTCTCTGTCTCCATTCGGCAACCTCCACGAATTGCACGTACGCCTCGACCGCACCGGACGCCTCGCCTCGAGGAGGCGCACCGGCCGCATGACCATCCATGATACGCATATACGGTGCGACGGGGTCCGTAAAGCCTCGACTCGACAAGCTCATCGCAGCGCTGCGTACGCGAACTCCACCAGCGCCTCGCGAGAAGACCCCCCAACCTCGAGTCTCTCGCGGACCCGAGCCGCGACGAACCTCTCGCGGTCGGTCAGACGCGCCCCGGCAATCAGGTCGGGTCGAAGCTCACATGTCCTCACGAGGGCATCCGCCTTGCGCCATCGATCGACGTTTGCGTGGTTGCCACTCAGAAGGACCGGGGGCACGTCCATGCCGCGATACGACGCAGGCCGTGTGTACTGAGCATACTCGAGCAGCCCGTCGTCGGAGAACGACTCGAAGCGTGCCGAGTCGTCGTCGCCCAAGGCCCCGGGCAACAGCCTCACGACCGCGTCGCACACGACGAGAGCGGCGAGCTCTCCCCCGGTCAGGACGTAGTCGCCAATCGAAACACAGCGCGTCGCCAGTCGATACGCGCGCTCATCCATGCCCTCGTAATGGCCGCACACGAACAGGATGCGGCTCTCTTGGGAAAGCTGCTGGGCGAGCTTCTGGTTGAAGCGCTCCCCCGTCGGCGTGAAGAAGACCACGCATGCGGGGTCGTCCTGCGGGCATAGATCGTCGATGGCCTCGTAGAACGGCGCCGGCTTCATGAGCATGCCCTGCCCCCCGCCGAAGGGTGCGTCGTCGACGGTGCGATGGTGGTCGTGCGTCCAGTCGCGCAGGTCGTGCGCCTCGAACTCGAAGATGCCGGCTCTGCGGGCACGCCCCATTATGGAGGTCGACATGATGGGCTCGAACATCTCCGGAAACACCGTGAGCGCCTCGAGGCGCAGCGGGGGGCGAACGGACGACGAGGAAGCGGCACCGTCGCCCGGTGATGGAACGGTCTCCCGATCGTCAGCCCCGGACAGGGGGGAGCATGCTGTTCCCGACGAAGGGGCCTCGGAGCTGGCGCCCGCTTCGCGACAGGTCTCGTCACCGTGCATCGGCATGGGGACTTCCCCCCTCGCGGACGTGGCGACCTTCGTCATGTGCGCCCGCAGCGACCGCGGCGTCATCGATCAGGCCGGGCAGCAAGGTGACCGAGATGTCCCCCGTCTCGGCAAGGTCATGCACCACGTCGTCGATGACGGGGACGAGCACCTCACCGAACCGAGGCCCGCGCACGACCCACACGTCGTTTGCGGGCAGCTCCATGACCTCCTCGACGACGCCGACCTCTCCCCTCGCAACGTCCACGACGCGCCGTCCCACCGCATCGTGGACGCGATGGGCGGCAACCGCCTCGGGCACGTCCTCACGCAGGGCCAGGATGAGATCGCCCACCAACTCCTGGGCTTCGGACAGGTCGTCGACCCCGGAGAGCCCCACCAGGGCAGCCCCGCCGGAGAAGCGCAGCGACTCGACCGTGCGGTCATGAGGGCCGCGCAGAGCGGGGGGCGTCAGCCAGACGCGCATGCCCTCGCGCAGACAGAAAGGGAGGCCGTCGAGCTCAGCTACGACGACCTCCCCGTTCCTGCCATGGGTGCGAGTCACGCGCGCGACGTTGATGAAGGGCGTCACGAACGATTCGCTCACGCTACTCCACGACCTCCACCTCGACGTTGATTCCCAGCTTGGACCCGCATGCTCGGGCGAGGGTCCTGATGGACTTCACGACACGCCCGTGACGGCCGATGACCCTGCCCACGTCCTCGGGGGCGACCCTGACCTCAATAAGCGAGGAGTCGGGACCGTCGGTGACGTCGATGGAGATGGCGTCGGGGTCGGAGGCGAGGCTGACGACGAAGTACTCGACGAGGTCTGCCACGCGGTCGCTGGGCAGCTCCTCCCCGTCGTCCTCCTCGACGTCACCCGAGACGCCGTCGTCGAGAGCTTCCGCCTCGGCGTCAGGCTGCGCGGGAAGCCCCTCGTCCTGGTACTCGGGCTCCTCGGAAGTCTCGGCGAAGGGCATGGCTACTCAGCCTGCTCTGCCTCAGCGGCGGCCTTGGCGGCAGCCTTCTTGCTCGGCTTCTTGGCCTTGGCGGCGACGGGCGCCTCGGGGTTGCGCGCGCGGTCGATCAGATAGGAGACGGTGTCGGAGGGGGTGGCGCCGTTGCCAATCCACTTATCGACCTTCTCGAGGTCAACCTGGATGAACGCGGGATCAACCATCGGGTTGTAGCGGCCGACCTCCTCGATCACGCGGCCGTCACGCTTGGTGCGGCTGTCCGTGACGACGATGCGGTAATAGGGCTGCTTCTTCGAACCATGACGAGAAAGGCGAATCTTGACAGACAATGAGAGCTCCTCGAAACAAGTGGGTCGACCCCACGAATCTAAATACAGCGATATCGAATGATACTCCTTCCCCCGGTGAGCGCAAAGTGGTGTTTTGATGGGACGGGAGAACGCGCGCATTTTCAGGTTTGGTTTATCAAGTTCATATAGCTTGACGCTACCCTGACATTCTATGGATCGTAGCTCCCCTCGCGCGCCGACACGTCCTCCAGGCTCCAAGCCAGCCACCGACGCCGGGTAGCCTACGACGATATGGAGGCTCACCATGAACGTCCTCATCGTGGAAGACGAAGTCAATCTCGCCGAGGCCCTGGCGCACATCCTCCGCGACCAACATTGGAGCGTGGACGTGGTCAACGACGGCGGCAGCGGCCTGAGCTACGCCGAGAGCGGCCTGTATGACATCATCGTGCTCGACCTGATGCTCCCCGTCATGGACGGGACGGAGGTCGCCCGGCAGCTGCGCGCCAAGAACGTCTCGACCCCGATTCTCATGCTCACCGCCCGATCCTCCATCCAGGACAAGGTCTCCGGGCTTGACTGCGGTGCCGACGACTACATGACGAAGCCGTTCTCGACCGACGAGCTGCTCGCGCGCATGCGCGCCCTCACGCGCCGCACCGGCGACGTCGTCCTCGACGAGCTCTCCTTCGGCGACCTGACGCTGGACATATCGAACATGAACCTCAACTGCGGGAGCCGTTCGATTCATCTCTCGCAGCGCGAGTGCGACGTCATGAAGCTGCTCATGCGCACCCCCAAGGCGGCACTCTCCAAGGAGGCGCTGCTGGCGCGTGTCTGGGGCGTGCAGGGGGAGTCGAGCGCCAACAACGTCGAGGCGTACATCTCCTTCCTGCGCAAGAAGCTCAACTACCTCAACTCGCGCGTAGTCATCAGCACGATTCGGATGCTCGGCTATCGACTCGACGACACGGGCGAGTCGGCGAAGTGACGACCCGGGGGTAAGCGACTCGTGCCAAAGGACAAGAACAACGTCAAGATGATCAAGAGCCTGCGGCGGCGCATCGTCTTGATCGTGACGCTCACGGCAGGCTTCGTCGTCGTGATCGCGCTCGCCGCCATCATGGCGATGACCTACAACAACGCCTACGTGGGAATCCATCAGACGCTGACCCACGCGATCAAGGACGGCCCCACCGACACGATTCTGTACAACATCGGCAAGAAGGCCCCCGACGGCGATGACGCCGAGGGTCAGGTGACCTTCACCTACGAGGAGTATCGCCCCTGCGCGGTCTACATCGTCGACGATTACGGCAACGTCCTCACCTCAAACGAGGCGCTTGTCACGATGGACGACTCGATCAAGGGGTATGCCATAGGGTACGCCCTTGCCAGCAGCGACGACGAGGGCTTCATCAGCGACGCCGGCCTCTTCTTCTGCAGGTCCTACAACGCGGAGGGCACGGTGCTGGCCTTCGTCGACGCGACGGGCTTCGCGGCCCAGATGCGATCGATCGGCATCACGCTGGCAGTCATCGCCGTCCTCATCATCGTGGCCCTGTTCCTGCTGAGCGTCCTTCTCGCGCGCATGGTCACGCGCCCCGTCCAGCAGGCATGGGAGCAGCAGGCGAAGTTCATCGCCGACGCCTCGCACGAGTTGAAGACCCCCCTGACAGTCCTGATTGCGAACAACGAAATCATGCTCTCCCATCCCGAGTTCACCGCACAGGAGCGCAGCGTGTGGCTCGAGGGCAGCAAGACCGAGGCAGCGCACATGAAGGGCCTCATCGAGGACATGCTCACGCTGGCCCGCGGGGAGCAGGCCGAGCGCCTTGACCCCAAGGACATGCCGCTCGTCGACATGACGGCCCTGGTGGAGCGCGCCTCCCTGGCGTTCGAGGCGGTCGCTTTCGAGCGTGGCGTAAGCGTCGACGAGGACATCATGCCGGGCATATCCATCCACGGCGACGAGCAGGAGCTCGAACGGCTCACCAAAACCCTGATCGACAACGCGGTGAAATATGCCGACGAGAACGGGCACGTCCTCGTTCACCTCGGTAGGGATCGCAACGGTCACGCGACGCTCTCCGTCAACAACAGCGGCGCTCCGATTCCCAAGGAGGACATAGCCCATGTCTTCGACCGGTTCTGGAGGAGCGACGCGGCGCGCTCTCGCGGCACAGAGGCGGGAGGCTACGGGCTTGGGCTTTCGATAGCGAAGAACATCGCCGACAACCATGGCGCTAAGATGTCGGTGACGAGCAGCTCGGAGAAGGGAACGACCTTCTGGGTGGAGTTCTAGCGGCCCCATGCGCCCGGAAGGCCAGGGACGCGGCGTCGTGAGGGGGTTGCCATGACCGAACGGTCCCTGCAGTTGTGCGAGGGCGGAAGCGCCGGCGACGCTCGACACGTCTTCATCGTTGGCGGCAGTCGAGCTACGCGCGGCAGAGACGGCTCCTCAGGGACGGACCGCCCTACCGCAGACCCTCCCTTATGGGACGGGCCCGCCATTGGCCTCCTCGACTTGGACGCGTTCTTCGCCTCGGTGGAGCAGCTCGACCATCCCGAATGGCGCGGCAAGCCCGTCATAGTGGGCGGGGACGCTGACAAGCGCGGCGTCGTCTCCACCGCCTCCTACGAGGCGCGGGCATACGGGGTCCACTCCGCGATGCCGTCGGCCCAGGCGCGGCGCCTGTGCCCCGACGCCATCTGGACGCATGGAGACTTCGCGCGCTATCGGGAGATGTCGGCGCGCGTCATGGGAGTGATCCTCGACGAGACCCCCTACGTGGAGCAGGTCTCCATAGACGAAGCGTTCTTCGACGTGACGCCGGGCAGGTTCTCACGCGAGGACCCCGTCGCCATCACGAGGAGGATTGCCGGCCGCGTCGAGCAGCTGGGCGTGACGTGCTCGATCGGGCTGGCGGTGAACAAGACCGCCGCGAAGATCGCCTCGGAGCGCAACAAGCCGCGCGGCATCACGGTCGTGTACCCCGGCAGCGAGCGCGATTTCCTCGCGCCGCTGCCCGTGGGCGCCATGAGCGGGGTGGGCGAGAAGACGCGGCTCCGGTTGGAGGCTATGGGCATCCGGACCTTGGGAGACCTCGCGGCGGCAGACCCGCACGCGCTGGAGGAGAGCCTGGGAATCGTGGGGCCGCGCCTGATCGTCCGCGCGGCGGGCAGGGAGGTCTCCCGCGTCCTGGAGCGTGATGCCGACCCGGATGCGAAGTCGGTGTCGAACGAGCGAACTTTCGAGCGCGACCTCACGACCGCAGAGGAGGTCGACGCGGCAATCGGTTTCCTGAGCGCGATGGTCGCGCGCCGGCTGCGGCGGAAAGGGCTTGCCGGACGGGTCGTGACTCTGCGAATCACGTATGCGTACGGCGACTCGCATACCGCGAGCGTCACGCTGGGCGAGCGCGTCGACAACGAGCGGGACATCGCCGCCGCGGCACGCTCCGTCAGGGACGGCCTCTGGGGCCCCGGAACTCACGTGAGGCTCATGGGAGTCGCGGTCTCAGGCTTCGAGCCGGGGCCCTCCCGGCAGCTGAGCCTGTTCGAGGACGCCCGGGCAGAGGAGGAGAGCCGTGAGCGCGCCTCGAGGCTGGCGAAGGCCAGCGACCGTCTGCGGGAGCGCTTCGGCGACAACGCGCTCATGTACGGAAGCGAGCTCAGGTTCCGCTCGCGCGTCTCGAACACGGCCCCGCTGCACAAGGACGAGGGCTGATCCCGCCGGGGGTTAACGCTCCTCGTCCTCGTAGGGCGAGGGCGTGGCGACACGGGAGGGCTCGCTCTCCTCGACCCGATGGCCCTCGCGCTCGACCAGCTCACCATCCACCATGTCGTAGAAGGTGGCGTCACCCCAGAGCTTGTCCAGTCGATAGAACGACCGTGCGGCAGGCTGGAAGATGTGGACCATGACGGGACCGTAGTCGATGAGTGCCCAGGAGCACTCCTCCCTCCCCTCGATCTGGAGAGGGTCGGCGCCCAGGGGCTTGAGGCCCTCCTCCACGAAGTCGATCAGGGAATCGACCTGACGGTTGTTGGAGGCGGTCGCAATGACGAAGAAGTCGGTGATGTCGGCGACCTTGCTCACGTCGGCCACGACAATGTCCTCGCCCTTCTTGTCGTCGATGATGTGGGCGGCGGTAAAAGCGAGCTCCTTGGGATCCAAGCCTGATTCACCTTCCTGTATCGGCCCGTCGCGGGGGCCTGCATCTGCATCATGAAACCGTGCGCGAATATGCGACGCCCCAACCGGGGGCGAGCGCCCTCGCCGACGCGAGGATAATCTGAACGTCGCGGCAGGTCTGCCTTGTCGACTCAGTATAGCCCGGTAGGGGTCAGCGCGAGCTGCGCTTGGGCCCCATCACGGCATCCGCAGGAAGGTCCGCGCAGCATGCGTTCCAGGTGGCGACGCTTTCGACGGAGACGTAGCGGCCCGAGCCAATCAGATGCGCCATCGTCGACTGCGCGCAGACCGCGAACAGCGCGGGCAGCTCGCCTCGCCCAAACCTGCGCAGTCCGTCCATCTTCTCGCCGCGACCGGGTTCGAGCATGTCGGAGCAGTACACGACGATGTCGAGGGGTGTCATGTCCGGAGCGCCCAGGGTGTGGCGAGCGATGGCCTGGAACACAGGTGCGGGAAGGTCGAGCTCGCGCGACAGGCTGGCGGCAGCGGTCATGCCGTGGAGAACGGGCGCCATGCGCTCGTCGCGCGATGAGACCCGAATCCCATGCTCGTCGACCTTGGCCCAGAGCTGCTCGGGGGTCAGGATCTTGTCCCAGTCGTGAAGGATTCCCGCAGCCTCGGCAAGGAAGGGGTCAACCCCGTGCGAGCTCGCGAGACGCCGCGCGCAACGGGCGACGCCGCGCGAATGCCCGAGACGCCGGGGCTTGACGGAGAGGCGCCGCTGCACCATCCGATACAGATGCTCCAGCGTCGCACGCTGCTCCTCGGAGTACTCCGGCTCGTCGGATGCGTCCCCCGCCCAATCGAGGTCGTCCTTGCCCTTTCCCTTTGACACGCGAGATCATTCCCTTCGTCCGCGCGCCCCCGTGGCGTCACCACGGAGGCGCGTCTCTTCATCGCCTGACCTGCACCGCGCACCCTGTGCTGCCGTCGCCGTCACGATACAGGCCGTGCGATCGCACGTATGCCAGCACGCGAGGATCGACCAGACGGGAGACGTCGGAGCCCTCACGGATGAGCTCGCGCACCTGCGTCGAGGAGACGTCAGGCACGTCGCCGCTCAGCATGCTCACTTCAAAGCCCATGCCCGAGGTCTCGACGCCCCTGAGCGCGGCATCGTCGTCCTCCCCTCGCCTCGACACGCAGACGATGCGCGCGAGCTGGGCGATGCGCCCAGCGTCATGCCAGGTCGGAAGCGTCGCCAGCGAGTCCGTGCCAAGGATGAAGCTCAGCCTCACGTTGACCGGGAGGCATGTGCTCAGCCCCTCCAGAGTCTCACTGGTGTACGACACCCCTCCGCGCGCGATTTCCTCAGCGCAAACCGACCAGAGCGGCTCGTCTGCGGTGGCGATACGAACCATCGCGAGCCGGTCACATGCTCCAGCAATTCTTCGGTCCCGCTTGAACGAGGGCGTCGAAGCTGGCACGAACAGCACGCGGTCAAGGGCGAGCTCTCGCTGGGCGACCGCGGCGGCACGGGTATGCCCGAGGTGAATCGGATCGAACGTCCCCCCCATGACCCCGAGCTCATAGTGCCGCGAGGGCTCGCGCGAGAGCATGAGGCGTGCCTCCCGGGCGACCTGGCTCAGTGCCGCGTCCTCGCGACTGGCCACGGGAGGGCGCCTAGTCCTCGTCCACATCGCCGGACGGCGCGGACGACGCGTCGTCGTCGAGCCGCAGCTCCGCCACGGAGCCCGCGCGGGCCTCTTCCCACAGGAGCTGCTCGGATGTGTCCTCCGACGAGACGTCGGCGGGCTCGGCATCCTCCACGCCGGTGAACTCGAACTCGTAGCCTAGGATGCGGACCGTGTCGCCGTTGCGCGCACCCGCCTTGAGAAGGGCGCGCTCCAGCCCGAGGCGCTCGAAGCGGTGTTGGAGGTAGATGACGCCCTCGTCGTTGTCCCAGTCCGTCTGGATGACCATTCGCTCGATCGCGCGGCCGCTGACGCGCCACGCTCCCTGTCCTTCGGCGGAGATGACGGTCTCGCTGTCGCGACGGCGCTGCTTGAGCGTCCAGATGCGGTCGTAGTCGGCAGCCTCGGAACGCTGCTCCTCCTCGAGGGCCTTCGCCTGGCCGCGAAGGTCGTGGACCATCTTACCGACGGAGAGCATGAGCTCGTGCATGTTCGTTCCCGTCGCTGCGGAGACCTCGAAGTATGGGATGCCGTCGTGCTCGGCAAGCTCGCGCATGCGACGCGAGGCGTCCTGGGTGTCGGGCAGGTCGCACTTGT
This sequence comes from uncultured Coriobacteriales bacterium, assembly GCA_903789505.1. Lineage (GTDB taxonomy): Bacteria > Actinomycetota > Coriobacteriia > Coriobacteriales > UMGS124 > CAIFEU01. The sequence continues at coordinate 12,598 of CAIFEU010000055.1, forward strand.
TCCCGACGATTACGCAGGGCCGCTCGGCGAGGTCGGTGGCGTACTCCGCAAGCTCACGTCTGATGACCTCGTAGTCATGCACGGGGTCGCGCTTCTCATAGGAGCCGGATAGGTCGACCACATGCATGATGAGGGCGGTGCGCTCGATGTGTCGCAGAAACTCGTGGCCCAGCCCCTTTCCCTGGGAGGCGCCCTCGATAAGGCCGGGAATGTCGGCGACGACGTAATCGTACTCACCGACTCGCACCATGCCCAGGTTGGGCTGCAACGTCGTGAACGGATAGTCGGCGATCTTGGGGCGTGCCGCGCTCATGAAGGCGATCATGCTCGACTTGCCGACGCTGGGCATCCCGACCAGTCCGACGTCTGCCATCAGCTTCATCTCGAGCTCGACCCAGTGCTCCTGAGCGGGCTCCCCGAGCTCAGCGAACGCCGGAGCGCGCCTCACCGAAGTGACGAAGTGGATGTTGCCGCGGCCTCCGTGACCGCCCTCGCCCACGACGCAGCGCTCGCCGTCGCGCGTAATGTCGGCGATAAGATAGCGACGCTCCATCGACTCGGGGTCGAGCTCGTACACGACCGTACCGAGCGGCACGTGAAGAACCAGATCCTCGCCATCGGCACCGTGCCGACGAGCTCCCTGCCCGTGCGTGCCGCGCTGGGCGCGGAAATGATGCTTGAAGCGGAAGTCGATCAGGCTCGACTTCTGGATGTCACCGACCAGAACGACGTTGCCACCGTGCCCGCCGTCTCCGCCGTCGGGACCGCCTTTGGGAACGTGGGCCTCGCGACGGAACGACATGCAGCCGGCTCCGCCGTCGCCGCCCTTGACGTTGATGCGCACCTGGTCAATGAACATGGCTGGGTACCTCCAAAACAAACACGACCCTCGCAGCTCCCGCCGCAAGGGTCGTGGATGAAACGGTCTGAAGAGAGGCGATGCCGCTACTCGGCGACAGCGACGGCCTCCTCGGCAGGCGTGGCTGCAGCCTCGAGCGGGATGATGTTCACGAAGCGCTTGTAGCTGCGCGTGAACTTGACCGTCCCGTCGCACAGGGCGAACAGCGTGTCGTCCTTGCCACGACCCACGTTCTTGCCGGGATGGAAGTGCGTGCCGTGCTGGCGAACGAGGATGGTGCCAGCGGTGACGACCTGGCCGTCGAAGCGCTTGCAGCCCAGACGCTTGCTGAACGAGTCGCGACCGTTACGGGAAGTGCCCGTACCCTTCTTGTGTGCCATGGAGAACTCCTACCTTAGACGATGCGAAGAATGAAAGGTCCTATCGAAGACTTACTCCGCAGCCTTCTCGGCATCGGCGGTAGAAGCCTTGGCGGCGCGAGAGGCGGTCGTCTTGATCTTGGTGATGCGCACCTTGGTGAGATACTGACGATGGCCACGCGTGCGGTGATAGCGCTTGCGACGACGCATCTTGAAGACGATGACCTTCTTGTCGCGATACTGCTCAAGAATCTCACCCTCGACCGACGCCTTCTCGAGCTTGCTCGCGTCGGTGATGGCCTTCTTGCCGTCATTCACGAACAGGACGTTGTCGAACGTAACAGCGGTGCCAGGCTCACCCTCGATCTTCTCGATGTGAATCGTGTCGCCTTCGGACACCTTATACTGTTTGCCACCAGTGGCGATGATTGCGTACATGTCTTTAGTACCTTCCGGGTCGCGTTACAAGCAAGTTGCAATATTAGTCTCGGCACCATCGGGAGTCAACGACCAGGTTCCACCGTTTGAAAGCGCGGCGCAAGTCTTCACAACTTGAGCAGAGCTTTCAAGCTTGACCCGGACGCCCGACGCGTGCGTAAAACCCGTCTGAAAGCCGGCGCCTAGTCGTGATGGAACGAGCTGCGCGAGACGAGGACGACGGTGAGCTGCTGATCGCCCGACACGTAGACCCCACGCGTCCCCAGGGCCTCCTGCAGCATCGCCTTGAGCTGGTCGAAGGTCTTCTTGTCGATGCCGCTCACGAAGTCGATCGCGATGAGTCCGCTCACGTCGTACTCGACGATCGACTCGCCGATTGCCTTGACGGCGTCGAGGTCGACCGCGCGAACCAGGGTCGACTTGTCGGCCTCATGGGCGTGCGCGGTGTTGACGTCGACGGTCCACATCGCCTCCGTGCGCTCGAACACGACCTCCCCGCCTCCGGCAAGCGCGAGGCGCCTGCCGTCGAGCATGTCCTCCGGGGACGCATAGCGCTTTGCCGCGATCGACGCGTCGCCGTCGGCGTCAGCCTTCTCGCTCATCAGCAGCGCCGGCTCGGAGCCTGCGCGTGCCAGCACGGTGAATGCCGCGGCCTCGGTGAGCTGCACGACGACGTCGGAGAGCACCTGCTCCCAGGGCACTTCGGCGGAGAGGGTGCGCAGGATGATCGTCATCGGCCCCACTGCCGTCGACAGCATTGATGGAAGGCCGGTCGCGGGGTCGGAGATGGCGTTCTCCAACTTCGTCGCAAGCTCGGCGCGCCTGACCGCAGGCACCTTGCGCGATACGAAAACCTCGACCGAGGCGGGCGTCTTCTTGCCGGTCAGGGCCGCCCCGTCCAGGACGAGGACGCTCGTGCGGCAGGTGAACTCGATGGAGGCCGAGGCGCGCGGGAGCTTCTTGCCTCGCTTGGGCGCCACGATCTGGACGCAGACGCGCGCGTTGGGGACCATGCGGGCGACGGTGGTGCCGTTGAGGCCATCGAGCGGGACGAAGAACGTGCCGTACTGCCCCGCGTCCAGGAAGCACGCGTCAAGGGAGGAGTCCACGTGGTCGACGATTCCGCGGACGATATCCCCAGGCGTGAGCGTTAGATCGGTCGATGCCATGTGCCATCCTCGCTCTCGATCTGCTGCGCGTCCCTGTTGATCGAGGCGCGCAGGCGAATACCAGACGATGATACGACGGCGCCCATGCGGGCGGTCCCGCCGTCTCGCCCAGCGGTAGGTATCGATTCGCATCTGTCCATCACGGCGCGCATGAGCACGTCGGGGCGCAGGGCGCCCTCGTTGGAGGAGCGCGTGGAGAAGGAGACGCGCGCGCTGCCGTCGGAGGCGCCCGACGTCACCTCAGGCGCACGCGCGACCTTGTTCTCGAGGGAGACGACCTTGTCCTTCCCGTTTCGCAGATAGCGAATCTCGCCGGCGGACAGGACCTCGTCGAACGCCGCGCCGATTGCGGGCGCGAGCTCAGTCGGCGAAGGCACGCGCGCCCCGAACTCGTCGCAGGCGAAGACCTCGCAGGACCACTGCGCAATCGTGAGCGCCGCGGACAGGGAGGGCTCGCGCATTCCGACGTAGGAGGCGCGCTGGGGCATGAGGTCGTCGACCGCCGCGCCACGCAGCAGACCCAGGGCGTCCGCCGATGGCACGAGCTCCGTCATGACCAGGTCGAACCACTCGTCATCCGACGAGACGCCCACCGGCAGAGCGGGTCCGAAGGCGATGCGCATGCGGGGAGAGAATCCCTGGGAGAGGGCGAACGGAAGCCC
>CAIFEU010000056.1 GCA_903789505.1 uncultured Coriobacteriales bacterium
GCGGTGCCTGCGCGCGTGGGCGGCGCCCGGCGGCGGGCGTGCGTCCGGCGACCCGGCGGGCGGCGAGGCGACGAGAGGGGGCGGGGAGGCATGAGCGAGGGGCGGGTGCTGGAGGCGCGCGAGGTCAGCCGCCGATTCGCTGCTCGAGGCCCCCGTCGGCGCGGGGTCCTCGCCCTGGACCGCGTGAGCTGCTCGCTGGAGTGCGGGAGGACCCTGGGCGTCGTGGGGACGTCGGGTTCGGGCAAGTCGACGCTGGGGGAGGTCATGGGAGGGCTGCTCGCCCCGACCTCGGGCGAGGTCCTGTTCGACGGACGCCCGCTTTCGGGGTTGGGGCGCGACGGGCGCAGGGGGCTGCGCAGGTCGGTCCAGTTCGTGTTCCAGGACCCCGTCGCGTCCATGAACCCGAGCTTCACGGTCGCCCGGGTCCTCGACGACCCCCAGCGCGTGCTCGACCGCGGCGCGGGCGCCGCGCGGCGACGGGCGCGCAGCTCGGAGCTGCTCGAGATGGTGGGCCTGACCGACGACGTGCTGGGGCGCCGCCCCGCCGAGCTCTCCGGCGGGCAGGCGCAGCGCGTGGCGATTGCGCGCGCCCTGCTGTCGCACCCCCGGGTCGTGGTGTGCGACGAGTGCACCTCCGCGCTCGACGTGTCGGTGCAGGCGCAGATCCTGAACCTGCTGCGCGACCTGCAGGCGCGCGAGGGCGTCTCGCTGCTGTTCATCTCCCATGACATCGGCGTGGTGAGCTACATGGCCGACGAGGTCGTGGTGCTGGACGCCGGCAGGCTGGTCGAGAGCGCCCCGACGCGCGAGGTCGTCGAGGCGCCGCGCGCCGCGCAGACGCGCGCGCTGATCGATGCGGCGAGGGGGCTGGAGCCATGAGGGTGACGGTCATCGGCTGCTGGGGAGGCTCGCCCCGACCCGGCGGCGCGTGCTCGGGCTATCTGCTGGAATACGACGGGCGGTGCATCCTGCTGGACTGCGGTGCGGGGGTCGCGTCGGCGGTGCAGGGGGTGCGTCCGCTCGAGCGCATCGACGACGTGTTCGTGAGCCACTTCCATCACGACCACGTCAGCGACGCGGGGGTGATGTCCTACGCGCGTCTGGTGCATCGGCAGCTGGGTTTGACCGACCGCCCGCTGACGTTCTACGCCCCGGGGCGCGACGAGCGCGGCATGGGCGCGAGGGACCTTGCGATGCGGGGCGCGTCGCGCTCGGTGGAGGTGGGCGAGGGCTCGAGGCTCGACGTCGGCCCCTTCCACCTGGAGTTCATGCGCACCCGCCATCCCCGCCTCTGCCTTGCGACGCGCGTCTCCTGCGACGACGGCACGACGCTGGGCTACACTGCCGACGGGGCGCTGACGCCCGAGCTCGTGCGGTTTCTTGGCGGCGTCGACGTGCTGGTGAGCGAGTGCAGCCTGTACGCGGGGTACGATGGGGCGTCGTTCGGTCACATGAGCTGCGAGGACGTCGCCGCCCTGGGCCGAGGGGCCCTGCCGGGCACCCTCGTCCTGAGCCACCTGCCGATCTACGGGGAGGTGAGGGGGCTGCTCTCCGAGGTCGGGGCGGCGCTGCGCGACCTTCCGGTCAGGGTCGTGCTCGCCGAGGACGGGGCAGGGCCGTGCCGCACCTGCGTCGATGCGGGCGTGGCATGACGCGGCGCGCCGGGCGCGCTGACGGCAACGGAGGCGTCGGGCTCATGGGTGCGGCAAGATTATCACCCTTGAGCTGAGGGTGAAAGATAGATGCTTCGACCGCGCCCGAACGGGGCATGAGGCTTAACTTTAAGGTGATGATGAGGTTTTGAACCAGACGTATCGCGTGAAGATGCTCCTCGTCCGCCACGCGTTTTCGGAGGCGAACGCCGCGCGGCTCTACAGCGGCACGCTCGACGTGGACGCCACCCCCGAGGGGCTCGCGCAGGTGGAAGAGTACCGCCGCGAGGGCGTCTACCCCGAGACCCAGCGCCACTACAGCTCCCCGCTGCGGCGCTGCCTGCAGACGTTCCGCGCGGCGTACGGCCCCGACGCGGTCCTGGACGGGACGATTGAAGCGTTCCACGAGCTCGACTTGGGCGACCTGGAGGGAAAGGGGCTCAGCGAGCAGGGCAACGAGCGCCTGTGGAACTCGTGGATCGCCGACGGCGACTTTGCGCGCGGCTTCCACGTTGAGTCGTTCGCCCACGCCTGCGCCCGGGGCGCCGGGGCCGTTCGCGACCTGGCGTGCGGCTGCGTGCGCGGTGGGTGCGACTCCGTCAGCGTAGTCACGCACTCCGCCATCATGCGCTCGTCCCTGGCGGGCATCGCCCGGCTGACGCCCCACGACTGGCTGCGCCTGCAGGCGCATAACGGGCTGGGGTACGTCCTCGAGCTCGAGGTGGACCCTGACGCGGGCAGGGTCGACCTCGAGCGCGCCGTCCCCCTGGACCCGAACGCACCGGCGGACGCGACGGTCTACCCGCGGCCCTAGCGCCCGGGGCGGCACCCGGCCCGCGGAGCGGGACGGGGCGGCTTGCGGGCGCGGCACGGGAGGGATGGGGGCGGATGCGCTGAGAAGGGCGGGGCTGGTGCGGTGAGGGCGGACGGAAACGGCAGGGGAGAGGGCGGCGACGCATGCGACTGCGCGCCGACGCCCCCGGCGCGCAGGGCCGTCTCGCTCTGCTGCTGGCTGCTGCTCTCCGCCCTGGTGGGGACCGTCTCGGGCCTCGCGGCGCTCGCGCTCTCCCTCGCGGTGCGCGGCGTGGGCTCGCTCGTCTCCTCCTGGCACTGGGCGGTGCTCGGCCTGCCCGCCCTCGGGCTCGCGACCTTCGCGCTGTACCGCCGCCTCGGCGTGCCGTGGGACCTCTCCACCAACTCGGTCATCGCCAGCGCCCGCTCCGGCAGCCCCGTCCCCCTGCGCCTCGCGCCCGCCATCTTCGCGGGGACCCTGCTCTCGCTTCTGGGCGGCGCCTCGGTGGGCAAGGAGGGTGCGGCGCTGCAGATGGGAGGCTCGCTGGGCAGCGCCCTGGGCGAGCGCGCCCTGGTGCGCGCACGCGGCCTGCTGCGCGACGTCGGGGGCATCGACCGCGGCGTCTTCGCGCGCATGGGGATGGCGGGGGCCTTCGCCTCGCTCATGAGCGCACCCGTGTCTGCCACCTTCTTCGTCCTGGAGGTCACCTGCGCGCCGGTGCGGACCGTCGCCACCCCGTTGGTCCTGGTTGCCGCCGTCATGGGATGGCTGACCTCGGCGATTTCGGGGGTCCGGCCGCCCTGGCTGTCGCTCGCGTCGTCGGTCCCGGTCGTGACCTCGGTGGGGGCCAGCGTCACGGTCGCCATGACATGCACGGTGGCCGCGCTGGCGTTCTGCATGCTCCTGCGGCTCCTGCGCGGCGTCCACCTGAGGGGGTTCCCCACCTGGTCGCGGGTCGCGATCGGCGGGGTCGCCGTCGTGCTCCTGACCTGCCTGCTCGGCCCGAACGCCCAGGTCGGCACCGGGGAGACGCTCATGGCCCAGGCTTTTACGGGCCAGGCGCCCGCCTGGTCGTTCGCCGTCAAGATGGCACTCACGCTGCTCGTGCTCGCCAGCGGGTTCAAGGGCGGCGAGATCATGCCCGCCATGTCAATCGGGGCGGCCCTGGGATGCCAGGTGGGCACCCTGCTCGGCGTCGACCCCGCGGCGTCCGCCGGCGTGGGGCTGGTCGCGATGCTCGCGGGGTGCACCAACGCCCCGATCGCCGCGGCGCTGCTGGGGGTCGAGGCGTTCGGGCCCTCCCTCGCCCACCTCTACGCACTGGTCGCCCTCGCGAGCTATCTCCTGTCGTTCTACACGGGGCTGTACCCGGCGAACTTCGTCGGGGGGTTCCGCGCCCTGGCCGCCTCGCTTCGCCTGCGCCTGGCCCGGCCCTCGTCCCCCTCCGGTCGGGCGCGCCCCTGAGCGCCGACGCCCCGCCGGGGCGCCCCGGGCGCGTGCAAGCCCGGTGCATTGTGCGCGCCGGCAGGTCGGGTGCCGTGGGGCGGGCGTACAATGGCCGAATCACCACGAGCGAAAGGACCCCACGTTGACCGAAGAACGAGCCGCCGCACCCGCCTCCGCCCAGAGGCCCGCGCCCGCCGCCCCCGCGCGGGACGGCGGCGCGCAGGGCGTCCCCTTTGACCTGAGCAAGATCGACATGGACGACCTCATCCGCAAGATGCGCCCCAGCGCCCAGGCGGACGGGTCCCACCAGCTCATGCTCCCCGTCTACAACACCCAGGTCGCGGTCAAGGCGTTCTCGGGCTCCCGAGGCCTGTCCGCCGAGCAGCTCGACGCGGCCCTGCTCGACGTGCGCGACACGGCGATCGACTTCGAGATGACGCTGTCGCGCACGCGCCCCGACTCGGAGGTGTCGCGCATCAACGACGCCCACGGCGAGCCGGTCAAGGTGAGCGAGCCGACGCTGGACCTCATCGAGAAGTCGCGGTTCTACTGCGAGCAGTCCGGCGGCGTGTTCGACGTCACGATGGGCTCGGTCACGCCCCTGTGGAACTTCCACACCGGGCAGCTGCCCGACCCCGCCGCGCTCTCCGAGGCGCTCGGGCACGTGGACTGGCGCGCGATCGAGGTCGACCGCTCGGCGGGGACCGTGCGCCTCGCCGACCCGAAGGCGCGCCTGGACCTGGGCGGCATAGCCAAGGGCTACATCGCCGATGCGCTCGCCGCGGTGCTCGCCGCTCACGGCTGCGACTGCGCCTTCGTCAACCTGGGCGGCAACGTCCTCACGGTGGGCTCGCGCCCCGACGGCACGCCATGGCGCATCGGCGTGCGCGACCCCAAGGACCCCTCCAACCTCATCGCCGTCGTCCCGGTCGTCGCCAAGTCGGTCGTCACGAGCGGCCTGTACGAGCGGTACTTCGAGAAGGACGGCGTCTTCTACCACCATATCCTGAGCACCAAGGACGGCATGCCGGTCAAGACCGACGTCGGCGGGGCAACGATCGTGTCGGACCTCTCGCTGGACGGGGACGGCTTCTCCACGACGCTGTTCGCCCTGGGCGTGCAGGGCGCCCTCGAGTTCGTCGAGAGCCGGCCCAACCTGGAGGCGATCATCGTGGACCGAGACGACGTGATGCACGTCTCGAGCGGGCTTGCGGACAAGGTCACCCGCGTCGGAGCCCCCCGGGCGTAGCGGCGCGGAGGCCGACCGGCTGCCATGTGGACCCGCCTGCGCATAGAGGACGTCCGATCGATCGTCCACTACCTGGGGCTGTTCGTCGTCATCGTCGGCGTCCTGATGGTGGTCCCGCTGGTCGTCGCCCTGCTCTCGCGCGAGTGGAACCCCGCCATCTGGTTTGCTCTGTCGCTGGGCGTCACCACCAGCGTGGGGCTCGCGATGAGCATCGTGCGCCCCACGGAGATGGGGCTGACCCGCAAGCAGGCGACGATTCTGACGGGCCTGGCGTGGCTGGTCGTCGCCGTGTTCTGCGCCATCCCGTCGTATCTCTCGGGCAACTACCTGTCCTACTTCGACGCGCTGTTCAACGCGGCGTCGTCGCTGACGGGCACGGGCATGTCGCTGATGAACAGCTTCCGCCCCATCCCCACGTCGCTCTCGGTGTGGAACTCGATGATGGTCATCATCGGGGCACAGGGAATCGTCCTGGTGGCGATGGGGCTCGGGACGATCTCGAACCTCTCGGGCACGGGCACGCTGTTCAGCGCCGAGGGCCACTCCGACAAGATCGGGCCCCAGGTGGCCGACACCTCGCGCTTCGTCGGCATCTTCATGGGCATCTTCATCCTCGTGGGGACGGTCGCCTGCACGCTGATCCTCATCGTGTCCGACGGCTTCACGCCGGGCTTCGCGCTGCTGCACGGCTTCACCTGCGCGGCAAACGCGGTCGCCACCGGCGGCACGACGATCATGCCCACGGGCGTCGACTACTACCGCTCCACCGAGCTCAACCTCGTCCTGTCGCTGCTCGAGCTCACGGGGACGTTCAGCTTCGCCCTGTACTTCTACATGGCGCGCAAGGGACCGCGCGAGTTCCTGCGTGACATCGAGACCCGCGTCATCCTGTGCTGGATGGCCGTGGTGACCGTCGTGCTCTCGATCGCCTTCGCCGGCGACGGGCGCTTCGGCAGCCTCGAGATCTTCTTCGACAAGGGGCTGTTCAACCTTATCAGCGCCGTGACGGGCACCGGCTACATGACGTTCACCTCCTCGCAGATATCCTCGGTCGCCAGCTCCGCCGTCGTCTTCACGCTGATTCTGGGCATGTGCATGGGCGGCGCCACCTCGTCGACGGCGGGCGGCTTCAAGGCCATCCGCATGGGCCTGGTGGTGAGGTCGGTGGTGTCGGAGGTGCGCCGCACGCTCATGCCCGCGCACGCCCGCGAGGTCGACCGCTTCTACCACTTCGGGGAGCAGGAGCTCACCCCGGAGATGTCGCGCAACGTCATGCTGGTCATCATCCTGTACCTGATCTCGTTCGCGATCGGCGCGGTGCTGGGCGTGGCGTACGGCTACGACGCGGTCTCCGCGGTGCTCGAGAGCGTCTCGTGCACGGCGAACTGCGGAATCTCCTCCGGCATCGTCACGCCGGGCATGCCGATGGGGCTCAAGGTGTGCTACTTCATACAGATGCTCGCGGGGCGCCTGGAGTTCATCACGCTGCTGACGACGCTGGCGAGCATCGGCTCCTCGGTGGGGTACGCGGTGGAGAGCTCCCGCCTGCGGCGCTCGATCGTCGGGCACGTCCCGGTCGAGATCAAGCGCGCCTGGCACGGGCAGCGCTCCGGCGAGGGCGCGCGCACGCTGCGGCAGGGGCACGGACGGGCGGATGCCGCTGGCGAGCGCGTCCACGCCCCTGCGCGCGGGCGTCGCGCGGGCTCTCCCGGCGCCGCGGCCGACCGCCGGCAGTGCGCCCGGGGAGGCATCGGCTTCTCGGGCAGGACGAGGGGCGGGGGTGACGACCGGAGATGACGACGCGGGACGGGGGCGGCGCGGAGCCGAGCGACGCGTTCCCGACGGGGACGCCATCGACGGGGCAGCTCGCCCGGGGCGTGCGGGCGGCGGGGATGCAGCCTGCAGACCGGGCGGATGCTGGCGCCGGCGCCAGGCGCGCGCCGCGCAGGGCGCGCGCTCGCGGCGTGCGGCCGCGCGACATCGCGAGGGTCACGCTCGTGATAGCCTGCTTCATGCTGCTGATACTGCTCGCGGTGTTCCTGCTGGCGTTCATCGCGTACCTCTTCGCCTCGTCGTAGGAGAAGTGGGGAGGCTCGGCCCGTGCCGTCGCGCGGGCGAGGGGCGGGCGTTGCTCGTGCGGGGTCGGCGGCAATCGCCGGCAGGGCACCGGTTGGCATGAGGGGCGAGGTGAGGCTTATGCGGTCGAGAGGTTACGGGCAGAGGGGGTCGTCCGAGTCCGAGCGTGATGCGCGCGTGCCGGCGTCTGCCGGGGGAGCGCGCCTGGCGCGGCCGCTGAGCGCCATCGCGTGCTCGCTGCTCCTGCTGCCCGCGCTGCCGTGCTCGCCCGCCTCGTCGCCCACTCCCGCATGGGCGGCGTCGCTCGCGCAGGCCTCCCGCGCCGACGCGCAGCAGGCGGGGCTGTCGACGTCTCCCGACGCGTCCGCGAGCGACTCTGGCGGGGCGGACGCGCAGGTTCTGGCTGAGACTCAAGATGAACCTCAGGCTGAGGACCAGCTGGAGGGTGAGGGAGAGGCTTCCTCCTCCCAGGCCGACGCGAGGGTCGCGGCGCTCGGGGAGGACTGGTCCGACACGCTCTCGCCGACCGAGCTGCGCGCCCTGGGGGGCGACGCCGGCTTTCTCCCGTCGGACATCGACTCGTCCCAGGTCACGCATGTCACGATCGCGCGGCTCTCGTCGGCGGACACCGACCTCGACGGCAAGCTCGTCTCGTTCGTCGGCGAGGTCGTGGGTGAGCCGGTCGTCACCGGCGGCGGGGGGAGATGGGTCCAGCTCAAGTCCTCCTCGGGCGACGCCATCGAGGTGTCGATGGACGAGAGCATGGCCGACCTCATCGAGAACTACGGGTCGTACGCGGTCAAGGGCTCCACGCTGCGCGTCATCGGGATCTATCGGGTGGCCGACCCGAACAACCTCGGCAACCTCGACGTCGTCGCCTACTCGGTCTCGGTCGTCGACGCGGGAGGGGCGCGCACCGACGGCGTCGACGGCAACGAGCTGACGGCGGCGCTCGTCGCCGTCTGCGTGGCGGCAGCCCTGCTGGTGGTCAAGATCGTGCTGAAGAAGAGGAAGCGATGAGGGGAAACGGGTCCAGGCATCCCGCCCGTGGTGCGGGCGCGTCGGGTCGAGACGGGCGCTCGGGGCGCCCCCGCGGGTCGCGCGGGGCGTCGCCGAGGACGCGAGGAGACGGCGGGCGGGGGCGCCCCGGCGGCGAGCCCGTCGGGGGCGATGACGCTCCCCTCGTCGTCGACCGCTCGTTCGAGCCGGCGTTCGAGGACCTCGGGCCCGTCCCCGGGGACGCCCTCGAGTTGACGGGTGCCGGCGGGCACGACGGCTGCGTGCCCGGCCGAGTCGTGCGCCTGGACCGCGGATTCCCGCTCGTCGTCTGCCCCCGCGGCGCGTACCGCGCCGAGCATGCGATTTCGCTGGTGAAGGGTGACGACGGACGTCGTGCCTGCGTGGGCGACTGGGTGGCGCTGAGAATCCCTGACGCCCACGACAAGGCGCTGATCGAGGCCATCGCGCCGCGCAGGGGGGTCCTCTCGCGCTGGGACGGGCGCAGCCGCGGGCAGCGGCAGACGCTCGCGGCCAACCTCGACCTGGTGTGCGTCGTCCAGCCGCTCTCCAAGCGCGCTCTGGCGGTCGACCGCATCGCCCGCTCCGCGGTTCTCGCCGCGCAGGGGGGCATCGGCCTCGCCGTGGTGCTCACCAAGGCGGACCGCGTCGACGACGACGCCGTCGTTCGCGCGCGGGCATGCATCGCCGAGTGCCTGGGGGACGTCGCCTGCGTCGTCACCTCGTCCCGAGCCGGCCGCGGCGTCGACGAGGCGCGCGGCCTTATCGCCCCGGGGTCGACGGCGCTCTTCCTGGGCGAGTCGGGCGCGGGGAAGTCCTCTCTGGTCAACGCCCTGCTCGGGGCGGAGGTGCTGGGAACCTCGTCCGTCCGCGCCCGCGACGACTCCGGCCGGCACACGACCGTCGCGCGCAGGATGCTCAAGGTGCCTGGGGCGGGCGTCGTCGTCGACGCCCCGGGGCTGCGCTCCCTCCCGCTGCTCGACGAGTACGAGGGGCTCGCCCGGGCCTTCCCCGACGTCTCCGCGCTGGTCCCCTCCTGCAGGTTCAGGGACTGCACCCACGGAGGCGAGCCGGGCTGCGCCGTGCGCCCCGCCGTCGCGTCCGGTGACATCCCCGCCGCGCGGCTCGAGCAGTATCGCAGCCTCGTCGCCGAGATGCGCTCCAACAGACTCGGGCTGGACCGCTCCGCCCCCCAGTCGATCACCGCCTAGCGTCGGCGCGCCCGAGCTCGAGTCGCCGCCGTACCGCGACGATGCCTCCTTGCGGTCGAGCTCAGGCCAGAGCGCCGCCCCCGAGCGGCACGGCTCGGCGACCCCACGGCCGGCACGGCGCCGGCGGGCGGGGACCCGCCGCCCCCGCGCTGCGCCCCGCGGGCGGCGTCACGCGAACTTCCCAATTCTCGTCAGACCGCCCGAAATTGCCGGAAAATGACGGCCGCCCCGCCAGCTCGCGGGGAGATACTCACGGCACCCCCTCGACACGCAGCCGGTCGCGTATGCATCCCGCGACCGTCGTGACAAGGGGGAGCCATGTCCTCTCGAAAGCGCATCGTCATATCGGTGGTCTGCGCCGTCCTCGCCGCCGCGCTCGTCGCGGGCTATGCGGCGAGCGTCAGGAGCGGCGCCTCCGCCGAGCGCGAGGAGGCGCTGAGGAGGTATGGCGGCGAGACCGTCAGCGTCTGCGTGGCGACGCGCTCCATAGAGGCCGGCGAGACCTTCTCCGACCGCAACGTCGCGATGACCGACTGGCTCGTGGACCTGCTGCCTGAGGGGGCCGTGCAGGACGCGGACGAGGTCATCGGGAAGGCTGCCGCAGCGAAGATCGCGTCGAACGCGCCCGTCTGCCTCATAGACGTGGAGTCCCAGACCCTGACGCTCGACGTCCCGGAGGGCATGACCGCGCTCTCGGTGCCCTGCACCGCGCAGTCAGCCGTCGGCGGCGCGCTCGCCCCGGGGGCAGACGTCGACGTGTACGTCGTCGACCAGGGGTCGGCGAAGCTCTTGGGCACCGGCGTTCGCGTGCTTCAGACGAGCTCCTCGACGACCAACCCCTGGGTGACGGTCGCCGTCGACCCGTCGCGGGTCGAGGCGCTGATCGCGGCGGCGAGCCTCCAGAACCTGTACTTCGTTCTGCCATCTGAAGGCGCCGCCGCGCAGTCCCAGGTCGCCGCCGTCGCGCGGGCGGCATCGAGCTCCGCCGGCGACACCGGGGGCACGTCGGCGCAGACGGGGTCGCAGCCGGCGGCGACGGGCTCGGGAGACGACGCGGGGCTGGCGGGGGCGCAGGCAGCCGCGGCGACGCCATGAGACGGGCGACGCGCCTGCACGGTGCGCCGGGGGGACGGGGGCGTCCGATTCCAAGTCCGATGCGGCCACGGGGCCGGGAACGGGGGGAGACATGACGAGTACGACCAAGTGGCTCGTGTGCTCGGGAGCGGGGCAGTTCCTCGAGATCGCGCCGAAGCTGGTGGGGGCGGGGTTCCTCGGCGGGGTCGAGTGGGAGCCCAACGTCGCCCGCGCTCTGGTCAGGCTCTCCGAGGTGCCCAAGGACGCGATGGGCGTCGTCGTTGCCCCCGGCTGCCTGGGAGGCGACCCGCGCGAGACGATATCCCTGATGGTCGACTTCGTCGGCGCCGCGGTGACCGTGCTGGTCGACCCCGCCCCCGACGAGCCCGACATCGCCCACGCGCTCGACGGGGTGGACATCGTCATCGCCCCGGCGGGACTGTTCGACGTGCTGCTAAGCCTGGGCAGACGCCTGTGCGCCGACGTCGGCGCCCTCGAGCGATCGCCCAGCGGCCTTGCGTGCCCTCCTTCCGAGCCCGCCGGTGCCGTGACCGCCCCCGGCCCACTGCGCGCCGCCCCGACGGAAGAGACGCCCCAGGTCACGCCCGGCCAGCCTCGGGGGCTGCGGGCGACCGGCAGCTTTCCCCGGACGACCCCGCACGTCTCCGAGCCCGGCAAGGCAGAAGGGGCGCATGCGGGCGACGCGTGCGCGCCATGGGGCGCCCCGCCGGGCGCGGCGGGCCTGGACGACCTCTCCTCGGCCCCCGTCGCGACAGGCGCCTGCGGCGCGGGCGCCCCCGCCTGCGGGGGCGCAGCGACGGCGCCGCAGGCCACTCGCGGGGCGCCCGCGCCCATGACGGCGCCCGTCGCCGACCGACCGCAGGTCAGGCTGCTGGAGACGCGCATGACGGAGCACGTCCCCACGGTCTGCGTCGCCTCCGCCCGCGGCGGGGTCGGAAAGAGCGCGATATCCGCGCTGATGGCGGTCGACCTCGCCAGGAGGGGGCTGCGGGTGGCGCTGCTCGACATGGACTTCCAGTTCGGCGCGTGTCTGGGCTTTTTGGGGGCGGACGAGACCGACGGGCTCACCGAGGCGGTCGGGATGGGAGAGCAGGTCGCGCTCGACGAGCGCGCGCTCGCCCGCTGCCGCACGTCGGTCGAGGACGGCCTCGAGGCGTACGAGTTCTGTCGCCTGCCGGAGCGATCCGAGCTGCTCGTGCCCCATGCGGGCGCCCTCGTCCGCGCCGCCCGGGCGGGCGCCGACCTCGCCATCGTGGACCTGCCGACGGGCATGAGCGAGGGGGTGGCACAGGTGCTCGAGGAGTCCGACCGGTGTCTGCTCGTGTGCGACCAGGGGGCGCTGTCGCTGGAGTCGCTGGGTGCGCTCACGGCCCTGTGCGGCAGGGCGGGGACGCCCCTCACGAAGCTGGTGAGCGTGGTCAACCGCTGTGACCAGCGTCACAGGGACGAGACGTTCCTCTCCCGGGCGCGCTTCGAGCTCCAGACGCCGCAGGTCGTGCACGTCACCGACGGCGGGACGGAGGTCGTGAGCCTCCTGTCGTGCGGCAGCGCCGGCGAGCTGGTGTCCTCGCGCAACCGCATGGCGCACTCGGTCGCCTAGATGGCGTCGTCCCTCTGTGCGGACCTGGGGTGCGCGCCGAGCGCCCGCGACGCCGCAGGGCGCGCGACGCTGGGACGACGTCAGTCGCGCGCCGGTGCGAAGAGGCAGCTGAGGGGGGATGCGGTGCCATGTCCGTCCTGACCAGGGTTAGGCAGACCAACGGCGAGACCGACCTCGCCGCCCGGCGCTGGGGGCGCATGCGCTCCCAGATCCGCGAGAGCCTCGTCGAGAGGCTCGGGTATCGACAGATAGCGCGCATCGCGGAGGGTGAGGACGCGAACCGCTCGCGCGCGGAGCTGGGCGTGTCCATCGCGGCGATCATGAACGAGGGGGACTACTCCGCCCTGTCGCTCACGGAGCGCAACGCGATGACGCGCGAGGTGATCGACGACATCGTGGGCCTCGGCCCGCTCGAGTCGTTCATGAACGACGACGCGGTCAGCGAGGTGATGGTGAACGGGACCAACTCCCTGTTCTACGAGTCGAGGGGCAAACTGCACCAGGCACAGCGCGTGTTCGAGAGCGACGAGCAGGTCCGGGCGGCGATAGACCGCATCATCGCCCCGCTGGGCAGGCGCATCGACGAGCAGAGCCCGATCGTCAACGCCCGCCTGAAGAACGGATACAGGGTCAACGCGGTCATACCTCCCATCGCAATCGACGGCCCCGTCGTCACGATCAGGAAGTTCTCAAACCGGATAGCGTCGCTCGACGAGCTCGTCGGTGTCGGCTCGATTCCACCCTGGTACGCGTGGCTGCTCGGCGTCGCCGTTCGCGCGAGGCAGAACATCGCCGTGGTCGGGGGGACGGGTTCGGGCAAGACCACCCTGCTCAACGCCCTGTCCTGCGAGATCGACCCCCAGGAGCGCATCATCACGATCGAGGACTCCGCCGAGCTCAAGTTCACGCGCCACCCCCATGTCGTGCGGCTCGAGGCGCGCGCAGCCTCGATAGAGGGCAGGGGAGAGGTCACGATTCGCGACCTGGTCGTGAACTCGCTTCGCATGCGCCCCGACAGGATCGTGGTGGGCGAGGTGAGGAGCGGCGAGGCGATCGACATGCTCCAGGCGATGAACACGGGGCATGACGGGTCGATGACGACGCTGCACGCGGGCAACGCGCGCGAGGCGGTGCTCCGACTCGTGATGATGGCGCGCATCGGCATCGACCTGCCCGCATCCGTCATCAAGGGGCAGATCGCGACCGCGCTGGACCTGATCGTGACGATGAGGTGCCTTCCCGACGGGACGCGCGTCGTCGGCGACGCTTGCGAGGTGCCCACCGGGCCCGAGGAGGAGGTCGAGCTGGAGAGGGCGGTGTCGTTCGACGAGGGCGGGAGGACGTGGGCCCTGGAGCGCGAGCCCGCCTTCGTCGAGGCGGCGCTTCGCAGGGGGGTCGTGACGCAGGAGGAGGTGGGCAGGTGGAGGGAGTCGCTGTCTGGCTCGCGTGCGCCCTCGCGTCGGTAGCCGCGTTCACGCTGGCGGGAGAGGTGCCCGGCATGGTCAGGTCGATGGCCCGTGCCCGCGGCGAGGCGCGGGGACCGGGGGTTGCGGGAAGAGTCCGCAGACGCGTCGTCTGGACGTGCGAGCACCTCGGCCACACCGTCCCGCTCGAGCGACTCGGTTCGATGCCGTGGCTCGCCTCCCAGGTCGGGAGGGTGCTTCCCGTCGTGCGCGACGGGCGTCTCGACCTGACCCTGAGCGCGCAGGGTTGCCTCGCCTTCTGCCTGGTAGCGATGGCGGCGCTCGCGCTGGCGGGGATGGTGGCGAGCGGCTCTGCGCTCGGCGCTCCCGTGGGCGTGGCCGCCTTCGCCGTCGTGGTGGCGACCGCGGTGGGCCGGCGCGAGTCGGCGCGGAAGGCGGCGCAGGTCGCCCAGGTCCCCGAGGTGCTCAGGGCTCTGTCGTCCGCGCTTGCCGTGGGGAAGTCGATGCCGCAGGCGATCGCGCACGTCGGCGGGTCCGTGGGAGAGCCGCTCGCGTCCGAGTTCCTCAGGGCGTCATTCGAGATCGAGGGCGGCCGCGACGTGGACGAGGCGGTCGACGGGCTGTGCCGGCGCATCGACGCCCCCGGTGTCGAGCTGGTGGGCACTGCCCTGCAGGTCTCCCAGAGGACGGGCAGCTCCCTGTCGGAGCTGTTCTCGAGGACGTCGCGCATGGTGATGTCGGGGGTCGCCCTGCGCCGGGAGCTGATGGTCAAGACCTCGCAGGCCCGCCTGTCCGCTCGCGTGGTCGCGCTGGTTCCGGTGGTCCTGGTCAGCGCCCTTACGCTTCTGTCCCCCGAGTACCGCGCGGGCCTCGCGTCCTCGGCGGGCAGAGCGTGCCTGTGCGTGTCGGCGCTGCTCGACGTCGGCGCTCTGCTATGGGTCCGCAGGCTCATGAGGGTCGCCATGGAGTGACCGCGCGTCGCGGTGAGGAGGTGGTGCGGGTTGAGCTGGTGGGTCATGGGGCTGACGGTCGCGTGCGCCCTGTCGGCTGCCGTCGCGTGGCAGGCCGTCCGCCTTGCGTGCGACGAGGGGTTCCGCCGGGAGGCATCCGGCGTCGTCTCGCGCGTCGCGGGGGTGGCGTCGCGCAGCGCCCGGGCGTTGCTGAGCGCGTCGGCGACGCGCCTGAAGCCGCCCCTCGCCGGGACGGGGGCCCTCTCCGCGCTGTCCCGCAGGCGGGCGTCGAGCAGGAGGCGCGGGGCGTGCCTTGACGAGCTCCCCGAGCTCATCGACGTCGTCGTGCTCGGGCTCAGCGCGGGGATATCGTTCGACGCGGCGCTGGGAATCTACTGCGAACGCTACGACACGATGCTGTCCGCCCTGCTCAACGACGCCATGAGGTCGTGGCAGCTCGGATTCAAGAGCAGGGGCCAGGCGCTGAGAGAACTGGCGAGGGACCTCGACGTGGACGCGTTCACGTCGTTCGTCGACACGGTGGAGGAGTCCTTGCAGTTCGGTGCCCCGCTCGCGCGGGTGCTCGTCGAGCAGGGGGACGCCGTGAACCAGCGTAGGACCAGCGAGATAGAGGAGCGCATCGAGAAGGCGCCCGTGAAGATGATCGTCCCCATCGCGACCATGGTCCTGCCGGCAATGCTGCTCGCGATTCTCGGGCCCCTGTTCGCGTCGTTCACGACGATCGGGTAACGGGCGCCCGACCCGCGCCCCATGGGATGCGCGGGGACGGTCGCCAGGAGGGGCGCTTCCTGCGCCCGGAAGGGAAGGGGATGGCGATATGGACGGGATGGTTCGACACGTGTCGGAGACGTGCGTCGAGAGGGACGCCCCGTGCGGTTCGCCGGGTCGCCGGATTGCCCGCCTGAGGTCGCGCGCCCTGTGCGCGCTCACCCGATGGCGTCGCATGCTCTCGAACGGGATGCGGGAGGAGGACGGGCAGGGAACGACCGAGTACGCGATCTTGGTGGGCGTCCTCGTCGTCATCGCGATCATCGCGATCGCGGCGTTCCGCGGGAAGATCCAGGAGCTCTGGAACGCCATCTCCGACGGAATCAACGGGCTGTGAGGCGCCGTGTGCCGCCGAGCGCGCGGGCGGGGGGACCGCCTGCCGGCGCGGGCCGACGAGGCGGGGCGCCGTCACGGGTCCCCTGGCCGGCGGGCGACGCTCGCGAAGGCTGTCGTCGCGCTGTTGGTCGCCTGCGCGGCGGTGGTGGTGCCGCTCGCCCAGATTGCGGGGCTGACGTTCGCCCCGTCGTCGCGAGGCGACAAAGCAACCTACGACACGGCGCGGACCGGTGGAGAGTCGTCGGCAGGGCCGGGGGAGGACGCGACCTTGGGGGCAGTCGCGGGTGATGCCGGCGCCGGCGGGTCGCCCGTCGGGGAGGTTGGGGAGGGTGGGGGGCTTGGGGAGGTCGCGGGGAGGG
>CAIFEU010000057.1:0-6275 GCA_903789505.1 uncultured Coriobacteriales bacterium
GCCCGGCCCGGGGGGCAGGGTAATGAGCGGCCGCGGGGGCCGTCTTTGGTGATTCGAGGTCGAGTCGCCCGCTGCCCCCGTCGCCTCCGAAGCGGGACGGACGGCGTCAGCTTGCGGATAGGGTGGCCTCTCCATCGCGCGGGGCGAAGTCGCCGGCCGGCTCCGGGACCACCGCGGGCGCGTCGCCTCCGGGGCGGGCGCCGTCGCCGTCGGGGGGCAGGTTCTCCGTGAGCAGCGACAGAGGCACCGACCTGACGTAGGTGCAGATCGTCGCCGTGATCTCGTCGACGGACTCGGGCCGGCCGTTGTCGAGCCAGCACTTCATGATGCTCATGACCCCGCCCGAAATGAAGTAGAAGTGGTAGTTGCACTGGTTGGGGTACTTCCGTAGCAGCTCGGCGTACTCGCCCCCGCGCGCGGTCATAGCCTCGGCGCAGGCGCGGCGCAGCACCTCGATGATGTCGTTGAAGAAGGTGCCGTCGCCGTTGGGGCCCAGCACCGCGTGAATCATGCCCTCGTTCTTGTCGACGTAGTCGACGATGTCCGCCACCAGAGGGCCGTAGTCGCCCCTGCCGATGCTGTCGGAGTGCGAGCTCACCACGTCGTAGACCATCTGGCTGCCGTCAGCCTTGAGCTGGTCGAGCATGTCGTGCACGTCACGATAGTGGGAGTAGAACGTGGCGCGGTTGACGTCGGCCATCTCGGTGAGCTCGGTCACCGTGATCGCGTTGATCGACTTGTGCCCGAGCAGCTCGAGCAGGGCGTTGATCAGGCGCGTGCGGGTGCGCCTCGAGCGGCGGTCCTGCTTTTTGTTGGCCGCGGAGCTCGCCCACGTCAGGAGCAGGTCCTTGCTGTCGTTGAAGCTGCTGACCTTCTCCTGCACCCCCTTGATGGCCTTTGCGACCCGATCAGACGCGACCTGGTTCAGGTCGATGTTCAGGTGGCTCGCGCCCGTTCCCGGCGTCGCCTGCCGGGCATGCTGCCTGGCGTCGGCGCTCGTGGGCGTGTTGACGGTGTTGACTGGCATGGCGATTCCCCCGTGAAAGGCCTGCGGGTGGTTACGTGACATAAGCAATACTATCCCTACTTGTGACGTAATAGTATGGAAAAGCGACAACTGATGGATAACTACACGTATGTTGCCTAGAATACTGGCCCGAGGGTATACGACAGATGTCGTTTAGATTGGTGCATGCGAGCTGAAGCCCACGAGCGCCCGACGGGTCGATAATGGACCCTTGGTTAACGATGGTCGTCGTACAAACGCAAGCGCGTAGGTTGTCGCACAGGGAAACGGGAGCTCGAGTTCCACCGAAGGGCAAGTGGCATGCTGAAATTCTGCGAGAGGTTCCTCAAGTGTCGCGTGGCGGTCGTGGTCCTCTTCCTCGTCGCGGCCGTCGTCGGCGGCGTCGCCATGAGCAAGGTCTACGTCGACTACAATATCATCGACTACCTGCCCGACGAGGCCGTCTCGGTCAAGGCGCTGCACGAGATGGAGGACACGTTCGACTCCGGCGTGCCCAACGGCCGCCTGTACGCCGAGGGCGTGAGCCTGGCGCAGGCCAAGCAGATCGCCACCGACCTGGGCAAGATCGACGGCATCACCGACGTCATGTGGCTGGGGACCGAGGCGGACATCGACGAGCCCTCGGAGGTCCTCGACGCCGACCTGGTCGACAACTGGAAGTCCGACGACGGCTACCTGTACCAGTTCGTCATCGACGAGAACAGCGCCGCGGACGCCTGCCAGGCCGCCCGCGCCGTTGCGGCGCAGGACGGCGCGAGCACCGTCTCGCTGGGCGGCAGCGCGGTCGACATCGCCGACGCCCAGACGTCGACGTTCGTCGAGGTCACCTACATCCTGATCGCGGCGGTCATCATCGTCATCGTGATCCTGGGCCTCACCTCGACCTCGTGGCTCGAGCCCATCCTGTTCCTGGTCGTCATCGGCGTCGCGATCCTGCTCAACATGGGAACCAACCTGATCATGGGGCAGATCTCGTTCATCAGCTACATCTGCGGCGCGATCCTTCAGCTCGCCGTCTCGATGGACTACGCCATCGTCATGCTGCACACCTTCCGCCGCCAGCAGCGCGTCTACGCCGACCCCGTCGAGGCCATGGCGCACGCGATGATGAAGGGCTTCTCCGTCATCCTCTCCAGCGCCGCGGTCACGTTCTTCGGCTTCCTGTCGCTGGCGGTCATGCACTTCCAAATCGGCCTGGACATGGGTATCGTCCTGTCCAAGGGCATCGTGTTCAGCTTCCTGTCGGTCATGTTCTTCATGCCGTGCCTGCTGCTGTGCAGCCTCAAGCTGCTCGACAAGACGAGCCACCGCAACCTGGTGCCGCCGTTCGACAAGTTCGCGCGCTTCTGCCAGAAGGGCATGGTGCCGATGGCGATCATCGTCATCCTGGCGACCCCCATCTGCTACATCGCGCAGCAGCACAACTCCTGGGAGTACGGTGCGTCGAACTTCGCGGCACCCGGCTCGGAGACCCGCATCGAGGCCGACCGCATCGACGAGGCCTTCGGCTACAACGAGACTTGGGTCGTCATGGTGCCCGAGGGCCACTGGGCCGACGAGCAGGCGCTGATTAACGACCTCAAGAGCCTCGACATGGTCAGTGGCGTGACCTCCTATATCACGGTCGCGGGCACGGCGACGCCGGTCGACGTGGCGCCGGAGTCCACGCGCAGCCAGGTCATCAACAAAGGCGTCTCGCGCCTGGTCATCTCGACCGAGATCACCGGCGAGAACGAGGAGGCATTCAACCTGGTCGAGACCGTGCGCGGCCTGTGCGAGAAGTACTACGGCGACGACTACGGCCTGGTGGGCACGCAGGTCTCGGTCTACGACCTGCGCGACATCGTCACGGCAGACTCGGCGCGCGTCAAGATCTTCTCCGCCGCGGCAATCGCGATCGTCCTGATGCTGATGTTCCGCTCGATCTCGATCCCGATCATCACCGTGGCGTGCATCGAGATCGCGATCATCATCAACATGTCGTGCGCGTACTTCACGGGGACGACGATCGCCTACATCGGGTACCTGGTCATAGACGCGGTGCAGATGGGCGCGTCGGTGGACTACGCGATCATCTTCGAGCGCGAGTACTTCGACCGCCGCAAGATCTACCTGCCCCGCGAGGCGGCGCGCTCGGCGACCAAGCACTCCGCGATCACAATCATGACGTCGGCCCTGATCCTGACCTGCGCCGGCTTCGCGGTGTCGAAGATCTCGTCCAACCAGATCATCGCCGGCATCGGCGTCCTGATCGGCCGTGGCGCGTTCATCTCGATGCTCATGATGTTCATGTTCCTGCCCGGCCTGCTCGTGGCGTTCGACTGGGTGATCAGGCACACGACGATCAAGATGCAGTACCTGCGCAAGGGCGAGACGCCCCCCGACCCGCAGAGCGTCGGCATCTCCCCGGAGGAGCCGCGCCTGCCGAGCAAGCGCCAGCAGCGCAAGGCCGCCGAGAAGGCCGCTCAGGCCAATGCCGCCGCGCAGACGCAGGGTGGCGCCGGGACGGCCGACGCCCAGCAGCAGGCGGGCTCACAGCCCGCGCAACCCGCGGGGGCGGACGAAAGGCAAACAGGCGAGGCTCCGTCGCAGGGCGATGCCTCTGGAAAGGACGAGAGGTAACACGATGCAGGAGACCAGAAGCAATCGAACGGGGAGTGCGAGCGTGAGCGACGAGACGAGGGGTGCGGGCAGGGACGGCGGTGCCGGCGAGTCGGTGCTGCGCGGGCGCGTCCTGCACGGCAACGTTGTGCGCGCCATCATGGTGGGCGGGCTCTCCGCCGCGCTGGTGTTCCCGTCGGTCGTCATGCCGGCGGGGCTCGCGCTGGCGTCCACCTCCGCCTCGAGCGTGAGCGACGCCAACGCCAGCGACTCCTCCTCCGACGTCAACAAGGACGAGGTCATCTACATCAGCACCGACGCCTCCGGCGCGACGACGGGCGTCTATGTGGTCAACGTCTTCAACACCGGAACGTCGACGACGGTCGAGGACCCCGCGGACTACGAGTCGGTCACCAACCTGACGACGACCGAGAACATCTCGCAGAAGAACGGCGTCGTGACCTTCACGACCGAGGGCGGCGAGCCGTTCTATTACCAGGGCGACATGAGTGCCAACACCGAGCTGCCGTGGAAGGTGACCGTCGAGTACTACCTCGACGGCAAGCAGATCACGCCCGAGGAGGCGTCGGGCGCGACCGGTCAGCTGACGGTGAAGCTCTCAATCGACGCCAACACCGACGCGAGCGCCGCCGGCGTCTCGGACTTCGCCAATAACCTGGTCGTGGAGGCGCAGGGCACCTTCGCCCAGGACACGTTCAACATCACCGACGCGGGCGGCGGCACCGTCGCGCGCTCCGGCAACAACGAGGTCGTGACCTGCTTCGTCCTGCCGGGCGAGGACGGCTCCTTCGAGATCACCGGTGACGCCAAGAACTTCTCCTACAGCGGGTGGCAGATCGCCGCGCTGCAGATGGACCTCGACCTCGACGTCAACAGCTCCGACAGCGACGTTCGCCAGCGCATCAGCAGCCAGACCTCCGACCTCAAGGACGCCGCATCCTCGCTGGCCGACGGCGGCAACCAGCTCTCGAGCGGCCTGGGCGACCTGAGCTCGGGCGCCAACGACCTCGCCGACGGCATGGACAAGATCCAGTCGGGCGCCAACGACCTGGCCGACGGCGCGGACACGCTGGCGTCGGGCGCCAACGACCTCGACGAGGGCGCCAGCTCGGTGAGCTCGGGCGCAAACGACCTCGCCGACGGCCTCGACACGCTCTCCTCGGGCGCCAACGACCTCGAGGACGGCATGGTGAAGCTCTCCGACGGGTCCGGCCAGCTGGTCGACGGGTCCTACGCGTTGATGAACGGCGCGAGCTCGATGTATGACGGCGTCAAGCAGTTCTCCTCGGCCGCGTCCGACCTGCTCGACGGCACCGACCAGCTTTCGAAGGGCGCCAACCGGCTCGCGAACGGCACGAGCTCGCTCTCCGACGGCGCCACGTCCCTGGCGACCGGCGCCGACCAGCTCTCTTCAGGTGTGGACACCCTTGCCAGTGGTACGGACACGCTTGCATCGGGTGCGAACACCCTGTCCGACGGAGCAACATCGTTGGCTAGCGGTGCCAACCAGATAAACGACGGCGTTGGGACCCTTGCCTCCAACACCCCCACGCTTGCTGATGGCGCGCAGCAGGTCTCCGACGGTGCAACCAGCGTCTCTGATGGCGCGAACCAGCTTGCCTCCGGCGTCGGGACCCTTGCTGATGGCGCAAGCTCGCTTGCGACGGGCGCGGGAACTCTCTCCAGTGGCGCTGCAGACCTCAATACGGGTGCGAACACCCTGTCCAACGGCGCTTCGAGCCTCGCGACGGGCACCAGCGCGCTCGCCGCGGGCGCCCAGTCGCTCGACTCGGGCGCCAGCGCCCTGGCCTCCGGCGCTGCGGACCTCGCGACGGGCACCAGCTCGCTGGCCGCGGGCGCGCAGAGCCTGGACGAGGGCGCCAACACGCTGGCCTCCGGCGCTGCGGACCTCGCGACGGGCACCAGCTCGCTGGCCGCGGGCGCGCAGAGCCTGGACGAGGGCGCCAACACGCTGGCCTCCGGCGCCGCGGACCTCGCGACGGGCACCAGCTCGCTGGCCGCGGGCGCGCAGAGCCTGTCGGACGGAGCGAGTGCCGCCAATTCCGGCGTTCTCTCGCTTCAGGAGAAGCTCAGCTCCCTTGCCAGCGGCATCTCGTCGCTCGCGCAGGGCTTGGACGCGGTTAACGCACAGTCGGATACGCTCAACTCGAGCGCGGAGACGATTGCCTCTGGCCTAAGCGGCGTGAGCGCCAACCTTTCCTCGCAGGCTGCGAACGATCCTGGTACGGGCGATGCCGACGCTGTCATAGCTGCCGCTGCCGATTTGACCCAGGGAGGTGACATCTCGGGAGTTTCGAGTGCCCTCTCCACGTATGGTGCAACCATGGAGGAACACGGTAAGGCGGAGGCTGCCGGAGACTACATAGGCACGGTGAGCGGTCTTGCGAGCGGAATGGCGTCACTGAAGGACGGCATTTCTAGCTATACGGCAGGTGTGAGCAGTGCCGCCACTGGTGCTGATAACATCAACGGCCAAATTAACTCTGAGGATACTCAGAACTCAATCGCGTCCCTTGTACAGGGCATCGGGGAGCTCGCGACAGGTGCTTCAAATCTTGCCAGCGGGGCCAACGACGCCAACGCCGGCGCCCAGCAGGTCTCGGCG
>CAIFEU010000057.1:6375-15799 GCA_903789505.1 uncultured Coriobacteriales bacterium
GGAGCGACCAGCCTCGCCTCGGGTGCGGACGCGCTCGCCAGCGGGGCCAACGACGCCAACGCCGGCGCCCAGCGGGTCTCGGCGGGAGCGACCAGCCTCGCCTCGGGTGCGGACGCGCTCGCCAGCGGGGCCAACGACGTGAACTCTGGCGCACAGAAGGTCTCGGCGGGGGCCCAGACGCTCGCGATGGGCGCGTCCAGTCTCGCCAGCGGGGCCAACGACGCCAACACCGGCGCCCAGCGAGTCTCGGCGGGTGCCCAGTCGCTCGCCGCAGGTGCCTCCTCGCTCGCCTCGGGAGCGCAGGACGTTGCTGACGGCGCGAACCAGGTGAACGCGGGCGTTGGCTCGGTCTCAGACGGTGCCAACACGCTGGCGACTGGAGCTGGCTCACTCGCCTCGGGCGCCTCTTCGGTCGCATCGGGTGCTGACCAGGTTGACTCCGGCGTCCAGACGCTCGCTGCCAACACGCCCACGCTCGCATCGGGCGCAGACAGCGTCGCATCGGGCGCTGGCCAGCTTGCCTCCGGTGCAGACGAGCTTAACACTGGCGTGGGCTCGCTCGTGACCGGCGTGTCCAGCGCGGTCGACGGCGCTTGGCAGGTTGCGAATGGAGCTGTTCAGGTCAACGACGGCGCGCAGAGCCTCGCCGCGGGCGCCTCGGCGCTCAACGACGGCGTCAAGAAGGTCGGCCCCGCATCGTCCCAGCTGCTCGACGGCGCCTCGGCGCTGTACGACGGCACGGTCTCGCTGTACCAGGGCGCCGGCCAGCTCAACGACGGCATCGTGACCGCAACCTCCGGTGCCTCCGACCTTGCCGCGGGCGCGCAGACCGCCGCCGACGGCTCGCACACCCTCGCCAACGGCGCCAGCCAGGTCGCCGACGGCGCCGACGCGCTCGCCGACGGTGCCGACACCCTCGCCAGCGGCGCCCATGACCTGTACGACGGTATCGACACCGCCACGTCGGGCGCGCATGACCTCGCTGCAGGCGCGAGCACGGCCAAGGACGGCGCCGACGAGCTCGCGAGCTACCTCAACGACCTCAACGACCAGGTTCAGGACATCGACCAGACGCTGATCGACAAGATTCAGGACGCCATCGACAACGAGCTCGGCGGCAACTTCGACGCGCACTCGTTCTCCGTCCCGTCCAACACCAACGTCGACGGGGTTCAGTTCGTCTACGTCGTCAGCGGCATTGACGAGCCCGACAGCAGCAGCGCCGACAGCTCCAGCTCCTCCGACTCGAGCATCGCCGACGAGAGTTCCTCGGCGTCCGACAAGTCCGAGAGCAGCGCCTCGAGCTCCAACAACGACGCGAACTCCAACCCGTTCGTCCTGTTCGTCGACCGCGTCAACGCGCTGTTCAACGACAGCGACAAGTAGGGTAGGCACGACGGTCCGCCTGTCCCGAGCGCTTCACCGGGACGGGCTCACGCGGGGCACGGCAGGGGAGCGCGACCTGCCGTGCCCCGCTTTTCGTATGCTGCGACAGCTGCGCGACGACTCGTTCGCAGCGTCTGTGGCCGTCTGTGGCAGTTTGCGGCAGCCCACGACAATATGACGCAAATGTGTGCGTCTCTTACCGAACTGATAACAGTCTTGAAATGAAAGCGGAAGAGAGTAATATTCTTTCTTGCACTTACGGCGTGGCCGTAAGGAGCCAGACATTGCGGGGTGGAGCAGTCTGGTAGCTCGCCGGGCTCATAACCCGGAGGTCGTTGGTTCAAATCCAGCCCCCGCGACCATAAATTTGCAGGCCAGAGGATGTGTCCTTTGGCCTTTTTTGATGAGACGGGCCACGTTGACGACGGTCGCCGTGGTCTCTCCTCTGCATCCCATTCCTGCCGACTGCTCTGCTCCTGCGCCTCGCGGGCCGTCCGGCTGGTATGCGTCACGACCAGTGGTGTTTGAGGCGGCAGATTACGAACTCAAACGGTCGTGCCACACCGTCGCGCGCCGCGCGCCGCCTGGACGTTCTGCATCCGGTAGCCGCCGCGTGCTTGCAGGGCCGCCATCACGCTGGAAAGCGGCTGAGGGCCCCTCCGAAGCGCTTGGCCCACAGCCCGGTGCCGAGCCCGCCAAGCGTGCAGACGGCAAGAGCCGGATAGGGAAGACCGACCACCTGGGGCGGCGTTTCCCACGGCAGACGCTCGCGGACGGTGACCAGGAACATCACCGCGCGGATAGCGAACGCCGACACGAACCCGATTGCTGCCGAGAGCACGGTGAGCCGGGCTTTCAGGCCAAGCCCCCCGCGTCCCGCATCCGGACCGTAGCCGCCCGCGTAGGGCGCGGCGCCCGCCGCAGCGTCTTCAGGGGGCGTCCTTCACGCGCGTCTCCTCCGCAGCTCCTTTACCTGGTTTGAGAGCTCCTCAAGCTCGGCCGCGTCCAGCTCGGGGAGGTGCTCGAGCCGGTCGACGAACAGCGCGATGCTCTGGTCCCGACGTGCGCGCATGACCTCGCTGCAGTAGTTGACGACGAACGCGGTGAGCACCGCCAGGAAGAAGATGCTCGTCACGCTCAGAAACACGACCACCGTCCGTCCGAGCGCCGTTTGCACCAGCACGTCGCCGAACCCGATGGTCGAGACCGCCTCGAAGCAGCACCAGAGAGCGTCGCCGATCCCATCGATGCCGGGCTCGAACAGCGCGAGCAGCGTCGAGCACGCCATGAAAGCGCAGCAGAACAAGACCGTGGCATGCCCCAGGCCGGAGCCTTTGAAGACGGCGCGGAGAAGCCTGAAGTTGAGCATAGAGAACCCTTTCGATCGCAAGGCGCGGGCAGACGACCGGACGGAATCACTATAACGGGAACGAGCCGACTGCGAACTCGGGCGCTTCGGCCCGTTGGCGGAATCGTCTTCGTGTCTGTGCAAATCAGAGCCGCGTAAATCGGACAGTCCGGACAAGCCGGTTACCTGCGGAAACGCGGGGTACGCCAGCATTTTCCGCGCACATGTCGCGCAGGATCGCGTAAATCGTCAAGGGCTTACGCGATTGCCAATGCGCGTCCGGTTTGTGGCAAGCCGCCCTGCGGGCCCGCGGCGCTCACGTTCCTGTCAACGAGCGGGCGGTTGGAGATTATGCCGTAGACGTACCTGCACGTTTTGAGGCATTGTCAGGGTAAAGGCACACACTGGCAAACGATCGGGAGGGTTGGGCGAGAGTGTAACCGAGGAGTCTCTCGTCCCTCATTTCTTTTGCTCCGCCAAAGTTCGTGCCAGCGCCCGCCGTCCTCGTCGTCCATGCGCCTGAGTTCCTTCGTGCGGGTCTCTCAAGGGCGACAACCACGTGGTTGGGACGTCCATCGTCAAGAGCGCTCTGCTTTGCTTCCAGTACCCATAGAGGGTACAATTAGGGGACTAGTGGGAGGAGGGGCGCCATGGCGACAGCAGCAATCCCAAGGCGTGCGGAAATCAAGACACGCACGACGGACGAGATCAAGAAGGGTGCGACGGAGGTGTACGCCCGTTGGGGCCTGAGCCTCAACGACGCGATCAACACCTTTCTCGTGAAGTCGATTGAGGTTGGTGGCCTGCCCTTCGACCTGCGCCCGGAGACGCCTTCCTACAACGCTATCGCTGCGGTTGCCTACAAGCCGGAGCTCAACGCCGAGGGCGTTGCCGTGCTGCCGGCGGACTGGGACGATGGTGATGAGTGATCGGGTTCCCCAGCCGTGGGAGGCCTGGCATGCACGTTTCGATTTCTCCGAGGGGCACGGCTACAAGTATCGTCCCGTCATCGTGCTGGCAACGCGGCCAGACGGTTCGCTCGTGACCATGGTGACGAGCGCGACCAACAGACTCTCTCTCGACCACGACTGCCCCATCCGAGAATGGGAGGCTGCGGGGCTCGATAAGCCTTCAATCGCTCGGCTCGATCGTATCGCTGAGATTCCCCCAGGTTATCTGGGCACTGCGGGTCTGATAGGGCACCTCGCCCAGGCCGATATCGTTGCAATCAAGGCGATTCTCTCCGAAATCGTTAGATAGCCGCGTTTCTCTGAGCTCAGGAAGACACTTTGGCATGGCCAGTGCCGCCATATCCTCGTCGTTTGCGACCGCATCACTGACCGCGCGGCTCGCAATCTGATTGAGGTTGCATGCGAGAGGGGCATCCTTGCGAAGATGGGCAACGCAAAGCGCGGCGCGTTCTACCAAGCTCCCGACCTGATTGAGGCGCCCGAGAAGGTGTCGAGCCTGCAGGGCATCTGCAGGATTGCGGCTCGGTAGCCCCGAAGCGTGGTCGCGTTGCCTGCGCAAACGTCAGCGGTGGCCGACTCTGCTCCCGCGCTGCGAGCGACTGTCGCGGGAGCTCGTTTAATCTCTCGCACATTCTGGGCCACGAACATGTCCTAGCTGGTGGCGCGTTGTTCACCCTTGGCGTGCGACGAGAGCGTATTCGAGCGTGACCTCACAGCTTACGTTGACGGGACGTGGGTTGAAGACGGGTGATTCGTCTTTCGCGGAGCTACTCGCAGTCATACTCTCTGCCACCGCATACCCCGAGTCGCAGCATGCGATTCCACGAAGGTCGTTTTCCACATGCACGATGGGGCCGAGGTCGCAGCCCGTCGCGTCGGCCAGGACGGCAGCACGTTTCCTGCCCGCGTCGACGGCGCGGCGGATAATCTTCTCCCTCGCCCCCTCGTAGTCTTTGAGACCATAATCGAAGTCGAACGTGACGCTGTCGCCAAGGCCGATGAGAGCTGCCCATACAGCGTCGAAACGTTCCTCAACGCACGGCACCTCAAAGCTGAGGTCCGAACCGTAGCTGTAGCGCCCCGTCTTCTTCTGTTTCCTCCAGATTGGCCTGATATCGAGGCTGCCGTTCTTCACGTCTTCGCTCTTCACGCCTGTTTTTTCCAGTGCGGAGAGCAGCGAGGAGAGGGACTTGTTGTAGGCCCTTGCGGCCTCCGCTTTGGAGTCGGCTTCGCCCTCAATCCACACCGTGACGCTAATGATGTCTGGCTCGAAGTTGTCTGAGATGGACGAGATGACCTTGACCGTTGCCTCCATTGTTGGCTTCCCCTCTCTTGCCCGCTTTCCTTGCCGTCGCCTCATTATCTTTGCTCTTGGTTGCCAATGGAAGAGGACGAGCCTGCGACGTGGCGGGGTGCTGCTCTCGGCAGATGAAAGCGAATTGCGCGTGCGCATGAATACGATGTATGCCGGGCACCCTCCGTGAGGCATGAGCGAGCTCGGCTTGAAACGCGGCGATATGTTCGACGCGGCCGTGAACGACGGCGTGGTCATGACGCTGCCTGTCGTTGCCTATCCGAAGGCCGAGGCGGAGGAGCTCGAGGTCCTCGCTGCTTCCACGTGCGAGTCGGCCGCCCTGGGTCACGGGCGCGACCACGGGGTTCTCGCTCGGGGGGTGGTTGCTCACCATGACGGTTGCAAATTGACAGAATCGCTGCCCACTAGGGTTTGCAAATTGACGAAACAGCCCATCAATATGGCTCGCAAATTGACAAAATGGCCGATAACTCCGGTTTTCAAATTGACGAAGACCAGTTCACAACGAGAACTACGGAATCGAGCGGGCCATCGTGCTGCACGAAGGTAACGTGGAGCGTGCCGGCGCGGTCTGCTACCTTCCCACGTACATGATGATGTGTCTGGAGCCGGGGTTCTGACCAGAGGCTGCTCGTGGCAGGTGCGCTGGGACGCTTCACCTCACTCTTGCCCCTCCGTGGCAGTCCCAAGCGCCATAGGTCCGGTTGACGACGGGCGGGGTGGTCTTGGTCCACGACCTGAGCGCCCCCCGCTCACACCGTCCGGCTCGCGAGGCGCGCGGACCCCACGGCGCGCTGCGTCCGCGCGCGTGCGACTGCGAACCCGACGAGCGCGGTGACGACCGCGAACAGCGCCAGCATCGCGAAGTCCGTCCCGAGCCGCCCGGCGACCGCCGCCAGGTCGCGCGTCGCGAAGGCGCCGTCGAGCGCGTCGATGAACCAGTAGCCGGGCGTGAACAGCGCGAACGCCTGCACGCCCGAGCCCATCATCTCGAGCGGCATCAGGTTGCCGCCAAAGAACATGCAGGCCAGCCCGGCGATGTTGCCCACGGCGTTGAGTAGCTGCTCGCCAGAGTTGAGCCGCGAGAGGGCGAATGCCAGGGCGAGCGGCGTCAGGCAGTAGGCGAGCATCGCCGCGAGGCCCACGGCGACCTGCCCCGCGCTCGCGTCGTGCAGCACGTCGCCGCCGAACACCATGCCCACGAGTGCGACCCACGCCCACGCCCCGAGGGCCAGGACCGCCCCGGCCGCGAGCGCGCCGCCGTTCAGCCGTCCCGGCCGCTGCGGCGAGACGTCGCAGCGCTCGCGCACCCTCTGGTCGCGGAACCGGGACATGACCAGTCCCACGCACACGACGATGGTCACGAACAGGGAGTACGTGTTGTACCCCAGGTAGCTCGCGAACCTGCTGGCGCCGCCCTCGGCAGCGCCCACGTCGGCGACCGTCACCGTCGCCTGCGCGTCGACGGCGGAGTCCGCCGCCCGCACGGCGGCGTCCTGGTCGTCCGCCCCGTCGAGCGCGGCGGCGCGGGCGACCAGCGAGAGCCAGCTCGTCGCCTCGTTCGCCGCCAGCGCACCGGAGAGCGTGTCCGTGCCATAGGCCACCTGCACGTCAGGCACTCCCGCGCCCTCCCGCGCCGCCTGCATCAGGCTCTCGCCGAACCCCTCGGGCACCACGATCACCGCATCGACCACCGACTGCGCGAGAGCGTCCTGGATGGCGCGCTCGTCGTCGTCCAGGCAGACCAGGTCGGCGGTGGCGTCCATACGCCGGGCGAGGCCCGTGGATACCTCCGACCCGTCGCGGTCGATCACCGCGACGCTCGCGTCGAACGTCTCGTGGGAGCCGCTCTGGCCGCTCGCCGGCAGAATGAGGAGGAAGACGCCGAGCAGGCTCAGGCATGCCAGGTAGATGAAGAAGTAGAGCCGGTGGCGAGCCGCCACCCGCAGTGCTGCCCTAAAGGTGCTCATAGCGCTGCCTCCTGAGGAAGACGGTCGATACGCCGAACATGAGCGCCGCGATCCCGACGCAGGCGGCGACCCGCAGGGCGAAGGGCGCCAGCGCGTCGTAGTAGTACAGGCTGTAGAACAGGTCGGAGACCAGGCGCGGCGGGTTGAGCCATGCCTCGGCGGGGCAGGCGCGGGCAAGGTTGTCCGCCAGGGTCATGGAGGGCTGGCCGTACAGCCCCGCGAAGGTGCTCAGCCCCATCGTCAGGGCGATGAGCATGCTCGAGCGCGTCTCCGCGCCGCCCCGCAGGGGGAGTGCAGCGACGAGCGCGCCGAGCGCCGTTGACGACAGCGTCGCCACTGCCAGGCCCACCAGGCACAGCCCTTCGCGCCCCGCGAAGTCGACGCCCGCGCCGAACCGCACGAGGCAGAAGGTCAGAAGCGAGCTCGCGAACGACACCGCCCAGCAGCCGCAGATGACCCCGAGCAGCTGGCGCGCCCGGCTCTGGCCCGCGACCGAGCGGCGCGCCCCCAGGACCGACACGTTCGGCTGCAGCGCGCAGACGGAGCTCGAGGCGGTCTGCGAGCCGACGAGCAGCGTCACCATGGCCAGCAGCGCGTAGTAATAGCGGACGGCCTCGTCGGGGGTCGAGCGCGTTGCCGAGAGCCGCTCGGTCCCCACGGAGAGCGAGAGCGCGTCCGTGATGGCGCTCGGGTTCGCGAGGGCGGTGGGGTTGTTCCTCAGCTGCCCCTCGAAGAGCGCCCGGTTCTGGCTGTAGCCGTCGGCGACGCTCTCGAGGATGGTCCCCGAAAGCGAGCTCGCCGACGAGCTCGCGTAGCCGTCGGGCGCCAGCGTGACCTGGGGCGTCCCGGTCGCGTCGACCGCGTACACCCCCGCGACGTCCCCCTGCTTGATCAGGGCGACCCCCGCGTCGAGGCTGTCGACGTCGGCCGCGTCGAGCAGCTGGTCGTCGCCCTGCGCCGCGAGCGCGTCCACCACCTGCGCGAACCCCGAGCCGTCCCAGCTCTCGTCGCGCACGACGGCGACGGGTACGGGGTCGACGGAGCCGTCGGAGCTTATGCCCGAGAGCATTGCCGTGAACATGACGGCCATGAACAGGGGGAACGCGATGCACCAGATTAGCACCGACGGCGTTTTGAGCAGGATCTTCACCGTCGTCCAGAAAGTCCGCGCCATGGCGTGCCCCTAGTCTCTCAGCTCGCGACCGGTGATCTCGAGGAAGATGTCGTTGAGCGTGGGCGGCTCGCAGACGATGCGCCCGCAGCCGACCCCATCGGCGGTGAGCACCGCGAGCACCTCGGAGAGGTTGCTCGTCCCGTTCTCGCACGAGCAGGACAGCACGTCGTCCTCGAGCGTGGCGCTCAGGACGTGGGGAAGCGCCCGGACGCGGTCGAGCGTGGCCTGCCCCATGCCGTCGACGTCGACCCGAATCTTCTCGCCCGTGGCGATGGAGCGCTGCAGCTCCTCGACCGTCCCGGTTGCCAGGGGCCGGCCCCGGTCCATGATCATCACGCGCGTGCAGAGCTGCTCGACCTCTTCCATGTAGTGGCTCGTGTAGACGACGGTCGTGCCTTCGTTGTTGAGCCGGCGGATGCCGTCGAGGATGGAGGCGCGGCTCTGCGGGTCCACGGCGACGGTGGGCTCGTCGAAGAAGATGAGCTCGGGCAGGTGGGCGATGCCGCAGGCGATGTTCAGCCGGCGCAGCAGCCCGCCGGACAGCTTCTTGGGACGGAACCGGACGAAGTCGCCCAGCCCCACGAACTCGACGGCCTCGTCCACCAGCCGGGAGCGCCGCTGCCGGTCATCGACGTACAGCGAGCAGAAGTAGTCGATGTTCTCGCGCACGGTGAGCTCGTCGAAGACGGCGACCTGCTGAGGCACGACGCCGATGCGCCGCTTCAGGTCGTAGCGCGTCGCCGTCATGGGCTCGCCGAAGAGCTCGATGTCACCCTTGTCGTAGGTGAGCAGCTGCAGGATGCAGTTGATGGTGGTCGTCTTGCCCGACCCGTTGGGCCCGAGCAGCCCGAAGATCTCCCCGGGCGCGATGCTCAGGTCGAAGTGGTCGAGCGCCAGCAGGTCGCCGTATCGCTTGACCAGGTTGCGCACGCAGACGACGTTCGCCATGGCCGTTCCCCTTCCGCCGAGAGGCCCGCGGACGTGCGGCAGCCGCGCGCGGCGTCACCGAGGAGTGCGCCCTCCCGTGACATTTGTCACGACTTTCGAGAGCGCCGCCCGCCCGCGGCGGCGCCCGCGCGGCGGGCGGGCCGGGCAGGTACAATGGGCGCATGGACCGCATCCTCGACAAACTCGTCGTCTTCGTGTGCTGCCTGCCCGCCCTGGCGACGGTGCCGGTCGGCGCTCCGCTGGTCGCCGCGATGCTGGTGGCCATCGGCGTCGCGGCGGCGAACGAGACGCTCACCCAGGACGCGCCCTGTC
>CAIFEU010000058.1:0-3718 GCA_903789505.1 uncultured Coriobacteriales bacterium
CGCCACCGTGGCGCGGCGCGCGGCGAACTGGCCGCGGCCAGCGACGAGCACGGCCATCGAGCCCCCGCCGGGCAGCTCGATGCGCGCGCCGCCGGGCATGCGCGCCTGCGCCGCGCCGCCGGCGGGGGCGGGTCGCCCCTCGTCCGGCTCGGGCGCGCTCCCCCGCCCCGGGGCGCCGTCGGGCGTCTCCGCGACGGGCGAGCCCTGCCGCTCGGCCGCCATCCGCGCCACCCGGCCGGAGCTGGGGTAGGCGCTCAGAATCGCCGGGTAGGAGCCGTTCATGACGCGCACGACGCGCTCAGGCTCCGCCATCAGCGCAAACCCGAGCTCGTCGCGGGAGGACAGCGTCGCGATCGGCGCCTCCGTCAGGGCGGGCATGCGCGACAGCGCGGCGACCGCGGCGAGGCGGACCGGCTGGTCGCTCGTCAGCCCGAAGGTGCCGGCGTCGGGCACCACGCAGCAGATCGTCGCGCCGGGGACCGACGCCTGCCCCAGGTCGACGTCGGAGGGGCCTCCCGCGACGACCTGGATGGCGTCGGCGACTCCCGCGCGCTTCGCCATCTGCCCGAGCTCGGCGCGAACCCCGGGGTCGGGGGACGCGAACACCACGCGCCTGCCCGTGGACAGGCCGCGCTCGAAGCGGTCGTCGGCCCCCTCGAGCTCGCGGGACCACGCGGCCTCGTCGAAGCCCTGCCAGCCCTCGAAGCCCCAGTGGTCGCGCAGCAGGCCCGGGGCGCGGTCGCAGGCGACGCACGCCGCCTCGACGGCGAGCGTGGGAGACGTCCCGAGCGGGTCGATGAGCACCGCACGGTCGTCGCGCGCGCTGCGGCGCGGCCAGTCCGCAACCTCGAGCAGCAGCGACGCCAGGTCCTCGCGCAGGTACGCCGACGCGGTCGACGCCGCGCGCCCGCGCTGGGCGACGCGGTAGCCGCGGTTGACGAGGGACTCCCCCGCCAGGTCGATGCCGACCGTCGCGCGGTCCCGGTGGATCGCGCAGGTGACGAGCAGGTCGGGCCTCGAGGCGTCGACGTCGGGGCGCGCGCCGGTCCGCTCGCGCATCCTGTCGACGATGGCGTCCTTGACGCGCATCGCGGCGAAGCGCTCATCGTGCAGCGCGTCGTTGCCGCCGCGCACGCGCACCGCGATCGTCGCGCCGCGGGCGACCTGTTCCTCCCACGCGATGCGCCGCACTCCCTCGTACAGCGCGTCGGCGTCGCCCGCGTCGACGCGCTTGAGCACGAGCGTCACGCGCGAGGCGAGGCGCGACCACAGGCAGACGCGCAGCGCGCACGCGACGTCGCCGGAGAACGAGACGCTCCCGGTCAGCGGGCGCACGCGCGAGCAGCCCAGCCTCCTGAGCTCACCCGCGAGCGCCTCCTCGAAGTTGCGCGGGCACGGCGCGGACAGCTCCAGGGGCCGCGCGTCGCCCGCGGCCACGCGCCTGCCGCCGGCGTCCCCGCGCGGCACCAGCCCGCCGCCCTCCTCCTGCCCCGCTGACCTGACGTCTCCCTTTGCGCTCATCGATCCGCGTCCCTTCCCCGGCTCCCCAGCGACCCCGTGCCGAACGCCTCGCCCGCGTCGGCGCCCTGAGCGCCACCCGGGGCGGCGCCGCGCCCGCCCGCGTCGTCGGCGGTGGCGTCGTCCTCGTCGTCCAGGTTGAGCAGCGACCAGTCGAGCCCGGCGTCGGCGCAGGTCTGCTCGTCGGCGTAGACCAGGCTGAGCGCCTGGGTCCCCATGCGGTCGCCGCCGATCTCGGACAGCAGGCTGTACAGGTTAATCGCCGTCTCGGTCGTCGGCAGCGTCAGCTCCTCGCGCTGGGCGGTGGTCAGAGCGAGGTTGAGGTCCTTGACGTAATGGCGCACCTGGAACCCCGGCTTGTAGTCGCCGCGAAGGATTTTCGCGCCGTAGGTCTTGAGCGACGAGGACGCCGCGGTGCCCGTGAGCAGGGCACCGAGCATCTTGTCCATGTCGAGCCCGCCCTCCTTGGCAAACGCAAGCCCCTCGACCATGCCGAGCATGGAGCCCGCGAGGGCGACCTGGTTGGCGAGCTTCGCCATCTGCCCCTTGCCGGCCTCACCGAAGGTCAGGACCAGCGAGCCCATCGTCTTGAGCAGCGGCAGCACCGGGGCGACCGTGTCGTCGTCGGCGCCGCAGAAGATCGTGAGCGACGCGGTGATCGCCCCGGTCTCGCCGCCGGTGACCGGGGCGTCGAAGGCGACCTGCCCGCACACCTCGGCCTCGTCGTGGATCTCGCGGGCGAGCTCGGGCGACGAGGTGCTCATGTCGATCAGGCGCGCACCCTTGCGCGCGCACGACAGGACCCCGTCGGTCCCCATGTAGACGTCCTCGACGTCCTCCGGGTACCCGACCATAGTGATGACGGCGTCACGGTCGCGCACCGCCTCGCCGACGCTGCCGGCGAGGCTCGCCCCCGCCTTGACCAGGGGGAGCGCCTTGGACTGCGTTCGGTTGTAGACGGTCACGTCGTACCCGGCCTCGATCAGGTGTCGCGCCATGGGCGACCCCATGATGCCGGTGCCGATGAAGCCGACCGTGCGGATGGGGGACTCGCTCATGGGCGGGTCATCTCCTCTCGGCCGCCCCGGCGCGGTGCCCGGGCGGCGATGGTGCGGGGCGGGCGAGGGCGGGTCAGCGCTTGCCCCCGTGATAGTCGGGCGAGGTGCGGTCGACGCCCCAGAAGGCGAGCGCAATCATGCCGGGGCCCACGTGGCTGCCGATCGTGGGGTCGACGACGTAGTGGGCGAAGCGCGGGACCTCGAGGCCTCGACGCTCGAGGCTGTCGCGGACCATCCCCTTCAGGGTCTCGACGTCGTCGGGGCAGTCGGCGTCGGCGATGCCGATCGGGAAGTTCGACCCGGGGACGTAGTTGGCCTCGAACAGGGAGACGAGGTTCTTGAGCGCCTTCTTGCGCCCGCGCGAGATTCCCATCAGGGCCAGGGCACCGTCGAGGTCGTAGGTGAGGTTCGCCTTGACGTCGAGCACCGAGGAGATGCCGGCGGCGGCCTTGGGGATGCGGCCGCCCGCCGCCAGCCATTTGAGCGAGTCGAGCGTGAAGTAGCCGTGGATGCTGTCAGGCGCCTTCTTCGCGAACGCGACGATGTCGTCGAGGCTGGCGCCCTCGTCGCGCATGCGGCACACCTGGGCGGTGACCATGCCCGCCGTCAGGCTCGGCATGCGGTTGTCGAGGACGACCAGCGGGAAGTCGGGATGCCTCTCGAGCACCATCGACGCCGCCGCCTGCGCGTCGCGCACCGAGGAGGAGAGGCCGGCGGTCAGGCTCAGGTAGACGGTCGGGATCCCCTCGCGCGCGCAGCGCTCGAACGCCTCGACGAACTCGCCGGTGGGCACCGCGCTGGTCGTGACCCGCTCGCCAGCGCGCATGCGGTCGTAGAACTGCCGGGAGGTCATCGACTGCCACTGGTCGTCGCGGTGCTCCCCGTCGCCCATGATGAAGGGGAACTCGATCAGGTCGACGCCCAGATCGCGGGCGGCCTCGAGCGACAGGCAGCCGCACGAGTCGGCGACGATGCGGCAGTTCGGGTTGGTGGAGCAGCTGAGATACGTCCTTGCGGGTTGCGGCATGCGAGCGCCCTCGATTCTGTCGTGTGCGGCCGTGTCGCGGCGAGCCGGCGCCGGCCGGCGGCGCGCCGATAGGAGCTTGCCCAACATGATACGGCGCGCGACCCCTGCCCAGAAG
>CAIFEU010000058.1:3728-15611 GCA_903789505.1 uncultured Coriobacteriales bacterium
GGGGGGGGCGGGCGGCGGGGGGCGGGGGGCCGCCTCCCGGCCGCCCCCCAACCTCCCCCGGGCCCGCCCCCCCGCCCCCCGGGGCCCCCCCGCCACAAGCGCAAGTTCTGCGGTTCGCGCGGCGGGAGCGCCCGGGCGTCGCCGCCGGGCGGCAGGCGCGCTAGTCCTGGTCTCCCAGGGCCGGCGCCGGCTTGAGCGGCTTGATGATGCCGTAGCCGCCATCCTTGCGGTGGTAGATGACGTTGACATCGCCGGTGTCGGCGTTGGTGAAGACGAAGAAGTCGTGCCCGAGCAGGTCGACCTGCAGCAGCGCCTGGTCCTCGGTCAGCCGCGTGAACTCGATGAGCTTCTCGCGCACCAGCAGGTCGTCGTCATCGTCCGCGGGCGCCTGGGAGTCGGGGTTGATCTCGTCGACCGTCGGCAGCGGGGCGACCGTCGGGGCGGGGGCGTGCGCGCCCGCGCGCTGGCGGCGGTCGACGACCTTGGTCTTGTACTTGCGCAGCTGGCGGGACACGCGGTCGGCGGCGAGGTCGATCGCCGCGTACATGTCGGTCGCGGCCTCGGAGACGCGCACGACGGCGCCCTTCAGGAACGCGGTGACCTCAACGACGTCGGGGACCGGGTTGGACGGGTTCTTCTCGACGCGCAGGATGACCTCGAGGTCCATCGGGATGTCAAAGACGTTGGTGGCCGCTTCGAGTTTCTCGGTGGCGTAATCGCGCAGGGCGTCGGTGACGGCAATGTTGCGGCCGGTAACGGTGATGTTCATGGCGGCTCCAATCGTCTCTGGACAGTTCAGGATCGCGCCGGGCTGCCCCGCGCGGTCCCTTACGACAAGCTTACCCGTTCGAGGCGCTACCGAACGCAAGAACATGCGGGCAAATCCCCGCCCTTCCGGTCCCCGCCCCGGGCGGGTGCCCCGATTGGGCGGCGCAGTGCGCGGGGCGCGTGAGGTCGCGCGAGGGGCGCCGCGTGGTCACCGGGCGTGCCGGGGCCCTAGGCCGCCAGCGCCTCGCCCGCGTCACCGGTGGCCTCGGCGGCAGCGTCCTGCTGCTCGTCGGTGACGGCCTCGGTCGCGGCTTCCGTCGCCGCCTGGTCCCCCGCACCCGACGACGAGGCCGTCGAGGAGGACGTCGAGACGATGACGTTGGCCTGGGTGATCGAGGGCAGGTCGCCTACGTAGTCGCGCAGTATGGCGGACTCGATCCCGTTGGTCGCCAGGGTGTCGAGCGCGGACTGCACGGCCCCGGACAGCTCCACGTCGGCGCCCGAGACGGCGATGCCGCGGTTGCGGGGCATCTCCAAGGCGCCGGCGAACTCGATGTCGTCGTAGGTCACGGCGAGGTAGCCGCCCATGAACGAGTCACATACGACGTAGGGCACCTCGCCCGTCTCGAGCGCATCGAGCGCGTCGTTGAGCGAGGAGTAGCCCTTGAGCTTGACGCTGCTCGAGATTCCCTCGAGCGTCAGCGCGCTCGACGAGTTCTCCTGCACGCCCACCGTCGAGGCGAGCAGCTGGTCGAGCGTGACGTCGCCCGAGGACGACTTGGAAAACACCGCGGCGGCGCTCTGCGCGTAGCTGCCGACGAACACGCTCGCGGAGCCCACCTGGTCCGCCGTGACGCCCATCACGACGTCGCACAGGCCGCTGGCGGCGGCGTCGGCGTTGTCCCCCACGTTGACGAAGCGCACCTCGAGCCCCAGCAGGCTCGCGATCTGGCTCGCGACGTCGACGTCGAGGCCCGAGAGCGCCCCGGTCGAGGGGTCCGTGACCCAGCAGTAGGGCGCGTCGTCGGCGTTCACGCCGACCGTGAGCACGCCGTCCGTCATGATCGAGGGGGTCGAGATGGTGGCGGTGACGCGGTCCTGGGACTTCGCCTCGTCCACGCTCGGGTAGGTCGAGCAGCCGGTCAGCCCGAGCAGGGCGCAGCAGCCCACGACCGCCGCCGCGAGCGTCGCGACGACCCCCATGACCAGACGCTTGGCAACCGACATCTCGCAATCCCCCGTTCGACAGAGGCGGCCATTGGGCGTTCCCCCCGGCTGACCTGGTATTTGACCCCACACTCGCATGCTGGGGCGCTCGCTCGGCCCGCCGCGGCGGGCATCCACTACTGACCCTCTCCCCCGCGGGACGGACGTCCCTGACAACGGGGGGCATGACTGACTCCTAGGACGCGCCATGCTCGTCCGCACGCGCACGCGCGGGCTTACGTGGATCCTTTCGGCCGCGTCTGCCCTGGACTTGGGAGGCCACCTGGGCCTCCCGCAACCACAGACCCGGAGGGAACCCGTAGATAGTAGCAAACAAGATGGCCGACGACGCGAGTTACCTGCGAAAAAGTCGGCGACCGCCACCGCTACCACGCCCGCGACACGCATGCGCCAAAAACCTGCAAGGCGCCTGAGAGGCGCAGCGCGCGTGCCGCCTGCGACAGGGTTGCCCCGGTCGTGAGCACGTCGTCGACCAAAAGGACGCGGGCTCCGGGCATGTCGTCGACGGGGATCGTCGCCCCATGCGCGTTCTCCAGCCGCCCCGCCCGCGACAGGCCCCGCTGGTCTCGGGCGTCGCGGCGGGCGAGCGCGTCGCGCACCGGGATGCCGAGCAGGCCCGACAGCGCGCGGGCGACGGGCTCCATGTGGTCGAAGCCCCTCCGGGCGAACGCGCCCGGCGTCGCCGGCACGAAGGCTATCGCGTCGGCGCGCGAGGGGTCGAACGCGCGGGTGGCGCCCAGCGCGGATGCGAGCATCTCCGCCAGCAGCGGGGCGAGCCGGCGCTCCCCGGCGTCCTTGTACGCGCGGATTGCCTCGTCGAGCGGCCAGGCGTGAACGCCGTAGCAGCACACGGCGTCGAGCTCCGCCAGGTGCCCGAGCGTCCCCGCCCGGGGCGCGTCCGGGTCGTCGGCGACCAGGCAGTCGGTGCACTCGGTGCAGACGAGGGAGCCGAACGGCGCCCCGCAGTGCGGGCAGGCCCACGCCTGGTCGATCACCACCACCCGGGAGCGGCACCGCTCGCACAGCAGGGTCCCCGGAGCGTCGCACCCCGCGCAGCGCGTCGGCCAGAGCAGCTCCGCGAGCCCGCCGGCGAGGCGTCTGACGCCCTCGCCGACCCCGATGGACTCAAGGTGAGGCATGCGTCCCCCCTTCCGTCGCCCCCGGCGCATTGGTTCAAAAAGTATACTATAACCCCCGACCGGCGCTGACCCGTCCAATCGGGCCGGAGGGCGCAGCCGCGCTCGTGTATCATGGAGCGAAGGCGGCCCCGGTCCGCCCGGGCCGGCGACATGCCGCCCGGGA
Organism: uncultured Coriobacteriales bacterium; assembly: GCA_903789505.1. Lineage (GTDB taxonomy): Bacteria > Actinomycetota > Coriobacteriia > Coriobacteriales > UMGS124 > CAIFEU01. The sequence goes on from CAIFEU010000058.1 coordinate 7,026, forward strand.
CGGGAGGCAGGCCGCCGAGCAGGCCGTCCGCAGGGGTTCCGTCCGCAGGGGGTTCGCATGAACGTCTCGCTCGTGTCCTACGCGTGGCTCGCGCTGGCGGTCGCGTTCGGCGTCATTGAGGCCGCCGCGCCCATGCTGGTGTGCGTGTGGTTCTGCGCGGGCGCGTTCGTGACGTTCCTCGTCAGCCTGTTCGTCGACGACGTCGTGGTGCAGCTCGTCGTGTTCACGATGAGCTCGGTCGCGATGCTGTGCGCGCTGCGCCCGTTCTTCAAGCGCCGCTCCGGCGACCCCCGCGGGGCGCGGACCGACGTCGACGCGCTGGTGGGCCGCCCGGTCACAATCACGCAGGCCGTCCCCGCCGGCGGGCAGGGCCGCGCGCTGCTGGGCGACACCAGCTGGTTCGCCCTGAGCGACGACGGCGCCGGCCTGCCCACGGGATGCCGCGCCCGCGTCGTGCGCGTCGACGGCACCCGCCTCGTCGTGCGCAGGGACGACGGGCGGACGTCCCCGGGCGAACCGTCGGGCGGGGCCGTCGCGCCGTCTGGGGATGAGCCCCGGTAAGTGCCCGGCGGTCATCCGCCCAGACGCAGGACCCGACGGCCATCGCCCGGACGCCTCATCCACGAGAAGGGAAACGCCATGCCGACCTCTACGATCATCGCCCTCGTTCTCGCCGTGATCATCGTGATCCTGCTGATCACCAGCAACGTCAAGATGGTGCAGCAGACGGACGCGTACGTGGTCGAGCTGCTGGGCTCGTACCGCACCACGTGGAAGCACGGGCTGCACCTGAAGGTGCCCTTCCTCGAGAAGGTCGTCTCGCGCGTGAGCCTCAAGGAGAACGTCATCGACTTCGAGCCCCAGAAGGTCATCACGCGCGACAACGTCACGGTGCAGATCGACACCGTCGTGTTCTACCAGGTCACCGACGCCCAGCGCTACACCTACGGCGTGAACGACCCGATCCTGGCGATCGAGAACCTCACGGCGACAACGCTGCGCAACGTGATCGGCGACATGGAGCTCGACCAGACGCTGACGAGCCGCGAGTCGATCAACTCGCGCATGAGCAGCGCCCTCGACGAGGCGACCGACGCGTGGGGCATCAAGGTGAACCGCGTCGAGCTCAAGGACATCACCCCTCCCTCCGAGATTCGCCAGGCGATGGAGAAGCAAATGAAGGCCGAGCGCGTGCGCCGCGCCGCGATCCTGACCGCCGAGGGCGAGAAGCAGGCGCAGATCCTGGCGGCGGAGGGCGAGAAGCAGTCGAAGATCCTCTCCGCAGAGGCTGACCGGCAGGCCAAGATCCTCGCGGCGGAGGCGGAGAAGCAGGCGCAGATCCTGGCCGCCGAGGGCGAGGCCGAGGCGATCCGCACGGTGCAGAAGGCGAACGCCGACGGCATCGTGATGGTGCGCGAGGCGGGGGCGGACCAGTCGGTGCTCGCCCTGCAGAGCCTCGACGCGATGAAGGCGATCGCCGACGGCAGCGCCACGAAGATCATCATCCCCTCCGACCTGCAGGGGCTCGCGAGCCTGTGCGTGTCCGCCGGCGAGCTGTTCGGCCCCCTGAACGTCGACGGCGCGCCGGGCACGGGCGCCGGCGCGCGGGGGCACGGTGCGGGCGGGCCTTCCGCGCCCCAGGCCGACGTGCGCTAGCCCCGCGGCCCTCCCCACGGTAGCCGTCGGCGCGGGCGGTCGTACCTCACCTTCCCGCTGGCGGGCGCGCGACGGGCGGCCCCGCACGATGCCCGCGCGCTGGAGTTTCTCCCCCGTCTCCCGACGCGGCCCGTCACGGCGGCGCGCGGGTCTATGATGCGGGTCGGTCGGGCGTACGCCGGGCTCCGCGCGCGTCACGCGGCCCGCCCGTGGGCGCCCCATGGGAAGGCTCCTCGAGACAAGGTGGTTCATCGATGCCAAGCAGCTGCAACGACAAGATGTACGAGCTCGGCGTGGCCGGCTCCTCGATTCGCGTGCTGTTCGCCTACGGGCAGCAGCGCAAGGCGCAGATCGGCGCGGACAAGGTCTACGACTTCAGCCTGGGCAACCCCAGCGTCCCCGCCCCCGCGAAGGTGAGGCAGGCGATCCTCGAGGTCCTCGACGAGCCCTCGCTGCAGCTGCACGGCTACACCGCCAGCCCCGGCGCGGCGAGCACGCGCGCTGCGATCGCGGCATCGCTCAACCGCCGCTTCGGGACCAGCTACCAGCCCGACAACCTGTACCTGACGATGGGCGCCGCCGCGGCTCTGGACGCGAGCATCAGAGCGGTCGTCGACCCCGGCGACGAGGTCATCTGCATCGCCCCGTTCTTCCCCGAGTACCAGATGTGGATCGAGGCGGCGGGCTGCACCAGCGTGCGGTCGATGGCCGACGCCGACATGCAGCCCGACGTCGACGACATCGCGTCGCGGATCACCGAGCGCACCCGCGCCGTCATCGTGGACTCCCCCAACAACCCCACCGGCGCCGTCTACCCGCGCGAACGCCTCGAGAGGCTGGCAGAGGCCCTGCGCGCGGCGAGCGAGCGCATCGGGCGGACCATCTACCTGATTGCGGACGAGCCGTATCGCGAGGTCGTCTACGACGGCATCGAGGTCCCGTGGATTCCCTCGATCTACCCCGACACGATCGTGTGCTACTCGTACAGCAAGTCGCTGTCCCTGCCGGGCGAGCGCATCGGTTACGTCCTGGTCCCCGACACGATGCCCGCCTGGCGCGAGGTCTTCGCCGCGGTGGCGGGCGCGGGCCGCACGCTGGGCTACGTCTGCGCGCCCTCGCTGATCCAGCAGGTCGTGGAGCGCTGCGTCGACGAGCCCACCGACGTCGCCGCCTACGCCGCCAACCGCGCGGCGCTCACCGAGGGCCTGTCGAAGATCGGGTACGAGTACGTCGAGCCGCAAGGCGCCTTCTACCTGTGGATGAAGGCGCTCGAGCCCGACGCCAAGAGGTTCTCGGAGCGCGCCAAGGCCCACGAGCTCCTCATCGTCCCCAGCGACGACTTCGGGATGACCGGGTACGTGCGCATCGGCTACTGCGTCAGCCACGACACGATCGTGAACTCGATGCCCGCGTTCCAGGCGCTGTACGACGAGTATCGGGCCTAGCGGCCGCGCGGCGGGAGGCGACGGTCGAGACCGGGACGGGGGAACGGTGTATTACGTCAGCAAGCGTCTGGAGATCAGCGGCGCCCACGCGGTGAACAGCTCCGTCGAGGGCTACTGCGAGGCCCTGCACGGTCACAACTGGGTCATCGTCGTGCACTGCAAGTCCGCGGAGCTCAACGAGGACGGCATGGTGGTCGACTTCGGGCGCATCAAGCGCGCCATCCACGGCAGGATCGACCACACCAACCTCAACGAGACGCTCGACGGGCTCAACCCCACCGCCGAGAACATCGCGCGCTGGTGCGCCGAGCAGGTGGGCCCCACGTGCTATCGCGTCGAGGTCAACGAGACCGAGGGGAACCAGGCGGTCTGGGAGCGCGACGAGTAGCGGCGATGCCGCCCGCCGCGCTCCCCGGACATCTCCCGCTCGTGCAGGTCCGAGTACTCCTGCGCCCGCCCCGACCAGTAGTCGTGGGAGCGGCGTCCCAGCCGCGAGCCCTCCCCCACCGTCAGGGCCTCCTCGTGGAGCCGGTCTCGAACTTGCCCGCGCCGCTCGAGCGATCCTCGCGGCCGAGCGGGTCGGTCATCGACCCCGGGATGCACACGCGGCGCCGCTCGATGTCGCGGATGTTGATCTCGATGTCGTAGATCGTTCGCAGCGACTCCTCGGTCACCACCTGCCCCGCCGGCCCCTGCGCCCCGACGCCGCCGTTGGTCAGGATCGCGGTGGTACACCCCAGCAGCAGGGCGTGGTCGGGGAAGTGCGTCGTCATCAGCACGCCCATGCCCCGCTCGCGCAGACGCTCCACCAGGCGCACGAACTTGAACTGGTTCCCGAAGTCGAGATGAGCGGTGGGCTCGTCGAGCAGCAGCGCCTCGGGCTGCTGCGCGAGGGCGGAGGCGATCATGACGAGCTGGCGCTCCCCGCCGGAGATGTCGGTGTAGGGCCGTTCCGCGAGCCGCTCGATGCCCAGGTATTCCAGCTGCTCGTAGGCGAACTGCACATCGGAGTCGCTGGGGTTGGCCAAGTAGCCGATGCGCGAGGTGCGCCCCATCGTCACGACGTCGATGACCTTGTAGGAGAAGCTCGGCGTGTGGGTCTGGGCGATGTAGGCAACGCGGTGGGCCATCTCGCGCGGCGAGTACGACCTGACCGGCCTGCCGTCGATCAGGATCGTGCCCGACGTGGGCGTGAGCTCGCCCATGATGCACTTGAGCAGCGTCGACTTGCCGACGCCGTTGGAGCCGAGCAGGCACATGACGTCGGGCGACTCGTAGGTGAAGGTCATCCCCTGCAGCACCTTGCGCGACGCGTCGTAGCCGAAGGAGACGTCCTCGACGGTGAGCCTCATCTACCAGTTCACCTTCTTCTTATAGATGAAGAACAGGAACAGCGGCACGCCGATGATGCCGGTCACGACGCCTATCGGGATCTCGGCAGTCGTCAGCGCGCGGCAGACGTCGTCTATCACGCACAGGTAGACCGCCCCCAGCGACAGCGACACGGGGAGCAGGCGGCGATAGTCAGGCCCGGTGATCATCCTGGCGAGGTGGGGGACGACGATGCCCACCCAGCCGATGATGCCCGAGACCGACACGGCGACCGCCGAGATGACCGAGGCCGCGACGATTGCGACGTTGCGGTCGCGCGTCACGTTGACGCCGAATGAGCGCGCCTCCACGTCTCCGACGGAAAGCACGTTGAGTCGCCAGCGGTAGCACAGCAGGACGACGACGCTTACCACATACAGCGGCAGGATCGTGACCAGCTTGTCAAAGCTGACTTCCGAGAACGAACCCATCAGCCAGTACACGATCTGCGGCAGCTTCTCCGCCGGGTCGGCGACGAACTTGATCAGAGACACCAGGGAGGAGAACAGCGACGAGATCAGCATGCCCGCGAGCACGAGCGTGACGTTGGACCTGCTGCTGCGCGAGGCGACCGCGAAGGTCAGGGCGACCGACGCCAGGCCGAACGCGATCGCCGAGCCCTGCGTGAATCCCATCGAGAGGCCCAGGACGATTGCGATTGCGGCGCCGAACCCAGCGCCGTTCGAGACGCCCAGCGTGTAGGGGGACGCCAGAGGGTTGCGGAACACCCCCTGAAACACCGCGCCCGCCATGCCGAGCCCGGCGCCCACCAGGCTCGACGCCACGACGCGCGGCAGGCGCACGGTCCACACCATGTTGTACGCGAGCTGCGGGTTGGCGTAGGCGTCGCTGGTGAACTTCGTCCCCGTGATGCCGCACCACACGATGCGGCACACGTCGGGCAGCGAGATGCTGTACACGCCGATCGTGAGCGAGACCAGCACCGCCAGGATCGGCAGCGCCACGAACAGGGGCACCAGCCAGGTCATCCTGCGGCGGCCCCTGACGAACTCCGCGCTCCTCGAGACGCCCGGCGTGCCCGCCTCGGAGCTGCCGGCAGCGACGGCCGTCCCGGTGCCCTCGGGTGCCCGCTGCGGCGCCTCGCCGTCGGCGCGTCCCGTGTCTGGGCCCGTCTCGGGCCTCTTGTCCGGTGATTCTCCCATGCGCTCCATCCTCAGGCAGTCCTTACCCCGCCCTCTGACGACGGGGCGGTCAGACGCCGCGCGCCCTCCCCCGCGGCATGCAGCGGGCTCGGACGCGCGTGCGTCATGCCGTCATTTCAGGCTCCGTCACCCTCCCGTCGCGCCGGCCACGCGACGACACGGATGCCGCCACGGGCCTCGCCGCGCGCGGGAGCCGGGGCTACTCCACCGTGTCGGTGAACTCGATGCCGTAGAACTGCTGGTAGAAGTCCGTGGCGCGCTGCTGCACCTCGTCGGCGGGGACCTTCTCCGGATAGAACTCGTGAGCCAGCCACAGCTCGCCCAGCGCCATCGAGTCGGTGTCGGGGTTGCCCCAGGGCTTGGTCCAGTACGGGGCGAGGATGACGTTGCCCTCCTTGACCGCGCGAATCTCGGCGTACTTCTCGTCGGTGGTGAAGGACTCGTACAGGTCCATGTAGCGATCCTGGATGATGATCACGTCGGGGTCCCAGTTCGCGAGCTGCTCGACGGTGTAGGAGCCGTTGCCCTGGATGTCGGCGGCAGCCACGTTGACGCCGCCGGCGCGCAGCAGCATGCAGCCCACGTACTTGTCGTTGCCGTAGGTCTTGTCCTCCTTCATCGGGACGAAGGCGGTGACGCGCTGGTCGTCGGAGATGTCTCCGACCGCCTCGTCGACCGTCTCGCGGCTCGCCTCGACGAAGTCCCAGATGGCAGCCGCTGCCTCGTCGGCACCGGTCAGGTGGCCGAGCACCTTGATCGCCCACTCGCAGCCGTTGGTGTACGCCGCGTCTGCGTCCGCCAGGCGCGGGCTCTGGGCCTCCTCCTGCTTGCCCTCGCCGCGCAGCGACACGATGACGACCGGCACGCCCATGTCGCGCAGCTGCTGGACGGCGTCCTGCGGGGCCTGCGACGCGGCGATGACAATGTCGGGGTCGAGCGCGGCGATCTCCTCGACGTTCCACTCGGACAGGTTGCTGCCCAGCGTGACGTCCTGAATGCCCGGGAACACCGTCGTCATGTAGTCGCCCAGGTCGCTGTCCCAGTTGGCTTCGACGCCCACGACACGGTCCTGCTGCTTGAGCTGGCAGACCATGTCGAGCGAGTGATGCTGCAGCATCACCATGCGCTTCACCGGCAGGCTCGCAATCGTGACCTCGTTGTCGGCCTGGTCGGTGAACGTCCAGGACCCGTCGGCGTTGGACTGGGATATGACCTCGTCGACGTCGACGTAGGCCTCCTGCTGGGAGGATGCCGCGGAGCTCGCAGCCTTCTTTGCGTCCGCCGCCTCGGAGGCGAGCGCGCGGCCGCCCAGGGCGCCGGCGGCGGCAGCGCCCGACACCGCAAGGGCACCGGCGAGGAAGCCGCGACGCGAGACGCTGGAGAGACGAGAGCTGAGGTCAATGTTGGACATGGGTTCCCCTTCGACATGGGCCAAACCGGACGCGTCGGAAGGCGCGCCCGGAACCGGCCCCACATGGTACTTCAGGGGAACATTAATATGTGTGAAAAGTAATAGTCAATGGGAATTATCGTCACATCCCGAGACGAGGAGGGGTGACTTCTGGCCTCTCGGGGCAACGCCTTCGCCCCATGCCCCTCAGGGGACCGCCTCACAGGGGCATCTCGTACCCGATGCGCAGCTTGGTGGGTTCGGTGATGCTGACCGCGTCGATCTCGCAGCACCTCGCGAAGCCGAGCGACTCCAGCGTGCGCTGCATCGGCACGTTGCCCGGGTGCGTGTCGACGCGCACGCTCGAGAACCCCCGCTCGCGCGCGCGTTCGATCGCGCGCTCGAACATGAACCGCGCCACCCCGCGCCTGCGCCAGTCGCGCGCGACCGCGACGCGGTGCAGGGCGAGATAGCGCACCCGCCCCGCGTCGGGGGTGTCAGGGCTGGCGACCAGCCACGCGCCCGCGGTCACGCGCGCGTAGTCGGGCTCCCCGTCGGGACACAGCGCCATGATTCCCGCGACGGAGCGCCCCGTGCCGGGGGCGCCCGCTCGCGCGAGATTGCCGGCGGGGACCGCTATGTGCGCCCTGCCCGCGGCGACGTCGGCGGTCACGGCGGAGCGCGTCGGGCCGCCCTGCCTCCACTGGTCGATGCCCAGGGCGGCAAGTGCGGCGCGTCCCTCGTCGCCCACGCGGGCGATTGCGTCGATGTCCTCGACTCCCGCCCTGACGAACGCGAACGAGGCCGGGGTGCCGGGGGCGGGTGTCTCTGAGGTGTTCTGCGAGGTTGCCATGGCGCGCTCCCATCACTCGGTTGGACGGTCCCCCGCCGGCGGCGGGCGGCCTGGGTCGAGGCTGCGACGCCTCTATGGAGGTGGCGTGCCGAACGCGCCGGGGGCCCGTCACTCATCGACCAGTTCGACCGCTGCCCCATCGACGCGGCGCGAACCGACGCGCCCGACGCCTCGATGGCCGTATGATACTGGGTTGGCATGTTCGCCTGATGACCCCACGGCGAGATGCCCCACGCCCATCCGCGCGTGTGCGCCGCCAGCCGGCGCCCCCAGCGCCAACGCCGCAGCGGCGGCGGGATGGGCCCACTGCGCGAGTTCCATGGCGCCGAGCTCGGCGCCAGCGTCTGCACACCGACGAGGAAGGATAACAAATGGCTGACAAGCTGGACGTGTGCGTGCTCTTTGGCGGCATCTCCACGGAGCACGACATCTCGCAGCGCTCGGCGGACACGGTGATCAACGCGCTTGACCGCGATAAGTACAACGTGATCATGGTCGGCATCACGAAGCAGGGCGATTGGCTGCGCTACCGAGGCGACGTCAAGGACATCTACCACGGAGAGTGGCTCAACGACGCGGGCAACGTCGCGTGCGCAGCTGGCATGGGCGACAGGTTCCATGGCCTGCTCGAGCTCGCCGACGACGGCACCTATTCGGTCACCAACGTCGACGTCTGGGTGCCGTGCCTGCACGGCGTCGGCGGCGAGG
>CAIFEU010000059.1:0-3907 GCA_903789505.1 uncultured Coriobacteriales bacterium
CACGGCCGTGTTTGGGGGAGGCGGGGTGGTGCGTGGGGGAGGTTACTCTATAATCTCGGTCTCGAACGCAGCGAAAGCGGAGATGGAAAGCGGAGATGACCTGCCGGATGGTCGGCAGGGCCCCGCGCCGGGGCGCCCATCCCCCTCAAGAATCGATTGCCGAGGCGAACGTCTTCCCATGACGAGGCGCAGTCAACTCCATAGCGCTCGCCATGCCGCGTCGGGTCCTGTGACCGCCGGGCGCCCGCGCCGCGCCTCCATGCCGGGGGAGCCACCGCTGTGGCGTCACGTGGCGATTCTGGTCGTGGGCACCCTGTTCATGCTCGTCTGCGCGTTTCACGGCAACATCTGGTTCGACGAGACCTACTCGGTCGCGCTGGCGTCCAAGCCTTTCGCGGAAATCTGGCGCATCGGGGCGACCGACGTTCACCCGGTGCTGTACTACTGCGCCCTGCACGTCATCTACCTCGCGCTCGGCACCAACGTTCTGGCGTATCGGCTGTTCAGCCTGCTCGGGATCGTCTGCGTGGCGCTGCTCGGTCTCACGCACCTGCGTCGCGATTACGGCGCGCGGACGGGGGAGCTGTTCTCGCTGCTCGTGCTGTTCACGCCGTACCTGGATAACCTCGCGCTCCAGATCCGCATGTACTCCTGGGTCATCTTCGCGGTGACGGTGTGCTTCGTCTACGCGTGCCGCATCGTCCGCGTCGCCCGGGCGAGTGGGTCCGTCGCGGCCTCCGGAATCGCCGGGGCGGGCGGCGCGCCGCGCGGGGCTTCGGCGTCGACGTGGGCGGTGTTCTTCCTGACCAGCCTCGCCAGCGCCTACCTGCACTACTTCGGCGCGATGTCCGCCTTCATGATCAACCTCGTCGTCCTGGTGACGCTCGTCCGCGCACGCAGGGCCAGGATGGTTGCGACGCTGCTGGCGGGGGCGGTCGCGCAGGTCGCGCTCTACCTGCCGTGGCTCCTGACGATGACGGGGCAGGTCAGCTCCATCGCGGGCGGTAACTACTGGATTGACCTGGACGTCAAGAGCGCCTTCAAGCTGCCGCTGTACATGCTGTTCACCGACTCGGTGCTCAACCGCGTCGTGGGCGACATCGCCGTCTTCCCGACCTCGGTGCGCCTGACGATCGTCGGGTTCGCGTTCGTCGTCGTGGGACTGTTCGTCGCCTGCGCGGTGAGCGCCGTTCGCGGTGCGCTCGCGGCACGTCGGGGCGCTCCCGCGCCGGGCGCCGGGCGCGACGCCGCCGGACGGTGCCGCGCGGTGCTCCCGGCGCGGGACCCGTCGGGGGCGGGGGCCTTCGCATGGCGCGCATGCGCGTACGGCGCGGTGGTCTACCTGGGTGTCATCGCGATTGCCGTCGCGGCGTCGTACGCCATCGGGACCTTGATCGTCTACTACCGCTACCTCGCCGTGCCGCTCGGCGCGCTGCTGGTCTCGCTCTCGGTCGTTCTGGCGCGCGTCAGGGCGCGCTGGCTGGCAGGTGCCGCGAGCGTCGCGCTGGTGTCGTTCGCGTGTCTGAGCCAGATGCTGACGTTCGTCGACTACTACACGCCGGTCAATCGCTCGCCTTACAATTACGTCGAGGAGCTCGCGACCGATCGCAGCTCGCTGTCGGAATCGCTGCCGGTGCTGGCGGGCTCGATCAGCTCCGGTGCGCTCACGTCGATCGGCTACCCTGACGTGCAGGTGACGTTCGCCGCGTGGCTGGGCGGGTACTGGGGCGACGCCTACGAGGCGTACCAGCCGACGCTGGCATACGCCGACGACGTCTCGCAGACGTCCGTCAACCCTGACGATGCGGGCAGCATGTTCGTCTACGTCACCGACTCCGACAGTTACGTCCCGGTCGACCTGAGTGACGTCGAGGCGTCGACGAACTCGACCGCGATCGAGAGCCGGACGTACTACCGACCCTACGACGCCCACTACGTTCAGGTGGCGTTGATGAGGGTCGACGATACTGATGCCGACAACCAGACGGACGATAACCAGGCGGACGTCGGACAGTCGGCTGACGGTCAGCCCAACGACGACGCCGAGAACGGCGAGAAGCAAAGTGATGCCGCATGAGGCTATCGGTTGTCATACCATGCCATGACGAGGCGGAGAGCCTGCCGCTGTTCTTCGACGCCATCGGGCGCGCCCTGACGGAGGTGGCGAGCGCCCACCCTGACATGGGGTTCGAGCTGATGTTCGTCGACGACGGCTCGACCGACGCCACCCTGACGGAGCTGCGCGCCTTCTCCGAAGGGCGCCGCGTGCGCGCCGACGAGGCGGATGCCGGCGACATGGGCGCCGTCGGCACGGACCCCGCAGTAGCGGGGGACGCGCGGGGGGCTGCGAGCGGCGACGGGAACGCCGGCGTCGCGGGCTGCGCCGTGAGGTGGATCGAGCTCTCGCGCCACTTCGGCAAGGAGGCGGCGCTGTACGCGGGGCTGCACAACGCCTCGGGCGACCTGGTCGCCGTCATGGACGCCGACCTGCAAGACCCGCCGTCGCTGCTCCCGCGCATGGTCGACATGCTGCTCGACGCCGGCGCCGAGCTGGACTGCGTCGCGACACGGCGAACGAGCCGCACGGGCGAGCCGTGGGTTCGCTCCCTGTTCGCGCACGTCTTCTACCGCCTGTTCAACGCCGCGACCGACATCGAGCTCGTCGACGGGGCGCGCGACTTCCGGCTGATGCGCCGCCCCATGGTCGACGCGATTCTCGCGTGCTCGGAGCGCACCAGGTTCTCCAAGGGGCTGTTCAGCTGGGTGGGGTTCAGGACCGCCTGGCTCAGCTACGACAACCGCGAGCGCGCGGCGGGCCACTCGAGCTGGTCGCTGCGCAAGCTGGTCCGCTACGCCCTGGACGGCATCGACGCGTTCACGTCGGCGCCGCTGCGCCTTGCGTCATGGGCGGGCGTCGTGCTCGATGTCGTATCGCTCGTCGTGCTCGTCGCATTCCTCGTGCGCCTCGCTGCCGGCCTGGCCGTGGGCGGGGTCGCGTGGCTCGCGCTGCTCGTCACGTTCCTGTCGGGGCTGCAGCTGACGTGCCTCGGCATCATGGGCAGGTACCTGGCGAGCGCCTACGCCGAGTCAAGGCGTCGCCCGGTGTACCTGGTGCGCTCCTCCAACCTCGGGGAGGCGGGCTGCCGGCGCACGGGCGAGGCGAGCGGCGCCGCCCCGGTCGCGGTGGCCCCTGCCGGGGACGCGAGCGCCGCTGCCGCCCCTGCCCCCGACATCGCGTCGGGCGTGGATGCCCCCGTCGAAGGCGCCCCCACGGTGGCCGCCCTCTCCGAAACAGCGCGCTCCCGGGCGGCGGGAGGCAGATAGTGCGCCTGGTCATCTCGCCCGCGAAGCGCATGCGCGTCGACGACGACACCATCGACCTCGCGCTGCTCACCGCTCCCGCCATGATTGACGACGCGGTCGCCCTCGCACGGTGGCTTGTCGCGCGCGACGCCGACTACCTGCGCCGCCTCTGGGCGTGCAACGACGACATCCTCGACGAGAACCTGCGCCGTCTGGCGACGCTGCCCGCCGATGTGCGCGACGCTTCGACGCCCGCCGTGCTCTCGTTCGACGGAATCCAGTACCGGTCGATGGCGCCGGCGGTGTTTGAGCGCGAGCAGTTCGAGTACGTCCAGGAGCACCTGCGCATCCTGTCGGGCCTGTACGGGGTGCTGCGCCCGCTCGATGCCGTCACGCCCTACCGGCTCGAGATGGGCGCCCGCCTTCCCCGTAACGCGTTCGGCGCCACTGCCGCTCCCGGCGCTGTCCCCGCACCCGGAGGCGGCTCGGCCTCCGCGTCCGGGGCCGCCCCGGCGCCGGGGGGGCCCCGCGGCGCGGGGCGCCGGGGCGCCGGCAGGGGGGCGGGCCGCCCCCCCCGGGGGTTGGCCGGCCGGGGCCCCCCCCC
>CAIFEU010000059.1:3917-13317 GCA_903789505.1 uncultured Coriobacteriales bacterium
CGGGGGGGCCTCGGGGTCGGGGGCGGCCGGGGCGCTGGGGCTGCCCGGCGGCGCGGCGAGCCTGTACGCGTACTGGGGCGCGCGCATCCACGACGAGGTGTTCGCCGGCGTGGCCGACCGCACCGTGGTGAACCTCGCGTCGCAGGAGTACGCGCGCTGCGTGAGTGCGTTCCTCATGCCGGGCGAGCGGCTCGTGACCTGCGCGTTCTACGAGCTCGAGGGCGACCCGCACGCCCCGGCGGGGGAGCCGTGCGCCCTCAAGGTGCGCGCGACCTACGCGAAGATGGCACGCGGCGAGATGGTGCGCTACTCCGCCGAGGTGGGCGCCGCGACGCCGGACGACCTGCGCGGGTTCGACCGCATGGGCTATCGGCTCGACCAGGCGCTCTGCGACGAGGCGACGCTGGCGTTCGTGCGTACCCGCGTGCCGGGCCGATAGCCCCGGCGCCTACACCATGAAGAACGAGCCGGCGACCGGGATGTCGTGCGGTCGTGCGCCGGGGATGGGGGCGCCGCCCTCGTCGGTCAGGCCGGCTGCCCGCCGTATCGCCGCCCACGAGAAGCCATCGAGCAGCTCGCGGGCCGTCGTGGGTTCGTCGGTGGGGCGCAGCCCCGCCAGGTGGGCGAGACGCCCGAGCAGCACCTCCGGCCTGCCGAAGTGCTCGCGCATGAAGCCCAGGTCGGCGTCATGGTCGCGCTTCGACAGGCGGCGCGTGCCGTCCTGCGCCATCAGCATCGGAAGGTGCGCGTAGGAGGGGTGCGCATAGCCGAGCAGGCGCTGCAGGTAGACCTGACGGGCGCAGGAGCCGAGCAGGTCCCTGCCGCGCACCACCAGGTTCACGCCCATCAGCGCGTCATCGACGGTGACGGCGAGCTGGTAGGCGTAGATGCCGTCGGAGCGGCGGATGACGAAGTCGCCGCACTCCCGCGCCAGGCACTCCTCGTGCGCCCCGTACACGGCGTCGGTCACGCCGATCGTGCCGCGGGGGTCGTCCGACGCGGGCACGCGCAGGCGCAGCGCCGCTCGGTGCCCGCGCCCCTGCCGCGCCAGCTCGAGGCGTCGGGCGACTTCGTCGGGCGAAAGGTCGCGGCAGGTGCCCGGGTAGATGGGGGTGCCGTCGCTGGCGTGCGGGGCGTCCGCGGCATGCAGGTCGGCGCGCGAGCAGAAGCACGGGTAGGTGAGCCCGGCGTCGACGAGCCTGCGCGCGGCGTCGGCGTACAGCCCCGCTCGCTCGCTCTGCCGATACGGCCCCTCGTCCCAGTCCAGTCCCAGCCAGCGCAGGTCGTCGAGCATCGCCTGCTCGGCACCAGCGGGGACCACGCGGCGGTCGAGGTCCTCGATGCGCAGCACCAGCGTGCCGCCGGCCGAGCGCACGGCCAGCCAGTTGACCAGGGCGCACCACACGTTGCCCAGGTGCATGCGCCCCGACGGCGTCGGCGCGAAGCGCCCGCGGACCTCGCCTGCAGGCGGAGTGGGGACGTCCCCTGACCCCGTCCCCTCTGTGGTCGGCGAGCTTGCGGCCGTCTCCACGCCGGGAGCCGACGCACCGGCAAGCGCGCCCGGGGCGGGCGTCGCGGGGGCGTGCGAGGGTGTGGGGGAGATGTCGGCGGTGGTGTCCATGCGGGCCATGATACTCCAGCTGTTCAGGCGTCAGCGCGGCGCCCCCGCGTGTCCCGGGGCGTCGCCGGGACCGGCGGGCGTGGGATGCGCGGGGGCGCCGGTGGTGCGGGGGCTGGCGGCGAGGCGAGGGGCGGCGGGTTGCCCTTGCGCGCCCTACGCGCCCAGTGCGGTGTGGTACAGCATCGCGATGATCATCGTGAGCAGGCCCGACACGCCGATCGCGATGCCGCTCATCGCGCCCTCGAGCTCGCCGATCTCCATCGCCTTGGTGGTGCCCACGGCGTGGCTGCAGGTGCCGATCGCCACGCCCGCCGCAATCGGGCTCTTGACGCGGAACAGGCGGATCAGCGTCGGGGCGAGGATCGACCCCATGATGCCGCTGGCGATGACGACTGCCACGGTGATGCTCGTGATGCCGCCCAGCTCCTGGCTGACGCTCATCGCGATGGGCGTGGTCACCGACTTGGGCAGCGTGCTCATCGCCACCGCCTGGTCCATGCCGAACGCGCGGCACAGCAGGTAGGCGCTCACCATCGAGGTGATCGAGCCCGCGAGGCAGCCCACGAAGATCGGGATGAAGTGGCGCTTCAGAATCGCGAACTGGCGGTAGATCGAGTAGGCGAGCACCGCGGTGGCGGGCCCCAGGAAGTACGAGATCACCTTGCCGCCGGCCTGGTAGTCCTGCAGCGGGATGTGGAACACCGACAGCACGATGATGATGAACGTGACGGCAACCAGCAGCGGGTTCAGCAGCGGCGTGCGGATCTTGCGGTTGAGCAGCACCGCCCCCTGGAATGCGACGAGCGAGATGACGATGCCGAACATGAGGTGGAGAAACGACATGGCTTAGCGCTCCTTAGCGTCCGAACCGGCGACCGTGCCCGCGCCCTGCGCGGCGACTGTGCCCTGCGCGGCTCCTGCCCCCGCGCCCGCGGAGGCGCGCTTGCTCTCGATGTGCGCCATCAGCTTTGCGACGCCGGAGACCGTATAGGAGGTCACGAAGAACACCAGCACGGTGGTGATCAGGCAGATGATCACGAGCTTGAGGATGTTGCCGGCGAGCAGGTCGACGCTGCCCATGATCGCGACGGCGGCCGGGATGAAGAAGATCGCCATGTTGTCGAGCAGGAAGTCGGCAGCCTCGCTGATGTTGTCCATCTTGAGCACGCCGGTGACCAGGAACAGCAGCAACAGCAGCATCGAGCAGATGTTGCTGGGGAAGTCGAACGGCAGGACCTCGCTGATCTGCTCACCGGCCAGGCAGATTGCCAGGATGAGGCCGAGCTGCAGGATGATGCGGAACGCCTTGCGCAGCCCCGCGACGATGGTCTCCGCCAGCGGGCGCGGGTAGAGGTGCTGGATAGTCGCGGTGCCCGGCTTGAGCTCGTTGACGCGCAGCGGCGACTGCAGCGCGGGCACGGGCGCGCTCTTGGACGGGCCGTTGCCCAGGCCCTCGCGGGCGATCTCCTGGCGGTAGGCCTCCTCGTCGGCCGCCGCCGCGATTGCGCTGGCGATGGCGGTGCGCTCGTCGAGGGTGCCCTCCTCGATGGCGCGCACGAGGTTCTCGTCAATCGCCACCTCGGCGGGGGTGGCGAGGGGGGCGTCCCCGGAGTCGCGGCTCGCGTCCTGCCGCCCCGATCCCTTCTGCTCCGAAGTTGCCTGCCCCGAAGGCGCTTGCTCCGACGGCGCCTGTCCCGACCTCGTCGACTCCGGAGCGGCGGGAGCGGCCTTGCCTGTCTCGGCCTCACCCTCGTCTGCGGGCGCGGGCTCTGCCTGTTCGGTTGAGTCGGACGCGTTGCTGTGATCTGCCTCGGCTTCAGTCACGGTGTGCTTGCTTCCTTCTTCGTCCCTGGGAGCGGTCTGCGCCTTGGCTTCGGCGCGCTGCTCGCGCGAATCGTCAGTCGCGCGCACGACACCTGGCCTGGCCTTGCGACGAAGCCGACGGAACCGCTCTTGTGGTTGGTGGGATTTGCACGATAGGCAACGCATATGGCGGGGCTGTGCGCCCCCTCGCCGCCCGGCGCATCTTCACGGGACGTCCGCGGAATCAACGCCGTGCATACACCGTCAGGACGCCGGGGGAGTTGGGCGACCGGGGCGCCAGGCCACCGGGGCAGCTTGACGCGGCCGCCCCACCGGGGCGTCAGGGGCGCTCGATCGAGAACTTGCGGATGCCGGCGCGCCAGTCCTGCTTGCTGCCGCCCTTGATTGCGAACCGCGCCGGCTCGGGGTCGACCACGACGCTGCCGCCGATGACGTCGGCGCCGTGCGCGATCAGCGCGGGCGACGGCACGCTCGACGGGCCGACCATGACGGCGACGGCGTCGCGTGCGAGCTCGAGCAGGCGCGGGGCAGTCTTGTTGGTCAGCGTCGTACCGGTCATCAGGACGAAGTCCTGGCGGGGGACGACGAACTCGCAGGCGCTGTCGGGGACGTCGCCGTCCTGGGAGCAGTCGCGCTCGAGCACCGTGACCTGGGCCTGGCGCGCCATCGCCTCGACGCCGGGGAAGTGCCCCACGACCGCGACCCGCTTGCCCTGCCAGCGCTGGCGCAGCATACCGCGCAGGGGGTTGGACGCGTCGTGCGAGGCGACCACGCCCTCGTCGATCGTGCCGCCCAGGGCGCGGATGGCCTCCGGGCGGCAGTACCAGGCGTTGAGCGCCGCGACCCCGAGGCTCGCGTCGACGAAGTTCCACGACTTCACGAGGCTGGCGAGCGCGCGAAGGTCCAGGTCACGTGGGTCTCCCTGGAAGCGACGCCGCGCCCCGCCCGCCACGGTGTGGCCGATGCCCATGCCGCAGTCGGCGACGACGTAGCACCAGCTGCGCCCCACGCAGAAGTCGGTGACGGCGACACCCTCGGGAATTCCCGCAATCATCTCGTCGTAGAGCGCCCACGGGTCGCGGTCGCTACAACGGAGCTCACCGCGGGTTCGTGTCTCGTCCTGGCCACGGTCGCCGCTCTGTTCGGTGTCCTGGTCGATGCCGGTGTCCTGGGCGATGTCCTCGCTGGTCATGGCTTCCTCCTGCGTCCCTCTGTCCCGTGCTCGCAAGGTGAGCGCGGGGTGGGTGCGGTGCTCACGTTGCGGCCTTCGTCGTCTTCAATCGTCAGGATATAACGTTAGGGCGAGCACCTGCGGTGAGCCCTAGGGATGATTCGCGGGAACGGGGCGCAGCGGGCGCAAGGGCTCATGGCGTCTGCGGTGCCCGAACGGGCGCAGGGCGCCGCCGCAAGCCTCGCGACGACGCCCTGCCCTTGCTTCCGAGTTCCTTTGTACTGCCTCTGTCAGGCCTTGCCGGTTGCGCGCAGACACCGTGCGCGCACGCGCGAGCGTGGCAGCGGGCGCGGCTTGGCGACCGCCTACACCGTCTGGATGTAGTTCGCGACCTCCTGGGCGCTGCGACGGCCCCAGTACAGCGCCGTCCCGCTCGTGACGCCGCCCAGCTCGGAGCGGTAGGTGTCACCCTCCAGGCCGGAGTTGTCGCAGCTTCCGCTGAACAGGCCGGGAATCGGGTCGAAGTTGCTGTCCAGCACGCGGCCAGCCGGGTCGATGCGGATGCCGCCGATCGTGACGGGCGCATCCGCATACAGCTCGAAGGCGTAGTAGGGGCCCGAGCCCACCGGGTGCATCACGCTGGGGTCCTTGCCGAAGTCGGTGTCGGTGCCCTCGGCGCACAGCTCGTTGTAGCGGTCGACGCTGTCCTGAAGGTTCTGGGCGTCGACGTTGATGAGGCCGGCGAGCGCCTCGATCGTGTCAGCCTTCACGACGTTGGGCAGGTTCTGCTCGATCAGCCCGTCGAGGTCATCCTGAATCGTGCTCATGACCGAGCCGACCGGCACGTAGGCGCCCCAGCCCAGCGTGCAAGGCTCGACGGCGAGGCGGTCGACCTCGTCCTGGTCGAGAATCGACCACACGTGCCTCTGGCCGAGGATGACGTTGCAGATTCCAGCGATGTTGTAGACGAGGTCCTCGTTCACGAAGCGCTTTCCGTACTGGTTCACCCAGAAGTGCTGCTCGTTGCAGGCCGCGACGCTTGCGGTGTTGAACGGCGGCACGCCGTCGATGATCGCCCACACGAAGCCAGGGCACGCGACGCCCGTCTGGTCGGCGCCGACCTCGTACGCCATGCGGAGGCCGTCGCCGCTGCCCGTGCCCGCGGCGCCGGTGAAGACGATGCGCGTGGGGTCGAAGCCGGTCTTCTGGCGAATCAGCGTGGGGTTGTCGGCATAGCCGCCGCACGCCAGGATGACGGCCTTGGACTTGATCGTGTACTCGCCGTCGGGGCCGCTCACGAGCACGCCCTGGACGCGACCGTCCTGCAGGTAGAGGTGCTCGGCGCGATGGCCGCAGCGTGCGGTGACGCCCAGCTCCTCCGCGCGGGCCTGCATCGCCTGAATGGCGGCGGCACCGTGTCCGTCGTAGACGAGGTTCACGACGAAGCGGTCGGAGCGGCCCAGGATGTCGCTGACCGGCTCGAACGTGACGCCCATGTCGCACATCCAGTCGATGACGGAGCCCTGGCCGTTCATGATCTCGATCCACTGGTCGCGGTTGGCGCGATAGTGGCTGGCCTCCATCTCCTCGTCGATGAGCTCGCGAATCTTGTCGGCGTCAGCGTAGAAGCCTGCGTCCTGGGTGATCTGGGAGTTGATTGCGAACGACCCCTCCGTGTAGACTGCGGAGCCGCCCACCTGGTCGAGCGCCTCGAGCTGGATGACGTTGAGCCCCTCCTCGGCAGCGGTGATCGTGGCGGTGAAGCCACCGAACCCGGCGCCGACGACCACGACGTCGCACTCCTCCTTGGCTCCGCTCAGCGCGGGAAGGCTCGCCTGGTCGAATGCCCACTGGTTGGTCTCGGTGCCGTCGGCCGCGTCCGCCGCGGACGAAGCCGCCGACGCGGAGTCCTTGGCGGCGGAAGCCTCGACGGCGTGGGCGGTGCGCGCCGCGCTCGACGCGGCGACGCCTGCGAGGATGCCGGCACCGGTGGTGGCGACGAACCCCCTGCGGCTCAGCGGGGCGCTGGCGGCTGCCTGAGAAGCGTTCATCTCATTGCTCATGTTCGAACTTCCCCCTTCTTGTCCCTGCGGAAGGTCCCCTGTCCTCGTCCTGACGGGCTTCCCGATGCCCGTGCGGTTCCCGGAGCGCGTTCGGCGGATCGGCTTCGGGTTGCTGACCTGCCCATCGCGAGTCAAAGGCCGATTCGCGAGCTGCCCCGGTAATTGAGGAGAAACGGGGATTTTTCTGTGTTCATCCTGCGCGCGCAGTCCTTATTGAAGCAGCTGAAAGACACAACGAGAAGTGCAGGCTTCTTGTCTTGATACAAGTAAACATTGATACTGACATTCGTATGCACGGCGCTCGGAACCGTGCGCCCCATGCATTTTCGCCCATGGCCCTTCCGTGTGGCGGGGGGCGACGCGAGGTGGGGCGGAGCGCAGGTGTCTGAGGCGACGGAGGGCGAGGTGCGAGGCGCGTGGACATCGGGCAGATGAAGAGCTTCATCCGCGTGGTGGAGCGGGGGAGCTTCTCGAAGGCGGCTGCGGACGAGTTCGTCTCCCCGCAGGCGATGATGCAGCAGATGAACTCCCTTGAGGCGCAGGTGGGCACCGCCCTGTTCGTGCGCGGGCCGCGCGGCGTGCAGTGCACTCCGGCGGGGCACTTCCTGTACGAGAAGGTCAAGACGCTCGACCGATACTTCGACAGCATCCTGGAGGAGTGCCGCAAGATCGGGCAGCAGCGCCACGGCCTGATTCGCGTTGGAATCTCGTCGATCCCGATTTGCCTGCCGGTCGTCGTCCGGGCGTTCGAGCGTTCACAGGCCACGGTCGACGTCCGCGAGGTCGACGTCGAGGACGCCGACGCGGTGAGGATGCTGCTCGAGGATGAGGTCGACGTCGTCGAGGTGGGCGCGCGGCCCCCGCGGTCGGTCAAGGGGGTTGCCTACGCCCGGGTCGCGCGGTTCCACCCGATGTGCGTGGTCGCGCAGGACCACCCCCTCGCCGCGAAGGAGTCCGTCGACGTCGACGACCTTGCGGCCTACGACGTGTGGTCGCGCGCCGGGGCGATGGGCGAGCCCCTAGCCCCTGACGCGGCACGGGAGGCGGGGGACGGGTCGCCGCGCGGACGCGCGCTCTCGAAGGACGAGGCGGTCGAGTTCTGCCTGAGCGGCGGCGTGGTCGTGGTGCATCTGCCCAGCACGGCCGTCATGTTCCCGCTGGTGAGCATCCCGCTGCGGGCCCCGCGAATGGAGGCGGGCCTGCTCACGCGCGCCGAGCGGAGCTCCACCGAGCGGGCGTTCGTCGAGGTGGCGCGGATGGCGTTCGACAGCCGCGGGGCGTAGACGCCCGGCGGCGACGCATGACGTCTTCGCCCCTACAGCAGCTCCTGGGCGCCGAGCTCGCGAGCGCGCCGCGCGCGCCCCGCGGGCGTGAGCGACCAGGCGCCCGTGCGGGGGTCGCGCTCCGCGCAGCCGGAGCTCGCGAGGCCGTCGAGCCAGGAGAGCAGCTCTGGAGCGGGCTTCCCGTCCGTCGCGTCGGCGGCGTCCGAGCCGGCGCCGGGCGTGAAGGACGCGAGCTCGTCGAACGCCGCCTGCGCCCTGCGGGCCTGGGTCGCGGCGGCGCCCTCGCGACGGGGGTCGCGCACGATGCGGTCGAACTCCGCGGAGTGGGCAACGTACTCGTCGAAGTCGCCCGTGTTCTCGTAGAGGAAGCCGTCGTAGCTGCTCCGCGCCAGGGCGCCCAGGCCGAGCTGCCCAGCACCGGCGCGCACTGCGACGTCGAAGCGGTCGACGGCGTGGGGCGCCGCGGCGCGCACGAACCTCCCGATCGCGTACTCGCGGTACCCGTGCGCCCCGAGGACCTCGCGCGCCAGCCCGGCCATCGCCTCGCGCGCCGCGTCGTTGGGCAGGTCCTTCGCGCGCTCGGGCGCGTCGTCGACCAGCGGCAGCGCGGTGATGTGCTCGACGCCCTCGTCGATGGCGGTGAGCAGCGTCTTCTTCCAGCTGTCGGACGTCTGCCCGGGCAGGCCGTACGTCAGGCGCATGTCGATGCGCGTCATCCTGAACAGCGCGAGGAAGCGCAGGGCGTTGTCGACGTCCTGACGGTCGTGCGACGTGCCGAGCGCCGTCAGCTCGTCGTCGTGCACGCTGCGCGCGTCGAGCAGCACGCGGTTGATGCCGCAGCTGGTCCAGTCGGTGAGGGACGGGGTCCCGACGGTGAGGGGGTTGACCTCGATGGATATCTCCGCTCGGGGCACCACGTTGAGCGTCGAGCGGATGTCGCGCACGAGCTTGCACACCTTGTCGGCCTTGGCGATGCTCGCGCCGCCGCCCAGGCGCACGGCGACCACGGGCCGCGCGCGGACGTCCTCGTCGAGCGAGGCGAGCTCCGCCTCGAGCGCGTCGACGTATGCCGCCTTGGCCGCGCTGTCGGCGATGTAGGGCTGGCCGGGGCCGTAGCTGGGCGACTTCAGCGTGAAGGGGAACGAGACGTAGACGACCAGCGCGCCCTCGGGCAGACCCTGCGCCTGCGGTGACGCTGCGGGCTCGGAGGTACCCGCGGCCTCGGGGGCGCCTGCGACCCGAACCCGCGCTGCGCCCGACGTCTTCGCTGCTTCCGACATGTGCCGCTCCCCCTCGTCTCGAACCGGGCGCGCCCGCTGCGGCGCGCCCCCGTGGGCGTCCTGCCGCGGGCGCGCGCTGCCAGCTGGGGCCGGCGCGCCCGGGGGGCGCACCGGGGGGGGGGGGGCGCCGACCGCGCTGTTCTCCATGCTCAGGGGGC
>CAIFEU010000059.1:13327-15389 GCA_903789505.1 uncultured Coriobacteriales bacterium
CCCCCCCGGCGCCCCCGGGGCGGGCCGGCGGCGGCGCGCCCCCGGGGGGGCCCGGCCGGGGGCGCGCGCGGCCAGGGGGGGCCGGGGCGCCGGGGCCACGCGCCCGCCGCGCCGGCCCCATGGTACGCTTGCCTGCTTGCCTCGCTCAGCCTACTTGCTGCTCGCGAGCTTGCCCACGGTGTGGCCGGCGACCCAGCCGTGGGTCATGGCCATGCCGATGGAGTTGCCGGCGAACGGCGTGGAGTAGCCCATGCCGTAGCGGCCGCCCAGGCAGTTGCCTGCGGCGTACAGGCCCTTGATGGGCGTCCAGTCGTAGCGCATCACGTTCTGGGTGCCGTCGGTTACCAGACCGCTCATCGTGACCATCATCGGGCTGGTGGAGTGCGAGAAGCTCGCGGTGCCGCCGTAGAACGGCGGGGTGTCGATCGGCACCATGTAGGCGGCGTCCTTGCCGTAGTCGGTGTCGCCGTCGGCCGAGGCGCACAGCTCGTTGTAGTGCTCGATCGACGCGAGGAACTCGTCCTTGGCGTCGCCCTCGTAGCCGAGGAACCCGGCCAGCTCCTCCAGGGTGTCGGCCGCGAAGACCGTGCCGCCCATCATCTTGCGCTCGGCGAGGTTGGCGCCGATGACGAAGCTGCCCTCGGGGTTGCCCACCTCGACCTCGTTCATCGACTTCTCCAGGACGTCCATGTAGTCGTCCATGCCGAAGTTCGGCGCGCCGTGGTCGAGCGGGGCGGAGCCGACGGTCTTCTTCCAGTTGGCGTCGGTCACGTAGCACGCCAGGCCGGCGGGCTGGCGCAGGCAGACCTGCTGCAGCTGGGCGATGGCGCCCTCGTTGCAGAAGCGCTTGCCCTCGGAGTTGAGCATCAGCAGCGGGCAGGTGCCCCACGGGCCGCTCGCGCCGCCGCCGATCGCCATCCAGCCGCGGGGGCTCGGCTCGATCATGCCGCCGGCCCAGACGCCCATCTTGTGGCCTGCGCCGGAGCGCGGGCCGGCGCTCGCCCAGTCGTCGGCGGTGGCACCCGCGCGCTCGCCCCACTCCATACCCTCGTTGAGCAGCGCCCAGCACATGGCGGGGTTGCCCACGAAGTCGCCGGAGCACAGGATGACGCCCTTGGCGGCGTTGAACTGGACGTACTTGCCCTTCTCGTCGGTCGCGATCAGGCCGGTGACGTCGCCCGCGTCGTTCTGAACCAGCTCGACGCCGGTGTACTCGAAGTACCAGGTGGCGCCGTGCTCCTCGGTGTACTGCTTGATGTACTTGTGCACGAACTCGATGTTGTTGCCCTGGTAGCCGTAGAACTGGGCGTTGCACGGCCAGGTCTTGTAGCCGCCGCAGCTGATGGGGTACGTCATGTTGGCGCCCGACCAGGCGGCCTGGGTGTTGCACAGCGGGTACTCGAACATGTTCGACATGTCGAAGTTGCCCTCGTCGGGCACGGCCTCGCCGTCGATCATGACCTGGGTGCCGGTGAGGTAGACCGATGAGTCGTTGGCCTTGCGCTCGTCGGCGTAGGAGTCGTAGACCTCCTTGTAGCGGTCGAACATCGCGCCGGAGTTCTGGACGAAGGCACGCACGATGTCGGGGTTGACGCGCCCGCCGCCGCGCTTGCAGAACTCGGCGACGATCTCGCCGGTGTTGTAGGGGCCGAAGCCGCGGTCGATGAGGAACTGGGAGTTGACGTGGCCGATGTCCTCGCCGTACCAGCCCGCCATGTTGGAGCCGGTGCCGTCGAGGTCGACGAACGAGCTCCACGGCTGCTGCTCGACGGTCGCGACCGTGCATCCCTCGTCGACGGCGCCCAGCGTCGCCATCAGGCCGGAGTGGCCGCCGCCGAGCACCACGACGTCGACGTCGATGGTGTTGGTGATGTCGCTCGCGGCGATCTGCGGCTTCTCGCCCAGCCAGTCGCCCGGGCCGCAGTAGCCCTTGACGCGCGCGGTCTCCTCGACGGCCTCCGCCTGCTGGTAGGAGACCTCACGGGCGCCGCCAGGGCCGCCGGGGCCGCCCGCCCCGCCGCCGGGCGCGCCCGCACCGCCCTCGCCGGCCGCGCTGTCCGTC
>CAIFEU010000060.1:0-3524 GCA_903789505.1 uncultured Coriobacteriales bacterium
CCCCCATATGGCGCGCGACCGCCGCGAAGCCGACGCGCCGGGCGCGCGCGACCCGCGGGGCGCCCGGGATCGCTCGTACGCGCGCGCCGCGGCGCTCGCGGCGTTCGCCGACCGCAGCGGGGCGCTGGTGCTGGGGGCCTGCGACAAGACCGCCCGGGCGCTCGGTGTCG
Source organism: uncultured Coriobacteriales bacterium (assembly GCA_903789505.1). Classification (GTDB taxonomy): domain Bacteria; phylum Actinomycetota; class Coriobacteriia; order Coriobacteriales; family UMGS124; genus CAIFEU01. Next base: position 171 of record CAIFEU010000060.1, read on the forward strand.
CCGGGCCCTTCGCCGAAGTCGCCCAGTCCTACTGCCCGCTCTCCGATCTGTACCGCAGCCAGGTCGCGGCCCTCGCCGCCTGGCTGCGGGCGGAGGGGCGCGCTCCGGCGGTCCCCGAGCCGCTCGTCGCACGGGCGCGGAACGTGCTGATTCCTCTGCCGACGTCGTGCCCTCGCGACTCCTTCCGCCCGCCGGTCGCCTTCGGCGACGACGCGTCCGACGGCGTCGAAGGCACGCTGACGGTGGGGGTACCGGACGTCGACGGGTTCCTCGAGGCGTACCTGGGGGGCGGCATGGACGCGCCCCGCGCCGTCGGGTGCTCGCGGCTCCCGGAGCGCGTCGCCCGGCGCGTGCTCGACCTGTTCCGCCGCGCCGCCCTCGCGCGCAGCTGCGCGCCCCTGGGGCCGACGGTGTCGTCGACCCCGCTGTCTGGCCTGTGGTGGCCGGTGTCCTGCGGGTGGCGCGACAGCGTCCGCCGGCGCGGGTACGACGGCACGAGCGTCGCCGACCAGCTGGGCCGAGCGCTGGGCATCAGGCTTGGGCCTTCCGGGCCCGCCGAGGGGGAGCGCCCCGCGCGGGGCGGCCTGGGCTCGCGGGGGGGGGGGGGGGGCGGGGGGGCGGGGGGGCCGCCCCCGGGGGAGGCGGGGCGGGGGCGGGAGGAGGGGCCCGAGGGCACGGAGGGCCCCGAGGCGCGGGGAGGGCGCGTGGCGCCCTTCTGGCAGGCGCGCGGGACGACCCCCTCGGAGCGTGCGCTGCGGGACTCCCTCGCGAGCCGCCTGGACGACATGGTGGCGCGCATATCCCACCAGGACCAGGTCGTGGGGATGATAGGCGATGTCGCCTTCGGGGAGCGGATGTCGGGCCACGGCCCCGACATGGACACGCTCATGGGGATGCCGCTGTTCTCGAAGAACTGACCGGCGCGCTGTGCCGGCCTCCCTGCCGCCGCGCCGGCGGGCTCGCGGGGGGCGATGGCGCGCATCGCCCCGGCGGGGGCGTGCGGGGGAGGGGCTAGCCCTGCCGCGCGCCCACGACCGCCCAGGCGACGATCAGGACGACGATGACCGCGACCAGGACGCCGATCGCGATCGCGCGGCGGCGCTGGCGACGGCGCTCGGCAGAGAAGATCTTGAACTTGGCGCTCGGAGGCTCCAGGTACCGGTCGTAGTCGATGGTGCCATGACGCACGCTGGGCAGCGGGTGCGCGGGATGGTCGATCGTGGGGGTGTCGGGCCGCACGTCGCCGTCGCGCCGCCTGCCGGGGGCACCGCCGCGCGCGTCGCGGCGCCCCGCCTGCCGCGAGGGTCGCCTCGAGGACTCGACGGGGGTGCCGACGCCCCCGTCGCTCAGGTCTTCGTCTGTGTAGGGCATGCCGCACCTCCGCTGGCATATGGAAGTCTTCCCGACGACGGCGGGGTCCGGAAGTCCGGACGTCCCGCTGCCGCCCTCCCCGGACGGGCGAACCGCGTCCCGGCGGGTGGCGACCCACCCATGATACGCGTCGCCGTGACGACCGGGGGCGGGGTTGCCCCGCAGGCGCGAAATCGCCCGGAAGGGCAGCGCGCCGCACGCGCGGCCGGTGTGCAGGGGCGTGGCGTGCGACCGCAATGGCAGAAAATCTCATATGATCACGCTTAGGTTACCTGACAGAACAAATCTAAGAAAATCGAAACGCGATGTATAAACTCCGGCATAGGGGGAACAAGACAGTCAACAGACAAAGAAGCCCGGCGGGCCTCCAGCCCGGAGGTTCGCGGGGCGCCGAGAAGGAGTGGTAATCATGGCTAGCAATCTCTCTTACCCGCGCATCCCGACCGCACTGTTCCCCTTCAGCAATGCCTGGTTCGATGGCCTGAGCGACCTGGCGAACGACATCGACAACGCCAACTTCCCCGCGTCGCTGCAGATGGACGTCGAGGAGACGCCTGACGCCTACGCCGTCACGCTGACCGTGCCGGGCATCACGCGCGACCAGATCGACGTCGAGATGAACCAGAGCCGCCTGAACATCACGGTGGACAAGAAGGACACCGAGGAGCAGTCCAAGAAGAACTACATCCGTCGCGAGACGGGCGAGTTCCACGCCACGAGGAGCATCTACCTCAAGGACGCCGCCAAGGCAGGCCTGTCCGCCACGCTGAAGGACGGCGTGCTCACGGTCAACGTGCCCAAGCAGAAGCACGACGAGAACATCCAGAAGATCGAGATCGCGTAAGGTCGCCGACAAGGCGAGATGCGCAGCGGGCGGCACGCCCACGGGGCGCTCGGGACTTCTCCCGGGCGCCCCTTTTCGTGCGCGGGCGAGGCGGAGGGCGGGACGCTTGCCGAGCCTCGCTTCCAACCGCGAGGGTTACGACTCCGCGCCGATCCCCGCCACAGGGCGGGCTTCGCCGGCCACGATGATCTGCAGGTGGCGCCCCTGGGCCGGGGCGAGCAGGTCGCGACCCCGCTCGAGGGCATCGCGGCAGACGCCCGGCAGGTTGGTGTGCTCGGAGATGTGCATGCCCACCACGGCCTGGGTGCGCGAGGTGACCAGGCGCGCGAGCCCCTCGCTCGCCTGCGCGTTGGAGAGGTGGCCGTCGTCGCCCCCGATGCGTCGCTTGAGGCTCGCGGGGTAGCCGGGGTAGTCGCTGAGCATCGCGACGTCGTGGTTCGACTCGAGTGCCAGGATGCGGGCGTCGCTGAGGTACTCGCCCGCCTCGTCGGTCAGGTGGCCGATGTCGGTGCAGAAGCCGATGGCGTCCCCCGCGCGCTCGAATCTGAAGCCGAGCGTCTCGGGGGCGTCGTGCGGGACGGAGAAGGGGATTACGCGCACCCCTGCGACCTCGAGCGGCCTGCGCGCCTGCAGGGGCGTGCCGCTGACCTCGGACGGCCAGCGCGCGCCGCGCAGCGTCGCGAGGCTCGCGTAGACGGGCACGCCGAGCTTGCCTGCCGTGACGCGCACACCCGCGACGTGGTCGACGTGCTCGTGGGTGACCAGAATCGCGCGTATGCGCAGCGGGTCCAGGCCGCAGGCGCGCGTGCGCGCGATGACCTGGCGGCAGCTGATGCCGCAGTCCACGAGGATGATGCCCTCGGGGGTCTCCACCAGCGATGCGTTGCCCTTGGAGCCGGTCGCCAGCACGTGCAGCCGCAGCCCGTCGTGGCCCCACGGGGCGGGCGCGGGGCCGCAGGGGCCTCCCGACGTGTCGGGCCTGGCCAAGGGTGACGTCATGCGCGTCCCTTCGATGATGTGTCCTTCGCGTTGTCCGGCGAGGTCGGAGCGGCGAGCTCGCCCCCGAAATCCCCTCCGCGGGCTGTACAGTATAGGCTTGCGCGCGCCCGACGGGCGCGCGGGGGCGCCCCGCCGGGGGC
>CAIFEU010000060.1:3534-15104 GCA_903789505.1 uncultured Coriobacteriales bacterium
CCCCCCCCCCCCCCCCCCCCCCCCCCCGGGGGCGCCCCGTCGCACGGCTGCCCCACATCCGTCGCGAGGCAGGGGGAAACCGTGCTCGACGCATTGATGCAGGCCGCGCTGCCCGCGCGGGACGACTCGCCGGTAATCGTCATGGTGAGCGGAGGGTCCGACTCCACGGCGCTGCTGGTGCTCGCCGCCACCGGCGAGCTCGACCTGCGCGACGGGCGCGGCCCGCGGCGCATCGACCCCGCACGCCTGGTCACGCTGCACGTCAACCACTGCATCCGCGGGGAGGAGTCCGACGGCGACGAGGAGTTCGTCCGCGGGCTCTGCGCCCGACTGGGCGTCGCGTGCGAGGTGCGCAGGGTGGACGTGCCCGCGCTGGTGCGCCGCGCCTCGCGGGGGCGGGACGCGGCCGAGGGGGAGGACCCCGCGCACCGCCCGCCCGCCAACCTGGAGGAGGTCGCCCGCGAGCAGCGCTACCGGCTCGCTTGGGAGGTCGCGCGGCGGCGCTGCGCGGCGCTCGGGCAGCCCGTCGGGTGCGCGCGCGTGCTGGTGGCGCACACCGCCGACGACAGGGCGGAGACCTTCGTCATGCGCGCGATGACGGGCGCGGGCCTGGCAGGGCTCACGGGGATGCGGCCGATCCGCGGCATCGTCGTGAGGCCGCTGCTGGGGATGACCCGCGAGGGGCTGCGCGAGGGGCTGCGCGCCCGCGGCATCGGGTGGCGCGAGGACGCGACCAACGACCGGGACGACGCGCTGCGCAGCTACGTGCGCCATCACGTGACCGCGGCGATGCGAGAGCGCGTGCCGTCGTTCGCCGTGACGCTGGGCAGGTCGCTCGACCAGCTCGAGCAGGACTCCGACCTGCTCGACAGGCTCGCCGACGCACTGCTTGCCCGCGCGCTCAGGCCGAGCCTGCCCCCCGACGCGGCGTACGCGTCGGGCGCGGGCCTACCGCGCCCGGGTGAGCCGCGGGTCGTGCGCCTCGACGCCGCCCGCATCGCCGAGGCGGAACCCGCGCTGGCGCGGCGCGCCCTGCTGGCGGCGCTTCGGCTCGCGCTCGGGGACGAGGGCGCAAGGCGCGCCCGCCCGGAGTCGCGCCACGTCCTCGAGATGCTCGACCTGGCCTCGCGGGGCGCGGGGCGGGCGACGCTGCCGTTGGGCACTGACGTGAGCTGCGAGGGCGGTGTCCTCACGATTGCGCCCGCCGGGGGCGCCCTGCCCCGCGCCGACGCCCTCGGGGGGGGGGCCGGGGGGGCGGGGGCGCGCCGGGGCGCGCCGGGCGCCGCCCCGGCCGGAGAGCCGCCCCGGCCCGGCCCCGACACTGCGGTGCTGCGGGTGCCGGGGGAGCTCCCCTGGCACGGGGCACTCATCGTCTCCGACCTGGTGCGGGTGCCCGCGGGCGCCGACGCGCGGGCGTTCGCCCGCGAGGTCGCCGCGCGCACCGCGTCGGAGCTCGACCTCGCGCGGGCGCGGGGGGCGGCGCGCCCCTCCATGCTGCCCGCGCGCGAGGGCGGCGACTTCGTCCTGCTCGACGCGCGCGCGGCGGGCATAGACGCGGACGCCTGCGAGTGGGGGCAGCTCCCGCCCGGCGCGTCGGGCGCCAAACCTCGCCCGGGGACGTACCTCGAGGTCAGCGGGGCATGCGAGGGCGACCGCATGTGCCCGCTGGGGATGGGCGGGCACACCAAGCTGGTCAGCGACGTGCTCATGGAGGCGCGCGTCCCTGCGGCGCGACGACGGGAGGTGCCGGTGGTGAGGGTCGCCCCGGACGCCCCCTCGTGGGGCGAGACGGCGTGTCGGGAGCGCGGCGCCGTCGTTGCGCCGACGTCGGGCGAAGGCGTCGATTTGGGGCGTTGCGCCAGCATGCGTGTTGTGTGGGTTGGCGGGATTCGCCCGGCTCAGACGGCCGCTTACTCCCGCGACTCGCGCGTCTTGCTACGATTACGAATCGTCTCAATGGGCACCCAGCCAGATTGTGCGGTGCCGTTCTCCGCCTGCGACGGGCGCGACGGCCCGCAGGGTGCGGATGGCGACTGATTTCCGGGCAGATGGCGGCTGAAAGGGAGCGCGTGTTCATGAGCCTTGACGACGACGTGGAGCGGGTCCTGTACTCCCAGGAGCAGATCGCGACGCGCGTGCGCGAGATGGGGGAGCAGATCAGCCGCGACTATGCCGGCAGGCACCCGCTGCTGGTGACCGTCCTCAAGGGCGCGTTCATCTACATGGCGGACCTGTGCCGCGTGCTGACGGTCGACTGCGACATCGACTTCATGGCGGTGTCGAGCTACGGCAACGCCGCGCACTCCTCGGGCATCGTCCGCATCGTCAAGGACCTCGAGACGCCCCTGGAGGGGCGCGACGTCCTGATCGTCGAGGACGTGCTCGACAGCGGCCTGACGCTCAAGTACCTGACGCGCAACCTGATGTCGCGCGGGGCGAACTCGCTCGAGATCTCCGCGCTGCTGCTCAAGAACCCCGCCCCGGCGGTCACGCCGCGCTACGTGGGCTTCGAGTGCCCCAACGAGTTCGTCGTCGGCTATGGGCTGGACTACGCCGAGCGCTACCGCAACCTGCCGTACATAGGCGTCCTCAAGAAGTCGGTGTACGAGGGGTAGGCCGGCAGGCCGCCTCCGCGCCTCATCGAAGCAAGGAGTCTGCACGTGACTGATCGCATGAATCGCTCAAGTGACCCAACGTGGATTGCCGGACGCGTCCTTCACGTCGCCCCGCAGGGCGACGACGACCGGGAGGGCGACGCCGGCACCTCCGGCAAGGGGGCCTCGGGCGGGGACGGAAAGGGTTCCGGCCGCGACGAGTCGGGGGCCAAGGGCAAGGACGGGCGTGGCGAGGAGAAGGTCGACCTCAAGGCGCTGTTTACGGGCAAGCCGTTCCCCGGCGAGGAGCCCCCGACCGATCCCAACGGCGGCCGGCGCATCCCCCCGCGCACGATCATCACCTATGCGGTCATCGTGCTGCTGGTGGTCTTCATCATCGCCGGGGTGGTCGGCGGACGCACGCAGTCGAGCGCCGACGAGCTCGCGACCAGCGATTTCGTGAACGCCGTCAACGACGGGCGCGTGAGCGAGGCAACCTACAAGGCCTCGGACTACACGATCTCGGGCAAGTACTGGCGCGATGACGAGTCGGTGGGCAACGACGACCTGCTCGTCGATTACACGTCGACCTACCTGGGCACCGACTCGCTCGATGAGCTGATGGCGTCGCACCCCGACGTCAAGTACAAGGCCGACGTCACCCGGATGCCCGCATGGGCGTCCACCCTCGCCAGCATGATCCCGATGCTGCTGTTCCTGGGCGTCATGATTTGGTGGCTCAACAAGTTCCAGGACCCCAACGCCGGTGCGATGCAGTTCGGCAAGACCAAGGCGCTGACCAACGCCGCCACGCGCCCCAAGGTCAAGTTCAGCGACGTCGCCGGCTGCGACGAGGCGATCGAGGAGCTGCGCGAGATTAAGGACTTCCTGGAGGACCCGGCGAAGTTCGAGAAGCTGGGCGCCAAGATTCCGCGCGGCGTGCTGCTGGTGGGCCCTCCCGGCACGGGCAAGACGCTGCTTGCCAAGGCAGTCGCCGGCGAGGCGGGCGTCCCGTTCTTCTCGATCTCGGGCTCCGACTTCGTCGAGATGTTCGTCGGCGTGGGCGCCTCGCGCGTGCGCGACCTGTTCAAGAACGCCAAGGAGGCGGCGCCCTCGATCATCTTCATCGACGAGATTGACGCCGTCGGGCGTCAGCGCGGCGCCGGCCTGGGTGGCGGGCACGACGAGCGTGAGCAGACGCTGAACCAGCTGCTGGTTGAGATGGACGGCTTCGAGGAGAACACGAGCGTCATCATGATCGCGGCGACCAACCGCCCCGACATCCTCGACCCCGCGCTGCTGCGCCCCGGCCGCTTCGACCGTCAGATCACGGTCGACCGCCCCGACGTCGCCGGCCGCGAGGAGATCCTGAAGATCCACTCGCGCAACAAGCCGCTGTCCAGCGACGTCGAGCTCGACAAGGTCGCCAAGCTGACGCCCGGCTTCTCCGGCGCCGACCTGGGCAACCTCATGAACGAGAGCGCTCTGCTGGCTGCGCGGCGCGGCCGCGATCGCATCGGCATGAACGAGATCAACGAGGCGATGGAGCGCGTCATCGCCGGTCCCCAGCGCAAGAGCCGCGTGATGACCGACGACGAGCGCACGACGATCGCCTTCCACGAGAGCGGACACGCGCTCGTGGGGCACCTGCTCCCCAACGCCGACCCGGTGCACAAGATCTCGATCATCCCGCGCGGCCAGGCCCTGGGCTACACGCTGTCCCTGCCTGAGGAGGACCACTTCCTCCAGACGCGCTCGGCGATGCTCGACGAGATTTCGGTGCTGCTGGGCGGCCGCACGGCGGAGGAGCTGTTCTGCAAGGACATCACCAGCGGCGCGTCCAACGACCTGGAGCGCGCGACCAAGATCGCCAAGGCGATGGTCACGCGCTACGGCATGAGCGAGAAGCTGGGCACGCAGGTCTACGGCGAGGCGAACCACGAGGTCTTCCTCGGTCGCGACCTCGGCGAGCAGTCCAACTACTCCCCGGAGACCGCGCACGCGATCGACGAGGAGGTCAGCGCCATCATCGAGGCAGCGCACGAGCGCACGCGCAAGATTCTGTCGGAGCACGGCGACCAGATGCGCCTGATGGCCAGCGTCCTGCTGGAGCGCGAGACCGTCGAGGGCAAGGCGGCGACGGCGCTGCTCGACGACAAGTGGGACGAGTACCTCGCCCATGAGGAGGACGACCGCCGCGCGATCGCCGAGGAGGACGCCGCCCGGACCGCCGCCGAGCACGCCGCCCCCCATGGCGGGGACGACGAGGCGCCGGAACCCGCCGAGCCCGGCGAGGGGCAGGCGGCGCCGGAGGGCTCCGCACGGGGGTAGGCGACACCCCGCCGGAACCCGCGCCCCGCACGCGAGGGCGCGCTACGCGAATGCACACCATGAGGGCCCCGCCTGAGGATGTACCGCAGGCGGGGCCCTCGTCGTCTCTATGTCGCGACTGCTGCTGGCGACGGCCGTGCCGCGGGGCCGGTCGTGAGAGGGCGCCCGAGCGGCGGATGGACACCTGCCCTCACTGCGGTCGGGACCCGTCGGGCAGAGGGACCTCGCGCATGAGCGTCGCCACGGGGCCGTCGCCCTGCAGCCGGTCGGGGCGGGCCGCGAGGTAGAAGGTGGCGTGCGCTTCCGGGTCGGTCAGCGGGACGTTCACGCGCTCGACGCGCGGCTCGTCGGTCGCGTCGGCGATGCGGGGGCGCGCGATTACGGGGGCGTCGCTCGCGAAGCCCAGCGCATGGGTGGTGCGCATCAGCTGCAGGAACACCTCGCGGTCGTCCTGCCTGATGAACGTGGCGTCGGGCATCATCCTGCGGTGGACGTCCTCCCAGAAGCCGATCTGCCCGTACAGGATGAACGTCTCGTGGCCTAGGTCCGCGAAGGACATCGAGTCGCGCCGGGCGAAGGGGTGCTCGACGGGAGCCGAGACGTAGAGGTTCTCCCTCATCAGCGGGCGGCATGCCATGCCCGCGACCGCGCGGTTCGCTATCGCGAGGTCGACCGAGTTCTCGTACAGCCTGCGCTCGAGCTCGTCCTCGTCCATCATCTCCTGGCCGAGCATCGTGCCGGGGATGATGCTGACCAGGTACGTCGTGAGATACCACAGCGGCGCGGGGGCGCAGGTTCCGATGCGGAGCATGCGCGAGCGCACCCGGGAGGCGGCGACGTCGTCGCGCAGCCTGCGTGCGACGCTCACGAGCTCCTCGGCGTCGGAAAGCGCCACCCGCGCCTGCTCGTTGGGGGCGATGCTGTTCGACGTCCGTTCGAACAGCGGCCCGCCGAGCTCGGACTCGAGGCGTCTGATCGAGCGGGACAGCGCCGGCTGTGAGATGTGGAGCGACTTTGCTGCCGCGCTGACCGAGCCCGTGCGCATGACCTCGACGAACTGCCGCACCTGCTCGATGTCCATCGTGTCCCCCCTGCCCTTCCCGTCGCGGGTGACGGGCTGCCATGCGCGTCCCGCATGGCATGCACCCATATCGGCATTGTACTTTCGCTGGCGGTGCTGCGACCATTGGCGTGACGGAGGGTGATTGCGCGCCCCGCAAGGGGTGCGAGGAAGGAGGCGCCGCATGACAGCTGCGCCCGAAAGGGTATTGGTGGCTTACTTCAGTCAGACGGCGGGCAACACCGAGCGCGTCGCGGAGCAGCTCGCCGACGGTCTGGGCGCTGACGTCGCCCGCATCGAGACGGTGGAGCCGTACCCCGACGACTACGACGAGGTGGTCGAGCAGGGGCGCCGGGAGGTCGATGAGGGCTACGAGCCCGAGATAGTGGGACTCGAGGTTGACCCGGGGGAGTACGACGCCATCTGCGTGGGCACGCCGACGTGGTGGTACACGATGGCCCCGGCGGTCAGGACGTTTATGGGCCAGGTCGGCTGGGCGGGCAGGACGCTCGTGCCGTTCATGACGAACGGCGGGTGGCCGGGCACGGTCATCGAGGACATGGAGGCGCTCGCGCGGGGCGCGCACGTCGTCGAGCCGATGGAGGTGCGGTTCGACTCCACCGGTGGGAGCCGCATCGTGACCCCGCGCTCCGACGTGGAGGCATGGGTCGACCGCGTCGCGCGGGAGCTGGGCAGGTAGGGCGCCCGAAGGCGACCCGCCGTCTGCGGGGGACGCGTCGCAGAGGCGCGCGCCGCGGGCATGCGGGCCGCACGGGCGCGGCGGATGATGGAGAGAGGAAGCGCGCATGGGTGAACAGAACAGGCGTGAAGCGGCGACGATCGAGACCAGGGAGGGACTGCCCAAGACCTTCCCGGTCGGCGAGCCCAACGAGGCGTTCGCGCGGTACTTCAGGGGCCAGAGCTACCTCGCCCCGCTCGACGACCCGCAGCTGCGCACCGCCAACGTGACCTTCGAGCCGGGCTGCCGCAACAACTGGCACGTGCACCACAAGGGTGGCCAGGTGCTGATCTGCGTGGCTGGCCGCGGGTGGTACCAGGAGTGGGGCAAGCCCGCCCGCGAGCTGCTTCCCGGCGACGTGGTGAGCATACCGCCCGAGGTCAAGCACTGGCACGGCGCCGCGGCGGACAGCTGGTTCCAGCACATCGCCCTGGCGGTGCCCGCCCCGGGCGCGAGCGCCGAGTGGCTCGAACCGGTGGGCGACGAGGAGTATGCCGCGCTGCGCTGACGCGCGGGCGGGCTTGCCGGGTGGCGCAGGGGCTCCGGGGCCGGCCGACCGACGTCGGGCCCGGACCCTCGCCCCGCGCGCCGCACCCAGGCTGCCCCTATCCGAGCAGCAGGGCGTGCGCCAGGGCGAGCGCCGCGATGTGGGCGGGGTAGTACGCATAGAAGAACCAGCGCATGGGTCGCCCCCGCGACCCGTCGTACAGCGCGAGGGCGACGCCCGCGCACGTGCAGCCGACCAGCCCGTACAGGGCCGCGGGCAGCTGGGAGACGTCGCCCGCCAGGACGGCGCCCAGCGCGGGAATCCCGAGCGCACAGGCGGGGATCGCCGAGGCCATCAGCGCGCGGGCCCTCCCCGGTGAGGCGAGGCCGATGGCGAGCACCATCACGGGGCCGATGATTCCCCAGTCGAGGACGGAGCTGGCGGCGACCGCGAGGCACGCGAGCGCCCAGAACGCCGCGCGCGGGCGCACGTGGTCGTGCGCCCAGAGCAGCGCGAGGCCCAGCGCGAGCGTGAAGAGCACGTTGCCGGTGACGGGCGGCGTCAGGACGAGCGAGCCGAGTGAGACGCTCTCCGGGGGGAACGCCAGCGAGAAGGGCACCTGCGAGACCGCTGCGAACGCCAGCAGGCGGGTTGCGTACCTGCGGACGCTGGACGTGTGACGATAGCCCTCCACCAGCAGGAACGCCATGATTGGGAACGTCAGCCCGCCCAGCGCCTGCAGCGCGCAGGCGAGCGGGAAGGGCAGGACGTCCTCGAAGATGATTCCGGCATGGTCGGCGGTCATGCCCACGATGGCGATGACCTTGAGGGCGAATCCCGACATCCCCGGGCGCGTCCCCCTCGGTGCCCGGGCCGGCGCGGCGCCCCCGCGCGCGTTCCCGGCGGGCGGCGTGGGGCCCACCTGTGCCGACGGTGTGTTCGATTCCTCGTTCATGGTGCGGGTCGGGGTCCCTCCCGGCGGCGACGTGGGCCCACCCCGGCGGGCGGGTCTGGGCACGGGAGTATACTACGTCGCTGTCGCGGGGGCTTGACGCCGGAGAGGCCGTGCGCGAGCGCGTGGGCCGACGCGCCGGGCGCGGCGGAGACGGTCGGGCGATCGGGGGAGGGGCCATGGGAGAGCCGGAGGGCCGGGACGCCGTGCGGGCGGCGGCGGGATGGTCGGGCAGGGCGGCACACCCGCTCCTCGCCGCCGTCGTGGCGCTCGCGCTGGTGAGCGTGGCGTACGGGGCGATTCCCGGCGACGACTTCGTCGCCGACGCCGTCAGGGCCGCGCTCGCGGCTGTGGGGGCGTGCCTGGCCTGGGCGCTGGCGGGCGAGCGCCCCGTTCGCGGCGCGGTGCCCGGGCGCGAGGGGTGCGGTGCCGGGCGGGGTCAGCTTCGCCTGGGGGAGAGCCCCGTGAGGCTTGCCACGCTCCTCGCGCTGACGCTGGCGAGCGCTGCGCTCGCCGTGCTCGCCCCGCTTGCCCTGACGGGTCCGTCGGAGCTCGCCGCCCTCGGCGCGGCGGCGGGCGACGGCTCGGCGGCGGGGACGCCTTCCGTCCCGGCGTGCGTCGCGGTCCTCATCCTGTCGTGCGTTGGCACGGCGACGTGGGAGGAGACGCTGTTCCGCTGGCTCGGGCCGCGCGCGCTGTCGCGCGGGCTCTCCTCCGCGCGCGACCCGTTCCTCGCGTCCACGGTGTTGTGCGCGGCGCTGTTCGCGCTGTTCCACGCGCTGCCCCTGCTGTCCGACGCAGTCGAGGACCGGGGGGCGCTCCTGTGCGCGCTGCGCTTCTGCCAGGCGTTCCTGTTCGCCGTGGTGCTCGCTGCGGTCGTGGGGCGCACGGGCAGGGGGATGGTGCGGGCGATCGGGCTGCACGCCTGCTACGACCTGGTGTGCTTCCTGCCGGTGCTCGCCATCGCCCCGCAGGCGCCCCTCGCGTCGACCGACGCCCTGCTCGCGCTCGTGCAGAGCCCGTCGGGGCTCGTCGCGAGCCTGGTGCCCCTGTCGGTCGCGGGGGTGCTGGCGGCGCGCGACCTCTCGCGGGAGGGGGAGTTGCTCGCGAGGTCCGTCGCGCGTGCCCGCGCCGACGGCTGTGGGTGCGGGCATGACCATGAGCACGAGCATGCCTGTGGGTGTGGCGACGCCTGCGAAGGCGGCTGCGGGAACAACCATGAGCACGAGCACGGGCACGACGACGCCTGCTGCGACGGCTGCGGGAGGGGCGCCGGCGGGCGGCGCTGAGGGGGCCTCCCGGCGGCATGGCCCGCGGCGCGGGTCCCGGGAGTGGGCGGCTGCGGGCGGGGCGCTATCCCAGCGCCACGACGAGCAGGAACACGATCGCCACGAGCACCGAGCCCATGCTCGTCGGCTTCATCAGGCGGTCGAAGCGCTCCGGGTCGGGCGTGCGCCACATGGCCCACAGCACGCGCCCCCAGGGGACGAAGCTCGCGACCAGCAGGGCGTAGCCCCAGGGCGCGCGCATGCCGCACATCGCGGCGGACGCCACGAACAGGGCCGCCGACGCGGCAAGCAGGGCGGTCTCGTAGACGCGCATGGCGGGGTCGCCCAGCATGTTGGCCACCGTGCGCTTGCCCTTGGCGGCGTCGGCGCGCGCGTCGCGCATGTTGTTGACGTTCATGACCGCGGCCACCGGCAGCCCCAGCGCCACGCCCGCCACGAGGCTCACGGGAGCGAAGCGGTGCAGGTAGAGGAAGCTCCCCCCGACGACGGCGACGAGGCCGAAGAACACGAAGCTCATCAGGTCGCCCAGGCCGACGTAGCCGTAGGGGCGCTTGCCCATCGTGTACAGGATCGCCGCGGCGATGCAGGCGACGCCGAGCGCGACGAACGCGACCGCAGCCGCCACGGAGCTGCCGGTGAGGGCGGGGCCGCGCGACAGCGAGACGGCCACGAGGGCAACGCCGACCACGAACGTCGCCGCGCACAGCCCGACCAGGGCGCGGCGCATCGCCCGCTCGGTGATGATTCCCAGCTGCATGCCGCGGCGCGGGCCCACGCGCGAGTCGTCGTCGAGGCCGCTCTTGAGGTCGCCGTAGTCGTCGGCGAAGTTTGCGATGACCTGCAGGGCGACGCTCGTGACGAGCATCAGCAGCAGGACCTCCCAGCGAAACTCCCCCTGGCTCGTCGCGATTGCCGCCGCCACGAGCGACCCCGCGGCCGCCAGGGGAAGCGTGCGCAGCCGGCACGCCTGGACCCACGCCCCGCGGCGCTGGGCGGGCGTGAACCGCGCCGCGCCGCCCCCCTGCGCCGCGCCCCGCCCGGCGTCACGTCCCTTGTCGGCCGTCTCGACTTCCCATGCGCTCATATGTGCTGCCTCTCGACCCCTCGCGTCCCGCCGCGCGGCATGGTGTCCCGTGCCCGTGGCTTTGCGTTGCGCCCGTGGACCGGGCGCAATCCGTCGGCGCAAAGCATAGAGCTTACTTATGGGCGGGACGGGGAGGCGCGGCGCCCGCGGGCGGTCCGTGCAACCGACCTGATTGCAAGTGATATGCTTGCAATAGCTGAGGGAGCCTCCACCCCGCCTCCATGACCCTGAAGCCGCTCGCGGTCCGCCCTGGCAGAAGACCCGGCTCGCCGCACCCGCGCGAAGCCCATGCGCGGCGCGTTTTGGCTGGTGGGCGGGTTGGGCGACGCCTCTTCCCGGGCTTCGCCGACGCCGTTCGCCGGAGCCGCAGCTAGATGCCCTTTTCCGTGAGCGGCATGGCTGCTGAGCTGCAGTGTCAACAAAATGTAGTTGTTCACCGCTGGGACACACACAATATCCTGTGTGCATTTTCCTCACGGAGTCTTCGGAATGTCGTATGATGCGTACGCACACAGACAGGCGACGGACATCGCAGGCAGCGGTTCGGCATCGACTCCGAACGCACCGTGCCGGCAATCGTGCCGGCGCATCTCGCGCCGGGCGCGCAGGGCGGCCGGTTGAGGAAAGGACAGACCCACCATGAAGATCATCAAGCGCAATGGCTCGGAAGTCGAGTTCGACGTCTCCAAGATCGTCAACGCCGTGGCCAAGGCCAACCAGTCCGTCCAGCCTGACTTCCGCCTGACCGACACGCAGATCGAGCGCATCGCCGACAAGGTCACGCAGGAGTGCGAGGACCAGAGCCACACCGTGTCCGTCGAGGAGATCCAGGACATGGTCGAGGACAACATCATGTCCGCCAATGCCTACGAGGTCGCCCGTCACTACATCACGTACCGCTACGTCCAGAACCTCAAGCGACGCAAGAACACGACCGACGACAAGATCCTGTCGCTGATCGAGTGCAACAACGAGCTCGTCAAGCAGGAGAACTCCAACAAGAACCCGACGGTCAACTCGGTCCAGCGCGACTA
>CAIFEU010000061.1 GCA_903789505.1 uncultured Coriobacteriales bacterium
ACGCTGCTCAACATCATGGGCGGCCTGGACCGCTACGACGAAGGTGACCTGGTCATCAACGCGACCTCGACCAAGCGCTACTCCGACCGCGACTGGGACTCCTACCGCAACCACTCCATCGGCTTCGTGTTCCAGAGCTACAACCTGATCCCCCACCAGACGATCCTTGCCAACGTCGAGCTCGCGCTCACGATCTCGGGCGTGGGGCGCCGCGAGCGCACGGAGCGCGCCCGCAAGGCGCTGGAGCAGGTGGGGCTCGGGGAGCACCTGCACAAGCGCCCCGCGCAGCTCTCCGGGGGCCAGATGCAGCGCGTCGCGATCGCGCGCGCCCTGGTGAACGACCCCGACATCCTGCTCGCCGACGAGCCCACCGGCGCCCTGGACACCGAGACGAGCGTCCAGGTGATGGACCTGCTCAAGGAGGTCTCCAAGGACCGGCTCGTCGTGATGGTCACGCACAACCCCGAGCTCGCCCAGCGCTACGCGACACGCATCGTCAGGCTGCGCGACGGGCGCATCACCGACGACTCGGACCCCTTCGAGCCCGACGCGCAGTCCCTGCAGGAGCCGACCCACCGCACGATGGGCAAGGCGTCGATGTCGACCGGGACGGCGTTCTCGCTGTCGTTCAACAACCTGCGCACCAAGAAGGCACGCACGCTGCTGACCTCGTTCGCGGGTTCGATCGGCATCATCGGCATCGCGTTGATACTGGCGCTGTCCAACGGCGTCAACGGCTACATCAGCCGCGAGCAGCAGGACACGATGAACTCCTACCCGATCACGATCGAGCAGCAGGGGGTCGACCTGCAGAGCCTCATGAGCATGGGGCAGCAGGCGCACGCCGAGGCGCTGGGCGAGGGCTCGTCCGACGAGTCCTCCGGCCACGACCTGGACGCCGTCTACGTCGACACGACGGGCTACGACATGCAGTCTGAGATGTCCACGAGCTTCTCCGAGAACAACCTCACCGCGTTCAAGCAGTACCTCGACGACCCCTCGAGCGAGATACACCAGTACCTGGGCGAGAACGGCATCGTCTACACCTACGACACCAAGTACTCGATCTACTCCTACGACTCTGACGGCACCCTGCTCAACACCGACGGCAGCACGCTGAGCGGCTCGGACTCCTCCTCCGGCACGACGTTCATGACGATGTCGGACCTGTCCGGGACGAGCTCGACGCAGGACAACCCCAACTTCCAGCAGATTGTCCCCGGCAGTGACGGCAGCCTGGTGAGCCAGGCGGTGCGGGACAACTACGACCTGGTTTACGGGAGCTGGCCTACATCGGCGGAGCAGGTCGTGATCATGCTCGACAAGAACAACGAGATCTCGGCGAGCGCCCTGTTCGACCTGGGCATCCTGCCCGCCAGCGAGTACGACAAGGTGATGGACCAGGTCGACGACGGGCAGCAGGTCACGCTTGACACCGACTCGTTCTCCTACGAGGACATCTGCAACCAGGCCTTCTACCTCGTCCCGGCGTGCGACCTGTACGCCGACGACGGCGACGGCACCTTCTCCTATGTCGGCGACGACCCCCTCAAGGTGCGCGGCCTGCTCGACGGCGCCATCAAGCTGCAGGTGAGCGGCATCATCCGCCCCGCCGACGGCGCCGACTACACGCCGCTGACCTCCGCGGTGGGCTACACGCAGGCCCTCACCGACCTCGTCATCGACCACACCGACTCCTCCGCGGTGGTGCAGGCACAGCGTGAGAACCCCGACGTGAACGTGCTCACGGGCCTCGCGTTCGACGCCTCGGACGACTCGACCAAGGCAAGCGAGGCGCGTCGGTACTTCTCCGGCTTGAGCGACTCTGACAAGGCCAGCCTGGCGCGCAGCATCCTCTCCTCGGGCGACTACGCGAGCCTGCTCACGGCGTCCGGCCTCATGGGCGGCGGTACGGCGTCCGCCGCGGACTCGAGCCTGGCAACTGCCGTGGACTCGACCGCCGCCGACTCCAGTGCGACAGCCGACGCCGGCGCCGCCTCCGACGCGGGCGACATCGCGTCCAAGGCCAGCGCGCCCACCGACGCCAGCGCGGCGTCCGATGCCAGCGGCTCCTCCGACGCGGGTGGCATCGCGACGGTCCGGGGGCTCGCCTCGATGATGGGGCTCGCCTCTGCGGGCGGGGCGACCTCCGGGGTGGCGTCCGGGTCGTCCTCGGCCAACTCTGGCTCCGGCTCCGACTCCGGCGCGACGGACTCCGGCGCGACGGCGGACGCGGTGTCTGCGATGATGGCGGCCGTGGGCGCGGGGATGGGCTCCGGCGCCTCGTCGGCAAGCGGCGCCTCGAGCCTCGCCTCCCTGGGGGACCTCTCGTCGATGAGCGACTCGCAGCTCGCGGCCATGCTCGACATGATGGTCGACTCCGCCAGCGAGAGCCAGCTCGCCTCCTTCTACGACACCTACGTCTCCGCCGGCAGCTACGACGACAACATGACCAGCTTCGGGGCGGTCGACCGCGGCACGCCCTCGCAGATCAACATCTACGTCGACTCGTTCAAGGACAAGGACGGCGTCACCGCCAGCATCGACGCGTACAACGCCGGCGTGGACGCCCAGGACCAGATCGTCTACACCGACTACGTCGGCCTCATCACCTCGTCGGTCACCTCGATTGTGAACAGCATCACCTACGTGCTGATCGCGTTCGTGGGAATCTCCCTGGTGGTCTCCTCGATCATGATCGGCATCATCACCTACATCTCGGTGCTGGAGCGCACCAAGGAGATCGGCATCCTGCGCGCGCTCGGCGCGTCCCGGCGCAACGTCTCCCGGGTGTTCAACGCCGAGACGTTCATCGTCGGTCTGCTCGCGGGCGTGCTCGGCATCGCGGTGAGCGAGGTGCTGCTCATTCCGATCAACGCGCTCATTCGGTCGCTGTCCGGCCTCACCGACATCAGCGCGGTCCTGTCGCCCGAGAGCGCTCTGGTGCTGATCGCGCTCAGCGTCCTGCTGACGCTTGTGAGCGGCCTCATCCCCGCGCGCCAGGCGGCGAGGAAGGACCCCGTCGTGGCGCTGCGCTCGGAGTAAGATCGCCCCTCGAGGGCACGGTCGCGGGGTTTGCCCCGGTGCGCGCGAGCGGGTACGGGGCCGGGCGCAAAGCGGCGGGGGGGGGTGGGGCGGACAGGGGGGCCGGGGACGCTAACGAGCGCGGCCCCGGCCCGTGTCCGTGTTCACCGGGGCTTGGGAATGCATGGCGGCGAGCCGTGCGCATGCGGCGGTGATGGGTTGACCATGGGGAGGATTGCGCGTTTTGAGGGCCGTGCGGGCAAGAATCGGGGATGTCGGATGTCTGCGGCGGCCTCCCCAATCGGTTGGCACCGCGCCCTCTGAGAACGTGTCTTATGGGCGACCTATGTGACCTGCGGTGATGCAAGTCGGCCATTTATCGTGCGCCATTGTCGGTGGCATCGGACGCTCATCCGCGCATACGAGACGCCCGATTCTTGCCCCAACTCCCAACTTACCTGCAGAAGGTCGCCGCCGACGCGCCTGCCGAAGCGCTGGACCCGTCCGGGCGGTCGGGAAGGGCCTATGCGCCAATCGTCTGGTCGTGGATACGCGCCTCGTCGTAGTTGTCGACGGAGGCGCCGGTCACGGCGTCGACGGCGGGGTGGCCGAGCGTGACCATGAGCTGAGGATGATATTCGTCCGAGCCCTGCGCCAGCCCGATGCTGTCGTAGTAGATGGTCGCGTTGCTGTCGTCGGTCTGCTTCATCGACACGATGCAGGTGCACAGGCCGAGCGCGGTCGCCTGCGCGACCATGGCCATCGCCGCGATGCCCGAGTCGTACTGATAGAAGCGCGGGTGCCCGCCATCGGCGTCGTGCTCGACGAGGACGATGACCATGGGGCAGGTTTTGAGCTCGTTGGCGTTCTCGTTGTGGTCGATGATGGGGAGCATCGCGTTGCGGTCGGTCACGACGACGAACTCCAACGTCTGCTGCGCCACGGCGCTGGGTGCGGAGAAGCCCGCGGTCAGAATCGCCTGGAGCTCCTCGTCGGTCACGGGCGCGTCGGGGTCGTACTGGTCGGCTTCCAGGCCATGCAGCGTCTTGCGGCCGGCCAGCGCATCGATGATGCCGAGGCTGTTGTCGCCGCTGGCACCGGTCGAGTCGCCCTTCTCGCTGGCGAACGCGAGGGCGTCCTGTGCCCCCAATGCCGCCGTCCCGCACGCGACGAGGCCTCCTGCTTGCAAGAAGTCGCGCCTAGTGAAATGACGAACGCTCATGGCGGCCCTCTCTCCTCTGGTATGCCTGTGCATGCTCTCTGCATTCTTTGGCCCGCGTGCGGGGATTCCAAGGCGGATTCCTCATGTGCGGCGAGCGATATTCTCAGGTGCTACGCCTGCTGGTCACCGTTTTGAGCGGGCGGCTCTATCTGGGAGAAGTAGTCCGCTAGGGCGTCGATTGTGTCGTCGTCGAGCATCGGGACCATGCTCTCGACCATCGCCCGGTCCACGTTGGAGCTGTTGAAGCTGGCAATCGTGTCGTTCTCGACGGTCGTGAGATGGCACATGCCGCAGTACTCGCTCACGTCCTCGCCGGTCACGGTCACGTCCCCAGCCTTGCCAGTGACGTCGGCGACGTTCGAGTCACTCGCGGCGGAGGCGAGCGACGCTGTGTCTGCCTGCGCGCTCTCGGCGGCGCTGCTCGCGGAAGTGCCGTCGGCGTTCTCGGAGGCGGACGCGCCGCTTGCCAGGGCGACGCCGCCAGCGAGGATGGAGCCCGCGATGGCAGCGGAGGCCACGGTTGCCATGATGGACTTGGACAGCGCGCTCGTGATGTGCGTCCTACCTGTCTTGTTGGTGCTCAGCATCGGATGTGCCTCTCTAGTCAGAATCTTGTCATATGATTGCCCCCGCCTTGTCTGGGGGCATCCGCGCACTTATCGCGCCCTGTCGCGCCCTATGCCTTGGCGAGGTCGCGGCCGACGGCGTAGCCGAGCGCGCAGGCCGAGGTCAGCGTGAAGCCGTAGTCGTGCCACACGTAGTCCTGGCCGGTCTGCAGGCCGCCCATGTCGTTGCCGATCACGTAGAGGCCCTCGATGCCCTCGCCGGTCGTGCGGCTCACCGCCTGGCAGTCGTCGGTCACCTTGATCGCACCGAGCGTGCCGCCGATCGTGTACTGGCGCACCATCGCGTAGTACGGCGCGGTGTCGATGCGATACAGGTCCTTTGCGTCCTTATAGAAGTCGGCGTCGGCACCCGCGTCAGCGAGTTCGTTGTAGCGGGCGACGGTCGCCGCGAGGGCCTCCGCGTCGACGCCAATCTTGCCGGCGAGCTCCTCGATGCTGCCTGCCTCCCACAGCAGCGGCATCGTGCCGCCCTCGTATTCGGCAATCTTCTCGTCGTCGAGGATTGCGCTGTCCTGTCCGATCGAGGAGAGCCAGTCGCCGTAGTTGGCGTCGAAGATGCAGTAGTAGGTGCCGCTCTCGGAGGGATTGCGCGCCACGAAGTTGTTCTGCTCCATCTCCGTTGCGCCCTCGTTGCCGATGCGGACTCCGGCGTCGTTGACCATCAGGAACGGCTGCTTCTCGATGTCGGTGCGCGCCGAGTGCGTGCCGTAGAAGCGGATGTCAATCTTCTTGGACTTGAGCGGAGCGACTGCGGCGCCCGCCCAGATTGCCATCATCGCGCCGTCGCCGGTGTTGTCCTCGGGGTAGCAGCCGTTGGGGAACGTCGTCGCGGCGGGCATCCAGCGGGCGACGAGCTCGGCGTTGCCGCCGTAGCCGCCCGTGGCGATTACGACGCCCTTGGAGGCGTTGAACTGCAGGTAGTTGCCGTCGGAATCCTGCGCGATGGCGCCGGTGACGGCGCCGGAGTCGTTCTGGACGAGCTGTACGGCGGGGGTGGAGAAGCGGAAGTCGACCTTGTCGGCGTAGTCGTCGGCGATTGACGCGTAGGCCCTGCTCACCTGGGCAGGGACCATGTAGTTGAACGCCTTGGGGTCGTCGCTCTTGGCGCCCATGAACATCACCTGCTGGCCTATGCCGGTGAGCTCGTTGTACTGCCACTCCATCGCCTCGGGAACCTCGGCGAACACCTTGTTGAGCAGACCGGGCTGAGCGCCGTAGTGGCTGAGCTCCATGAACTCCGCCTTCATCGCGGCGATGTCCTCGTCGGAGACCTCGGAACCCTTCTGCTGCACCAGGGTGGGGGCGTTCCAGCCCGAGAACAGGACGCCGTGCGAGTAGACGCGCGGACTCTTCTGCAGCACGACAACCTTGGCGCCGTTGTCTGCCGCCGCGCACGCGCACGGCACTCCCGACGCGCCGGCGCCGATGACGATCACGTCGTAGTCGTAGGTCTCCGCCACGCCGGTGATTGCCGCGGGCTTGGTGAAGTATGCGTCCTTGTCGACGTCGTTGGGGTACAGGCCCTCGCCATCGGTCGCTGCGTCGGAGGCGTTGCTCGGCGCCGCCGCCTGTGCGGCGCGCGCGCCGAAGCCCTGCGCGACGGTGCCTGCCGCGGCACCCAGCGCGCCGGGGGGTGCGCGGCCGACGACGAAGTTGCGTCTCGAGACGCTTTGGGACTCGTTGCTCATGTTGCTCTCCTCATCGCTCGTGTGTGGTAGCCGTCCCGAGCATGTCTCCCCTCTGGCGTCGACATTCCGCAGTGCGTCGACGCCGTCCGGGTCGGGGAGCTCGCGATATGCTCCGCGGCGGCATGACGGTGACGAACCTACGCCCGACGTTCGCGCACGGGTATCCATCGATGGGTGTATCCGGCGCGAAGGCAGGGGTAGAAAAATCTATATCTATGCATTGACCTGCGGATATACTGCTTGTCCGAGCGAGATGCCCCGCAGGGCGCCGTCCCCATCGGCGTAGAATGTCCCTGTCATATGAGGGCGAGGGTCGGGGGTCTGCCGTGGGATGGAGCGGGGTCGCGTCGGGTTCTTCGGTGCAGCGGGGGCCTTCGCGGCGTTCCCGCCCGCGCCCGGACGGGCCCTCCCCCCCCGCGCGGTGCTGCGTGAGCGTCGCGCTGCTCATGTCCGCTAGCTGGCTGCGCGAGCTCGTCACCGGCCTGTCCGCGTCGGTCGAGAGCCTGCCGTATGCGCTTGTCGTCAGCGACCTCACGGCGATTGTCGTCCTTCTCGCGTGCGCCGCAGCGCATCGCAGGCTTGAGGGGGTGGTCGCGCGCGGAGGCGTCGCCTGGCCGCTCGTGGCTCTGGGCGCCTGTGCCGGCGTCGGGCGCCTGCTGGCGACCTACGTCGGCGCCGACGGGGCGCTCGCGTGGCTCGGATGGGTCGGGCTCGTCGCGTACTCGGCGTGCGAGCCGACGCTGATGCTGGTGGCGCTGCGCGTCTGCTGCCGCGATTGTCCCACGCGCGCGGCCCTGGTCTTCTCTGCTGCCTACGCGTTCGCCGCGGCGCTGCAGCTCATCGTCCGATGCGTCCGCGAGCCTGTGGCGGGACCGCTCATCGGGCTGCTCCCGCTGCTCGCGGGCATCGTGCTGGCGCGTTACCCGGGCATGCGGTGGAGTGGGCAGGCGGTGCCGCGGAAGGGGTGCGAGGGTGCCGGCGAGGTCGGCGAGACCGACGCCCCCGCCGCCTCCGACGGACGTGCCGACGCTGAGACGCCCACGGGCTGCTCGACAGCCCGGGCGGTCGAGCAGCCCGTGGTCAGCTGGTCGTTCCCGCTCCGCCCCGTGGTTCTGATGGCGGTGTACAGCTTTACGTTCTACTTCTCGCTGGCATTTTCCGCCGGCCCCAACCCGTTCGGCGCCCTTGGGATGCTGCTCGTGTCGCTGCTGACGCTCGCGGCAGCCCTCGTGCGGCGCGACGGCTACTCGTACACCTTTCTCTATCGTCTCGCGCTGCCTCTGATGGTCGCCGACCTGATGTTCCTGTCGTTCCTCGGTGGTGACCGGACGCTTGCCGTGATGTTCGGCAACTCGGGCAACGTCGCGTTCATGCTCTTCCTGCTCATCACGCTCACGGGCATGTGCCATCGCTACGGCATCAGCCCCACGTGGATGTTCGGCATCGTCTATGCCGCGCAGCGCCTTGCCGGCATGGTCGGGTTGCCGGCAGGGGAGGCGTTCACGGCGACGTTTCCGGTAGGCAGCGAGACATCGCGCCTGGTGATGTGCTGCGTTGTGGTTGCCGTGGTGGTGCTCTCGACCGTCATGTTCAACGACCAGGCGGTCGCGCGCTCCTTCGGGATGGTCCCCACGACCTCTCCCGCCGAAGCCTCGCGCGGGGCGGCGCTGGGCGTGACGTCTGCCGTCGACGAGGTCATGTCGTACTCCGAGCGCATCGTGTGGCGTTGTACCCTGGTCGCCCATCGCTTCGGACTCACGCAGCGCGAGCAGGAGGTTCTCGAACTGCTCGTCCAGGGGATGTCTGCCCCCGAGGTCGCGCGACTCGCCTCCATCTCGGTCGGCACGGTCAAGACGCACATCAACCACATCTATCGCAAGCTCGACGTCCACTCCCGCGAGGAGACGATGGCCCTGGTCGAACGGGCAGGTCGCTAGAAGCGAGGCGGGGCGGGGCGCCGGATGAGCAGCGCCCCCGCCCCGCCTGTCCCCACTTCGGCTGTCGCGCGCCGTCTACTTGTTGACGACGGGCAGCACCGCCTCGTCCTTCTCGTCGAGGTTGTTCTCGTAGACGTAGTGCTGGGTCTCGCGGGCGATGACGCCACTCAGTGCCAGCACGCCGATGCAGTTGGGCACCGCCATCAGGGCGTTCGTGATGTCGGAGATGTCCCACACCAGCGAGCCCGAGCTCACGCAGCCCCAGAAGACGAAGAACAGGAACGCGATCTGGTAGATGCGGACGCCCCTGGAGCCGAACAGGTAGGTGATCGCGCGGTTGCCGTACTGCGCCCAGCCGAGCATCGTGGAGTAGGTGAAGCACAGCAGGCCGACGACGAGCACGAGCGGCCCGAACACGGGAATCGTCTCGAAGCAGGCGGTCGCCAGCGCCGCGCCGCCGCCGAACGCGTTCGCGCCGCCCGCCGCGAGGATGCTGTCGGCGATCTCGGGGTCGGCGAGCATGCACGAGACCAGCGTGATGCCGGTGATGGCGCAGATGATGACCGTGTCCCAGAACGTGCCGGTCATCGACACGAGCGCCTGGCGCGCCGGGTTCTTGGTGATCGCCGAGGAGGCCACCAGCGGCGCGGAGCCCAGGCCGGACTCATTGGAGAACAGGCCGCGCTTGAAGCCGTACTGCAGGCCCAGCATCATGCCCGAGCCCACCGCGCCGCCGAACGCCGCGTGGCCGGTGAACGCGCAGCTCAGGATCAGCCCGATCGCCTCGCCCACGTAGCGGTAGTTGATGCAGATGATGATGATGCAGCACGCCGCGTAGAAGATGGCCATGAACGGGACCAGCTTCTCGCAGACGCGGGAGATGGACTTCACGCCGCCGAGGATGACGATGCCCACCAGGATGACGCAGACGATGCCGATGAGCCAGCCCGGCACCGCGTCGCCGTTGAACAGGCTCGTGGAGTGGATTGCCCCCGCGAGGGAGTTGGACTGCACCGAGGCGCCGATGCCGAAGGACGCGATGGCGGTGAACAGCGCGAACAGCACGGCGAGAACCTTGCCGACCTTCTTGTTCTTGAGGCCGCGCTCCAGCGCGTACATCGCGCCGCCCAGCATTTCGCCGTTCTTGTCCTTGACGCGGTACTTCAGCGCCATGTAGACCTCGGAGTACTTGGTCGCCATGCCGAAGACGCCGGTGATCCACATCCAGAAGATGGCGCCCGGCCCGCCAAAGAGCAGGCCCGTGCCGACGCCCACGATGTTGCCGGTGCCAATCGTCGCCGCCAAGGCGGTCGTGAGGGCGCCGAACTGGCTGATGTCGCCCTCAGAGAAGCTCGGGTCGTCCTTGGCGATCGAGAGCGCTATCGCCTTGCCGATCTTGCGCTGGATGAACTTGGTGCGAAACGTCATGATCAGGTGGGTGCCGAGCAGCAGCCAGATCAGCGCCCAGCCCCAGACGAACGAGTCGACCGCGGAAACACCCGAAGCGAACGCTTCCATGTGCAACCTCCCAGCGAGTAATGCGCGCGACGTCCCGGGTGCGTTCCGGGCGTGTCGTCACGACATGCCGACTGAATGGCTTACCAGTGTAAGGGCGGGCGCGGGGTGGCGTATACGTTGAGTCAATATTGTTAGCAACGATTCGCCTAAATAGAAATAACGCGGAAATATCCTCAGTGATTAGAAAGTAATTTTGTCGACAAACGGTGCAAATGCGCTCCTGAGCGGTTTCGCCGCCAGCGCTGCCGGGACTCCGCGCGCCGCCACGAGGGGACGATGCGATGAGGCGGCGATGGGGCTCCGCGCGTCGCGGCGAGGTGGTCTCTCCGTCAGCGCCCGACCGCCTCCGACCGCGGGGACGTCGCCGCCGCTGAACCTGCCGCGCCCGCCGCGCTGCCGGCATTGCGGGCGCCGCCGCCCACGCCGCCGTCGCCATGGCCGGCACCACGGTCAGCGCCGTCGCTGGCAGTTGCGTCGCCTGTCCCCGTCGTGGCCGCCTCGCGGGAGTCGTTGACGTTGCCGGCGTTGACCGGGTCGCGGCGGGCGGCGCGGAATATCGCCAGGGCGATGACGACGGTGATCGCGAGCATTGCCGCGACCCCGCCCACGCCCAGGCGCGCCAGCGCGCAGGCGGCGGCGCCCG
Organism: uncultured Coriobacteriales bacterium; assembly: GCA_903789505.1. Classification (GTDB taxonomy): domain Bacteria; phylum Actinomycetota; class Coriobacteriia; order Coriobacteriales; family UMGS124; genus CAIFEU01. The sequence goes on from CAIFEU010000061.1 coordinate 10,659, forward strand.
CCAGGCCGGCGGCGGGGAACGTCACCAGCCAGGCGGCGAGCATGCGCCCGGCGTTGGCCCAGTTCACGGGGGTTCCGCGGCCCAGGCCTGAGCCCACGATGGACCCCGTGCACACCTGCGTGGTCGAAAGCGGGAAGCCCAGGTGCGATGAGACCAGGATCGTCGCCGCGGAGCTGCACTCGGCCGCGAAGCCCTGGGGGGTCTGGATGTCGGTCAGGCCCTTGCCCAGCGTGCGAATCACGCGCCAGCCGCCCGTGTAGGTGCCCAGCGCGATGGCGGTCCCGCACACGAGGACGACCCACGCCTGCGGCCCGCTTCCCGGCTCCTGGAGCCCCGCCGAGCACAGGGCCAGCGTGATGATGCCCATCGTCTTCTGGGCGTCGTTGGTGCCGTGCGACAGGGCCACCAGGCAGGCGGTCACGGTCTGCCCGTGACGGAAGCCGACCTCCACCTTGCGCGAGTCGACGCTGCGCACGATGCGGTAGACGAGCCTCACTGCGGCGTACGAGACTGCCCCCGCGATGACGGGTGAGACGAGCGCGGGCAGCAGCACCTTGCCCACGACGGCGCCGAAGTTCACGCCCTGCACGCCGGCGCCCACGATCACGGCGCCCACCAGGCCGCCGAACAGGGCGTGCGAGGAGCTGGAGGGAAGCCCGGCGAGCCAGGTGAGCAGGTTCCAGATGATGGCGCCCACCAGGCCTGCCAGCACGAACGCGGCGCTGATGGTCACCTCCTGCTCGTTGATGATGCCGCCCGAGATCGTCTTGGCCACCTCGGTGGAGAGGAAGGCTCCCACCAGGTTGAGGGTTCCCGCGGCGATGACCGCGGTCCTGGGCTTGAGCGCGCCGGTGGCGATCGAGGTCGCCATCGCGTTGGCGGTGTCGTGGAACCCGTTGGTGAAGTCGAGGGCGGCGGCGACGACGAGGACCAGGACGAACAGGGTTGCCGGATCCATGGGATGAGACGCCCTCTCTAGACAGGTGCGGCCCGTTCCCTGCCGCTCGGGACTCGTCGCAAGGCATCCGCCCATCGCAGCGGGCAGACGGTCGATGCGGTCATGCCGCGACGTTCGCGCGATGCTCGCGGGCAGACCCCCCTGCCGCGCCCGAACGCGTCCCGTCCATCCTAGGTTCGCTATGTAAGCTCTGCGTAATGAAATGCTCGTTTGGACGTAAATCGGACACATGACGGCAATATTATCGCCCGAACACTCCTGCCCGCGAATCAATTCACCTCGTCTGAACTGCTTCGATGCCCAGTAGCGGTAGATGTTGAAATCAATACACAAGCAATACGGGATGCTGACAATCGAACGCGGCGCACACAAAATGGGGGCAGCGCTCGACGGCTGCCCCCACGAGTTCGATCCATCTGTGCGTTGCCCGGTCCCTAGCGGTCCCGCTGCGCCTCCGCACCGTCCGAGGCAGGACCTGCCTCCGCGGGCGACGTCGGGGTCTCCGTCGCGTCCATCCCCTGGACGGCGACGCGTACGTCCATGTCGTCGGAGATGGGGGTCGCGGGCTTGACCTTGTTCGTCGTGCCGTTCACGGTCACGAGCTTGCGCGCGATGAGCGCCTTGGCCTTCTCGCGCGACGCCGCGTAGCCGTTCGAGACCAGCCAGGCGTCGAGGCGGACCATGCCGGTCTCCGCGCGCATGCGCGCGGCGCTCGACAGTGACTCCATCGGGTCGCGCTCGTAGATTGGTCGGCCGAAGTAGTCCCGCTCAGCATGACGCGCCTGGATGCGCGCGGCGGCGTGGTCGGAGGCTCGCTGGGCGCGGGTCTTCGCGCGCGAGTCGCTGCCGTTGGTGCCGTTGGGCCCGTAGGTCAGGGAGTCCTTCGATTCCTGCTTGATGCGCATGGGAGCCCGCCCCGGTCCCTAGACCAGCTTGCCGGCGCAGTGGTCAATCGCGTGCTGGACGACCTGCGCCTCCCAGTCGACGAGCTTGCGGCTGCGCTCCACGAGCTTGCCGTCGAGCGGTGCCTCGTAGGCGACCTTGATCATGAAGTAGCGCGTGACCTCGTGCGGCTCGTCGAGGCTCAGGCACGACTCGGTCGTGCGGTAGGGGCGCATGGCGGCCTTGATTTTGGGGTTGAACATCACGCGGACGTCGCCGTCGTCCTCGCCGTAGGCGATGACCGCCTTGTCCGAGCCGATCTGGTTCGCGGCAAGGCAGGCGCAGTTGTCGAGGGACGCCATCGTGTCGCGCAGGTCCTCGGCAACCTGCAGGTCGTCAATCGTGGCGGGCTGGGCAGGCTTGCTGAGGAGCTCTTGGTCCTTGACGAGCTCTTTGATCATGGTGCGCTCTCCTCACGTCCGGTTCGAGGCCGCTGCTGGCGGCGGCAATCCCGATAATCCTATATCAGTTGCGCCGAGCCGGTCGAGTGCGTGCGGCCAAACGCCGAGGCGTGCGCAGAAAAAGGGGTGCCCGCAGGCGCGGGCCTGCCAACGAGCACACGGGTGCGGGCCCGCCAACGAGCACGCGAACGAGAACGGCCGCCGTCACGAGCGGGGACGTCCCCCTCGCGACGGCGGCCGTACGTGGCCACGAGCGCCTTGCTGAGGTTTGGCCTATCTGCCGCCCTTCCCATCGGGGGAGCCGGCGTCGGCGGCGACCGCCTCGGCGTCCTTCTCGCGCAGCTTCGCGTCGAGCGCCTGCGCCTGTGCCTGTTCGACGAGGTTCGCCGACCCCTCGCCGTCGCCCAGGGCGGCTGCGTCGCCCGACGTCGGGGCGACCTGGGGCGCCGCCTTCGCCTGGGCCTCGGCGGAGGTGGCGAGACGACCGCCGAAAGACCCCTCGCGCTTGGACCAGGTGCGCATGATCAGCGTCAGGACGATGAGCGTGACCAGACCGATCACGTCGGTGATCGTCTCGGGGTCGATCAGCGCCAGGCCGCCGGCGGCGAACAGCACGCGCATGACCGCCGGGACCTTGCGGTACAGGTTGCCGTTGAGGGCGACCGCGACGCCGAACAGGCCGAAGATGGCCGTGCAGATGACGCCGGCGAGCTGGTACCAGGCGAAGCTGCCCTCGAGCAGCATGATCGGGTTGAAGGCGAAGATGTACGGGATGATGAACGCCGCGATCGCGAGCTTGGAGGCGTTCAGCGCCGTGCGCATCGGCCGCGACTTCGCGATGGCGCTCGCCGCGTACGCCGCCAAGGCGACGGGCGGCGTGATGTCAGCGACGATGCCGAAGTAGAACACGAAGAAGTGGGCGGAGACCATCGGGATGCCGAGCTGAATCAGGATCGGCGCGCAGGTGGCCGCCATGATGCAGTAGTTGGCGGTCGTGGGGACGCCCATGCCCAGGACGATGCAGCACAGCATCGTCAGGACCAGGCCGAGGATGACCGCGCTGCCCGCGGCGTTGACGATCGCGTTGATCAGCGTGCCGGCAAGGCCGGTGACGGTGATGCAGCCGGCGATCATGCCTGCCATCGCGCACGCGACGGCGACCGAGACGCAGCTGCGCGCGCCGGCAATCAGCGCGTCGTAGGCGGTGAGCAGCGAGACCTTGACGGTCTCGCCGAAGACGCTGGCGACCGAGGTGCCCTGCTCGCGGTTGCGCATGTTCATCACGAGGAAGTTGATGAACCCGACGACGAGCGCGCCGATGATCGAGATGGCCGCCGACCACGCCATCGTGCGGGCGCCCGAGGCGACCAGCCACACGAGCAGCACGAGCGGCAGGATGAGGTAGCAGTTCTTCGCCAGGTAGCTCCAGCGAGGCAGCTCGCTGCGCGGGATGCCCTTGAGCCCCATGCGCTTGGCCTCGAGGTGCACCGTCAGGAATACGCCGGTGAAGTACAGCATCGCAGGCACGATCGCCTTGGCGGCGACCGTGATGTAGGGGATGCCCATGTACTCCGCCATCAGGAACGCCGCGGCGCCCATGATGGGGGGCATGATCTGGCCGCCCGTGGAGCTCGCGGCCTCGACGGCGCCGGCGAACTCGGGACGGAAGCCCGTCTTCTTCATCATCGGGATCGTGACCGAGCCGGTCGTGACCGTGTTGCCCACCGACGATCCCGAGACCATGCCGCACACGGCGCTGCAGATGACCGAGCCCATGGCCGCGCCGACGCTAGCCCAGCCGGCGCTGAGGTTTGCCACCGCG
>CAIFEU010000062.1 GCA_903789505.1 uncultured Coriobacteriales bacterium
CTTCGGGGGAGGTCGCCTCCACCTCCGTCGACGTCTCGGGAATCGACGGGGCGACGGAGGCCGCGGACGGCTCCGCGTCGGAGGTCTCCGGAATCGACGTCTCGTCGCTCTTCTCCGACCGGGACCTCGACGCGAGCTATGACGCCTCGACCGCGACCTCGGTCGCGCTTTCCGACGCCGGCACGACAGTGACGGGGGAGGGCGTCACCGTGGAGGGCTCCACGGTGACGATCACCGCGCAGGGCACCTACGTGGTCTCGGGCACGCTCACCGACGGGCAGCTGGTCGTCGACGTGGACGACGCCTCCAAGGTGCAGATCGTCCTGGACGGGGCGAGCGTCACGTCGTCTCAGGGGGCTGCCCTGTACGTCAAGGGGGCGGACAAGGTGTTCCTCACCCTGGCGGACGGCAGCCAGAACGCGCTGGCAACGAGCGGCGAGTACGTCCAGGTCGACGACAACAACGTCGACGGGGCGGTGTTCTCCAAGTCGGACCTCACGGTGAACGGCGGGGGCGCCCTCTCGGTGACGAGCGCGACGGGCCACGGGATCGTGTGCAAGGACGACCTGACCCTGGTCTCGGGCGCAGTCGACGTCACGGCCGCGGGGCATGCGATTCAGGCAAACGACAGCATCGCCGTGCGCGACGGGACCTACGTGCTGTCGGGCGGCACCGACGGCGTGCACTGCTCCAACGACGAGGACGCCTCGAAGGGGTGGATTGTCGTCGAGGGTGGCAGCCTGACCGTTTCCGCAGTCAGCGACGGGTTCGATGCGAGCGGCGACCTGCTCGTCGACGGTGGGACGATCGTCGTCGACGCGGGCGACGACGGCCTGCACTCCGACAGCGGCCTTACGATCGAGGGCGGGTCGGTCACGGTGGCCGAGTCGTACGAGGGCCTGGAGGGGGCGACCGTCACGATCGACGGCGGCGAGGTGGACGTGACGTCCTCCGACGACGGCATCAACGCCTCGGGGCAGTCGACTTCCTCGGGCGACGTCACCTCGGCGGCACCCGAGGGAGGCGTCGCCCCGGAGGCGGGGGAGGCGGCCGGGGACGCCGGCGCCATGCCCGCCGCGGGCGAGGAGGCTCCGGGAGTGGGGCCCGGAGGCGAAGCGGCCATGGGCGGCGGCATGGGCGGCGGCATGGGCATGGACGTGGATGCCACCGCGGCGCTCGTTATCACTGGGGGCACGGTCTCGATTGACGCGTCCGGCGACGGGATCGACTCCAACGGGACCTTCTCGATGAGCGGCGGCACGGTCTTCGTCAGCGGCCCGACGGACAGCGGCAACGGCGCGCTCGACGTCGGCTCCACCGCGACGATCACGGGAGGGACCATCATCGCGGCAGGTTCCTCGGGCATGGCGACGGCGTTCTCGGAGGACGGTTCGACCCAGTGCAGCGCGGTCGTGTACCTGGACGCCGCGACGACAGGGACCATCACGCTGAGCGCCCCCGACGGCGTCGAGGTCGCGAGCTTCACGCCCGCTAAGCAGTACTCGTGCGTCGTCGTAAGCGCCCCGGGCATGGCCCAGGGTTCGACCTGGACGCTCACGTGCGACGGGTCCGCCACGTCGCTGGAGCTCACGGGCGTGAGCACCTCGATCGGCTCCGCCTCCGCAATGGGCGGCGGGGCTCCCTCGGGCATGGGGGCGCGGCGCCCGGACGCGCAGACGGCGTAGGCGCGGCACGGCTGGGGCCGAAGAGGCAAGGGGCTCCGCGGGAGACGGCCTTTTCGACCCCCGCGGCGCCCCAGGGCGCCGAGCCTATGACGGGCGCCGGCGGGCACCGTCGTCGGACGCTCGCCGGCAGAGCCCCCCACGCGGGGGAGGCGGCAGCCTACTTCGAGGCGTGCTCCGCCTCGTACTCGTCGACGGCGGCCTGCTCGTCGGCGTCGGGCGAGGCGAGCGCCGCGGCCTGGGCGTCGGCGATCGTGACGCTGCCGACGGGGCTCGAGCCGTCCTCGGCAGGTGCGGGCTCGTCGTACCCGGCGTAGATGGCCGCCTGCACGCCCGCGTTGCGGCCGAACGTCATGCAGTCGGCGATGGCGTTGCCACCCAGGCGGTTGGAGCCGTGGATGCCGCCGGTGACCTCGCCGCACGCGTACAGGCCGGGGATGGGGTTGCCGTCGGCGCCCACCGCGCGCGAGGACACGTCGACGTGGATGCCGCCCATCGTGTGGTGCACGGTCGGGACCTTGCGGCATGCGTACCAGGGACCCTCGGTCATCTTCGCGTCTGCGGTGTTGTCGGCGACGAACCCGAACTCGTCGGTGCCGCCGTCGATGACGGCATTGTAGGCGTCAACCGAGGCCTGCAGCTTCGCGGGGTCCATCCCGCAGGCGTTGGCGAGCTCCTCGATCGTGTCCGCCGCGGTCACGTGCCCCGTCGCCACCATGTTCTTGATCGTGGCGCCGTTGGCATCGGGCGTGGTCTCGTCGGGGTAGCGCAGCTTGTTCACGACCACCCAGTACGTGGAGTCGGGCTGCGCGAAGATCGCCTTGCACAGCGTGTCGCGCGCCGCGCCCTCGTTGACGAAGCGGTCACCCTGCTCGTTGACGAAGATGCGGTTGCGGCCCGAGGTGCGGATGTCCTCCATCAGGCCGGTGCCGGGGGTTCCGCAGGGGTGCAGCTGGATGTCGGACAGGCCGATGAGCTCGGCGCCCGCGTCGCTGGCGAGCTTGAGGCCCTCGCCCTGCGCGCACGGGTTGATGTTGGTGCAGCCGATGGAGTCGTCGAGCTTGACGTCGGCCCACACGCCGGTGTTCACGCTCTGACGGTACTCCACGTTGGCGCCGAACCCGCCGGTGGCGATGATGACCGCCTTGGCGTTGACCGTCACGGTCTTCTCGCCGCCACGCCAGCTTGCCTCCACGCCGTCGACCGCGCCGCTCGCGTCGGTCAGCAGGCGGGTTGCGTCGCACTCGTGCAGGATCGTGATCTGGTCGGGATGACTGTCGGCCCAGCTCACCAGCGAGCGGATGTAGGTGTTGCCCGAGGGCGTGTAGGGGTAGTGGCTGCGCTGCCCCAGCGAGCCCGTGGCGGAGCCAATCGTGTCCTTGAAGCGCACGCCGATGCTCTCGAGCCAGTGAACCGAGTCGAGGGCGTTGTGCACCAGGTAGCCGATCAGCGCCGGCGTCCCGGTCTTGTGGCCGCCCTCCCAGGTCGCCGCGTAGTGCGTGGGGACGGAGTCCTCGATGCCCTGCTTCTCCTGCAGCTCCGGGTCGACGGCGTTCAGCGCGCCCTCGGAGACGTTGGTCGACCCACCGTCGATCGCGAGCTTCTCGATGACGACGACCTTCGCGCCCGCCTGCGCCGCGCTGACCGCCGCGCACAGCCCCGAGCCACCGCCGCCCACGACCGCGACGTCGGCGTCGTAGGTGTCCTCGACCTGCTGCGCGGGGCCGCTCTCGGCGAGCAGCTCGTCGGTGCTGCCCGCCTGCTTGGCGCAGTCCTCGATGCCTCCCAGCAGCGCGGCGCTCGTGATCGACGCGCCGCTGACGGCGTCGACGTTGAGCGACTGCGTCTTGATGACCTCGTCGGAGATCGTCTTCAGGGCCACCTTGCCGACGCCGATCGTCTCGTTGTTGTCGGAGGTGTCGATCGCCGACAGGGCGTACTTGGTGAACGTGCAGGTGACCGTGAACGGCGCGTTGTGGCCCATCACCTGCGAAGAGTAGTCACCGGGCGTGTAGCCCGCCCACGCTCCCGACGACGCCTTGCCCGCCGCGGCGGAGGTGTCCTTGGAGCCGCTTGCCTTTGCCTCGCTCGCGTTGGCGACGCCCGCCAGGCCTGCCGCCCCCGCCAAGGCGCCCGCCGCCATCGCGGCGCCCGTCACGAACTGACGGCGCCCGATGCCTTCGCGCTGCCCGCAGGTCGCCATGCGCTGGTTGCTGAGTCCCATGATGAACCCCCTTGGTCGTGGTGACGCGCCCCTATCCCTGCCTGCCCGTGCGCGTGCCACCTTCGAAGTTCGAAGCGGCGCCGCGCCCGCTGCCCGGGATTCGCGTCACGAATGCCGTACGCTCCCGACGCTATTCCAGCTGCATGGCGACGGGGGCACCAAGGGGTACCCAACTCGCCCTGTGACGCTGACCAGAATGTACCTTATTTGCGTCAGTGCAGCTCATGAGGGGTGTGCGAGTTCAGGGGACGGACGAGGGCGGACGTGCCCTACGCCTGCGGCTCTGGACGTGCCTCCCAGCCCTGGGCTCCCATGAACCAGGAGGAGAGCCGCTCGGGGGAGACGTCTCTGGTGAGCCCCTTGCCCTCGGGATGCCCCGCGCCCTCGGGACGTCCCGCCCTTTCCGGGTAACCCGGCGCGGCCGCAGGGGCGAACCACCAGCTCACCGCTTGGCAGAACGAGCTGACGACCATGCCCGTCAGCAGGTCATGCGGCACCTGCCCGGGAGCGGGCGGCATGTTGCGCTCGAACAGGTCGGTCAGGCGCGCGCGAAACGCCGCCGTGAAGTGCGGCTCTCCGTCACGCAGCAGTCGCCCGCAGACGCCCGAGTGCGTGTCGCGCAGGTGGTACAGCAGATGCGCGAGCAGCCCCTGCAGGTCGGTCGTGCGCAGCGTGGCGTGCGTGACGCAGTGGGCGTTCACGCCGGCGAAGATGTGGTCGAACATCTCGGTGCACATCGCCTCGAGCAGCTCGTCCTTGGTCTCGAAGTGCGCGTAGAAGGTGGAACGGCCCACGTCGGCTCGCTCGATGATGTGGGCGACCGTGATCTTGCTGTAGTGCTGCGTGGCCATCAGCGACTCGAACGCGTCGAAGATCGCCTTGCGCGTCTTGCGTCGCCTGCGGTCCTCCCGCTGCGCGCGCGCCTCCTGCGCTCCCCCTGACTCCATCGCCTCCATCGTCGGCTCTCTCGTGGTCCTCACCTGCGCCTTCCCTGTTCTCGCACGCATCGCGCGCGCTGTGCGGTTCCGCACAGTTCCGCCGAAGTGTCCCGTAGCGGCCGCCTCCGCGCGATTGTTTCTTCATTTGTTCGCCTTGTCGAACTATACCAGCAGGCATCACGTTACCGAACTGTGAGTTCGGTAACGCATATCAAGTATCGAAGTCGAGAGCTCCCCGCGGGCGCCCCGTTCGCAGGCGTGCAGTGGCAGGGGCTGGCGCGGCGCGGGTGGAGCGTTGGGAGGTCGAACGTGGACGTTCAGGACGAGGATGCGGCGCGGGAGGGCGCCGGGGCGATGCGGGGAGACGGGAGTACGGCTGGCAGCGTGCGCCGGCGCGTCCAGGCGGCGTGCGATGCCGTCGAACGGGTGCTCGAGGCGGGCGGGACCAGGAAGAACGTAGCGCTGCTGGCGGTGTCGGCGGCGTCGCTGGCGATGAGCTTCCTGCTGCCCGCGGGGGCGCTGCCCTTCGACGCTGCGTGGGTCGCGATTGTTCTGTGCGGCGTGCCCATCCTGTGCGAGGCGCTGATCGGCCTGGTGACGCGGTTCGACATCAAGGCAGATGTGCTCGTCTCGATGGCCCTGGTGGCCTCCGTAGCGATCGGCGAGTACTTCGCGGCGGGCGAGGTCGCCCTGATCATGCAGCTGGGCGGGCTCCTCGAGACCCTCACGGTCGCGCGCGCCCGGGCGGGGATCGAGCACCTGGTCGCCATGACCCCGCGAGTCGCGCGGGTCGTTGACGCTGACGGGACGCAGCGCGAGGTGGCCGCCGAGGAGGTGCTGCTCGACCAGACGGTGCGCGTGCTCCCGGGCGAGGCGATTCCCGTCGACGGCGTCGTGGTGAGCGGTCACACGTCGGTCGACGAGTCGGTCGTAACGGGAGAGCCCATGCCTGCCGACAAGGCGCCGGGCGACGAGGTCTGCTCGGGCACGGTCAACCAGTTTGGCGCAATCGACGTCCGGGCCACGCGCGTGGGGGAGGACGGCTCCATCCAGCGGTTGGCGCGCCTGGTCGCAAGCGCCGACGCGGGGAAGGCGCAGATCGTGCGCCTCGCCGACCGCTGGGCCACCTGGGTCGTGGTCGGCGCCCTGGCGGCAGCCGGCCTGGCGTACGCGCTGACCGGCGAGGTCCTGCGCTCCGTGACCGTGCTGGTCGTGTTCTGTCCCTGCTCGCTGGTGCTCGCCACCCCCACCGCAATCATGGCCGCCATAGGCAACGCCACCCGGCACGGGTTCATGGTCAAGGAAGGCGACGCCCTGGAGCGCCTCGCCTCGGTGAGGAGCGCCGTGTTCGACAAGACCGGTACCCTCACGCGGGGCGAGCCCAGGGTCGCGCGGGTCGTGGCGCTCGACGGCCCGGGCACCGCCTGCCTGGGCGAGCGGGAGCTGCTGGGGCTCGCCGCCGGCGCCGAGCTGCGCAGCGAGCACCCGCTGGCGGGCTCCGTGGTTGCATGCGCGCGGGCGCGCGGCGTCAGGGCGGTCGAGCCGTCCGCGTTCACGATGCTCCCCGGCCTGGGGGTCCGCGCGACCTGCGGGGGTCACGAGGTGCTCGCCGGCAACGCCGCGATGATGCGCGCGTCGGGGGTCGCCGACCCCGAGGGCGACCAGGGCTTGCCCGGCTGTTGGGCCCTCGCCGACCTCCAGGCGCTGCTCTCCGAGGGCTGCATGGCGATTTTCGTCGCGGCCGACGGGCTCCCCGCTGGCGTGATCGCACTGTCGGACACCGTGCGCGAGGAGTCATGCGAGGTGGTGGGCCAGCTGGAGGTCCTGGGGGTGACGCCGGTGCTGCTGACGGGGGACCACGAGGCGGCGGCGAGGTCGGTCGCCTCCGGGCTGGGCATCGGGCAGGTCGTCGCGGGCTGCACGCCCGAGGACAAGCTCGCCTACGTCGAGCGGCTTGAGGGCAAGGGCGGCCTCGCGGTCATGGTGGGCGACGGCGTCAACGATGCGCCGGCGCTCAGGCGGGCATACGTGGGCATCGCCGTGGGTGGCGCGAAGAGCGACATCGCAATCGACGCCGCCGACATCGCGATGGTGGGCGACGGCATCGACCAGCTCCCGCACCTGCTCGCGCTCTCGCGCCACATGATGCGCGTGATCAGGGCGAACCTGACCTTCTCGATGACGCTCAACTTCGTCGCCGTGGCACTCGCCATGCTGGCGGTGCTCGACCCGGTCAGCGGCGCCCTGGTGCACAACTGCGGCAGCGTATTCGTGATTGTGAACTCGGCGTTCCTGCTGCGCTGGACAGCGCGACCGGGGCAATCGGGGTGCGGGAGCGACGGACAGAGGGGCTGACGGGCGTATCTGGAAGTATTGGAGGTAGGGGACGGCGTGCCGGCAGGTGTTATTCGCGTCCGCCTTCTGCCATTCCGAGCTCGCCCATCTGCCTCGCCAGCATCTTGGCAGCGGGATTGGGGTTATCCCGGCGGCAGACGGCGTAGCGGACGAGTGTAGCGTCAGCACCGATAATCTCGTGGAGAGTCACGGTCGACCTGAAGCTGGCGGGAATTGACCCCTCGTAGCGACGGAACTGGTTCTCGGAGAAGAACCACATGTCACCAGGTTCAAGAGAGCGCATGAAGAACGCATCCATGTCATCCGCGTCGACCCAGCGAACCGTGGGTTTGCGCACCATGCCGTCAAACATCGTCAGAAGCCTGTCGAGATAGTCGTCGCGGGCTGATGAGGGCCATGGAATCGTCCTGCCCGAGACCTCGGCAAGCGTCACTGGCGCGTCTGCGCTCATCCCTTCGGATGCCGGCAGTGCGACGAGCGCTCGGTCGGTGGAGAACGGAATTGCCTCAAAATCCTCTGCATCTAGGACGGATGGTACGAACAGGACTGCTACGTCGACCTCACGGTCTGCGAGCGCGCGTGCGATCTGCTTCGACCTGGGTTGCACCGAACGAACGATGGCGCCGTGAAGGCGGGGGCGCAGCTCGGCGAACGAGCGGGATATGACGTCAATCGATGTCCGGTCGTCAAGTGCGTAGGAGACGCGCACGTCGGCGATGCCGGAAGAGGCGAGGCCTCTGATTCCTGAGAGCAACCTGTCGTACTCTGCGACGATGACGCTCGAGGAGCCCAGGGCCATTTTGCCTGCGACGGTGAGCGAGAGCCGTTGATCGCGCGTGAACAGCTGTGCCCCGAGCTCGGATTCCAACGCGCATAGATGTCGGCTCAGAGTCGACGTCGACACGTTGAGCTCGCGTGCGGCCTTCGTCACGCTCAAGACGCGAGCGAAGGTGATGAATTCTCTCATGATTGAGACGTCCACGCGAACCCCCTGTTCGTGCGACGTGGTGTGCCATGGCACGGGCTGGTGCGTGTCCCTGGGCGCTCCTCCCTGCCATCGGGACATCGTACTGGCGCGTTGCGGGATTTGCAACGCCGTGCCCAGGCCCCGCAACGCCCGGACCGGAAAGCTCAACGTGCGTTCGAGAAGTTGAAGGTTTTATGGAGGCCTGTGGGGTCTACCATCTGGCGCGAGGCACCGGTTGGGGGAGACCGGGCGCCATACGTCTTGTGGGCGCTCGAGGAGACGAGGCGTGGCCGCGTGCACAAAGCCCGGCAAGTCTCGTGCCGTGCGCCAAAGGGGATGCGTTGGAAGGGGAATCGCATGGACAAGATTACACGACGTTCCTTTGTCAGCGGAGCCGTCGCCGCGGGCGCTGTGGCGGCCTCGGTCGGGGCGACGCACCTTGCGCTTGCGGAGCAGGCGTCCGCGCAGGAATGGGATGACGAGTGCGAGGTCCTGGTGTGCGGATACGGTGCTGCCGGGGCCGCTTGTGCAATCGAGGCAGCCGACCAGGGGGCAAGCGTCCTCATCATCGAGAAGGCAGCCCTGCCTGGAGGGTCGATGGCGCGTTGCGGTGGCGCAATCATGGGCTCCGGCACGCGCGTCCAGAAGGAGCTGGGCGTCGACGATGACTCTGACAAGCTCTTTGACTGGGTCAACACCTGCGTGAACCAGAACTATGAGCTCTGCCCGCAAGACATCATCCGCACGTACGCAGACCATGCCGGCGAGAACGTGGACTGGCTCATGGACCTGTGCGAGCAGTACTCCGGACGGGAGCTGTTCGACGTCGCGATGGCGGTCGAGAACGAGGGGGCCAAGGACAATTCCGCAACCGGCGATAACGGGAACGGAGTCACTTCCGGGTGCCTCAACGCCGTGGGCTGCGAGTACGATAAGTTCGGTGTCTCGAAGGAAGAGGCCGTGCCGCGCTCCCACTGGGCGTACTCTCCCGGCGGGGCTCCCAATTCGGGCCCTGAGCTGTTCGATCCCCTCCATGACGACATCACCGCGAAGCAGCAGGAAGGTTTAGTTCGCGTCGAGTTTGGCACTGCTCTCAAGAGCCTTGTGACCGACGACACTGGCGCCGTGGTCGGCGTTGTGGCAGTCGCCGACGGTAGCGAGGTGCGAATCAAGGCGAGCAGGGGAGTGATGCTCGCCACTGGTGGGTTCTGCGCTGCCGACGACATGAAGATGCGCTTTTGTCAGGAAGCCTTGGGCTATACCACCTACATGTGCTACGACTGCACGGGAGACGGCATCAAGGCGGCCATGGAGATTGGCGCTGACCTCACCAACATGTGCAACTTTTATCCCATTGAGGTCGCCCAGGTCTATCAGTACGACACCAAGTACAACGACGTCTACAACAGCTGGCTCGACATGGACGAGACCGGCACGATGAACGTCCCTGCCCACAACATGGCCGAGTGCCACGGGGGCGTGCGCATCAACGTTGACGCGCAGGTCATTGGCGTCGACGGCAACGTCATCCCCCACCTGTATGCGTCGGGCAACGACGTCGGGACCAACATCTGGGGAGTTCCGGGTAACTATCCAGGGTGTGGCTGCTACGTGAGCTTCTCCATCGCCTTCGGTCGAATTGCCGGCGCGAATCTTGCGGGAGAGCAGGAAGGTGTGAACAAGAAGGTCGATGCCGACCCCTATACCGCGGATGACGTTGTGCTGTACGAGTCTACGGATGGCGAGACAAAGGGAAGCTCCTCCGAGGTTGACCTCTCCGGAGCGGCGTTTGCTGATGGTACGTACACCGGTAACGGTCAGGGACGCGGAGGCAACATCGGCGTGACGCTGACCGTCAAGGACGGGAAGATCACGGTTGACAAGATTACCCAGGACGGTGAGACCCAGGGCATCGGCGGATACGAGGCCATCAACGACGGCACGTTCGCCAAACAGATTGAGGCAGCACAGGGGCCTGACATCGACGGCATCTCTGGTGCCACCCAGACCACCGATGGCGTCAAGGAGGCGGTCACGGACGCGCTGTCCCAGGCCGTGAAGTAGCGGCTGCATCCTTGGGACGAGCTGCGAGCTCGCCCGGTGCGCTTCTGTGGATTCTGCGGGCAGCCCGCCTTCGGATGAACCCTTCTTGGTGGTGGGGATTCCCCCATGGTACCCTGACGGGAGCTTCGGGGGAGTAGTGGCGCACGATAGTGCGTGGCACAGCCAACAGCAAGGCGCTCGTGCGCCTGGTGAGCCTGAAACAACGAGACCCGCGGCCTTTGCCGATTTAAGTCGGCATCGGTCGCGGGTCTTTTCTGTTGGAGTGCCCCGCTCGCCGGCATGGGACTTACATCTCATGCGGGCGGTCTCGACGGCACCCTACCCCGATGCCCTACCGGTGATTCGCCGCGCGCACGAGAAGATGCCAGGCCCCTTGGGGGCACACTGAGAGGAGTCGTGTTGGACCTGACAATATTCGCCGATCTGCAGACGTGGGTCACCCTGTTCACGCTGCTGTTCCTGGAGCTCGCCTTGGGCGTGGACAACATCGTGTTCATCACGATCACCACTGACCGCCTCCCCCCTGAGAAGCGCCACATCGGCCGACGCCTCGGCCTTGCCGGCGCCCTGCTGATGCGCATTGCGTTTCTGAGCGTCGCCTCGTGGCTGGTGCACATGACGACGCCGCTGTTTACGATCAACCTGGGCTTCTGGGCCCACGGCTTCTCCATCCGCGACCTGGTGCTGCTCATCGGCGGCGGATACCTGGTGTACAAGGGCATCGTCGAGCAGCGTGACATGCTCCGCCTCACCGAGGTCAGGGAACGTGCCGCCCTCGCGAACGACCCGAGCGCGGTCAGCTCGCGCACGATCGGCCTGGGCCAGGCGATCGCCACGATCATGGCAATGGACGTCGTGTTCTCGATTGACTCGGTCATCACCGCGGTGGGCATCGCCGACCACCTGATCGTTATGGTCATCGCCGTCATCCTCGCGATCCTGCTGATGATGGTGTTCATCGACCAGGTCTCCAACTTCATCAACCGCCACGCCGAGATGAAGCTGCTCGCCCTGGCCTTCATCACGATGATCGGCCTGCTGCTGGTCACCGAGAGCCTGGGCATCGCCACGCACATCGAGGTCTTCGGCATGGAGCTCGAGAAGCTCATCGTGTACTGCGCGCTCGCCTTTGCTCTCGTCCTCGAGCTGGTCCAGATGCGCTACAACACCAACCTGCGCACGTTCGAGGAGCAGCATGCGGCGCTGTCCGAGGGCGGTGCTGCCTCGACCGCCGAAACGCCTGCGACGTCTGAGGCTCGCACTGCTTCCGACGCCGGTGATGGCGGCGCGGGGACCGACGGGCACTAAGGTGCGTCGTCGCAGGTGAAACGACATGAGAAAGGCATGACGGCGGCTTACGAAACATTTTCGATAAAACGGCGAACGGCTGTTGTGATAACCGGTGCGAGCGGGTAGAGTGACCTTGGTTAGCGGATAAGGATTTCCGCTACGTTACGAGGAGGGAAAAATGTTCGCCGTTCTCGGTTTCTTCATCTTCGCGTTTGCCGCCGGCCTGATTGCCGCCACAGCGGTCAAGTACCGCGACGAGTCGGCAGACCTCGTGATGGGTGATTAGCTTTTCGCCTGCCTCATTACGACAATGAATTACCCGAGGCGCGCGGATGTCGGTCGATGTCCGCGCGCCCCGATGTGCTGAGGGACCCTCGCTCACGGATATCGTCCGGTGAGCGAGGGTCCCTTGCTGTGCATCTGTGTTGTCTGGCGCTAGCACCGCCTGCGATATTGTCCGCGGGGACTGATGGTCCACGCCCCCGCATCTGACTCCGATAGCTCGAACGGCCCTGCTGGCTACTCTGCGCGGATTGCCCAACGAGCGAGTGCGCGAGCCGCCTGGATGTGGTCGTCGTTGTTCTGTACTGACTGGGGCGTGCCACATCCGGTGAACACTTCTGTCTTGTACTCCGGCGACAGAATCGACATATCCGCCATCGTGAATATCCCGCGTACCACGGTCTTGAGATAGTCGGGCTGCGACCCGGTGCAGGTCAGCATTACTGCCGTGCGCTTTGTGGGGCGCCACTGGTATTCGGGATTGGTCCAACAAGCGCTCCAGAGGCGGGTCAGGGCGCTCATCATCCTGCCGTCAGGGTTGTTGTAGTAGGTCGGGGCGATGGCGATTACGATGTTTGCCCTCTTGAGCGCGTCGATAACCGTAGTTATCCCGTCCTGAACCGTGCTGGTCTGCTCCACGGGCGGTTGCCCGTTGATGGTCATGATCGGATTGATCATGAGGTCGCGGAGGAAGACGGTCTCGACGTCCGCCGCGTCGCCAATCTCATCGGCAGCTATGCCGGCGAGCGTCTCCCCGTTGCCACCGATTGTCGAGGAGGACACGAGAATCGTAACGTGGTCGCGGTCAGGCTGCGGGGCGAACTCGGCGGTGTAGCTCCACGGATACTGGAACCAATTGTCCACGACCTCCCCGAAGGGCGTGTCGAGGAGTCCATCGCTGAGCTCCGTATCGCCCCAGCCTGCGTTTTCACCCGAACCTTCCGCGCGCTCGTGGGATGCCAGGGCCACGCTCGTACCGCCCGCCCCCGCCACCCCAGCCGCCGCGGCTGCCATCGCTCCTCCGATAACCAGGTTCCTACGCGAGATGCCTTCGATACCGCTCATCTCAAATCCCCCTTCTTTGATGTCATGCCGAACGGCGAATTCCCCGTCGCCGTGTCCGTGAAGACGACGTGAGCGTATCCGACATTCCACGCTTGCGTCAGGGGACCAATCTCACGAAGAATTACCTAGGAGACGAATCGGCGAAAAGGTCGCTTACTCGGACGATGCATGCGACCTACGTGAGGGGGAGGGCAATGGCGGACAGGAGGGCGCTACGCACCGAGGGGTATCTCAAAGAGGCCCTCATCGGCATTCTGAGGGAGAAGCCACTCGAGAAAACGACCCTCAAGGAGGTGCTCGAGCGGGCGGGTGTGAGCAAGAAAGCATTCTATGCACACTACAAGGATATCATTGACCTGGCCATTTCCTGTTATCTGTGGCCGACATGGGACTGGCGCGTCGCTCCTCAGAACCATCCGCTGAGAAGCGCTCGCGATGTGCGCACGCTGTATGGCTACATTCTTGGCAGAATCGTCGACCAGCTACGTTTCTCACGCGAGAACCCCAATCTGGCGCGTGCGGTGCTGTTCAACGTGGGTCGGTCGCCGTACTTCGATCGAGCGGTGCTCGATGGTGGGGTCACGTATCTCACGAACTTTGCCGTCGACAGCGCCGAACTTGCGGGGGGCTACGGAGGTGGGCTCGAGGGAGGCGCCCTGACGCCCGACATCTGCGCGCGTTACATCTTCGGCGGTTCCACTGCCCTCAAGCTTGATTGGCTGAGAAGGGGGATGCTCGATGACGAGCAGACGGTCGCCAAGCGGGCGCTCATGCTCAATCTCCAGTGCATCTCTCTTCTGACTGGAGAATCCGTCTCGCACGACACAATCGAGTTCATACGAGACTGGACCTATGAGCCAGGCAACGATGCGGGGAAGGCCGCGGATGGCACCGTGGGTGGGGAGGGCGTTATCGCGGCGGGGTGACGCGCGGGCACGAAGGCCGCGAGTGCGGTGCGTGGGGGGGCAGAACGTGCCGCCCCCGTCTAGGAGGCATCTCCAAGGCGGGGACGGCGTGCATAAAGGGGATGGACACCCCTTATGCGTGGGCTCTCGAACCGGTCCTACCAGACCACCTTTGCTCCGTTTGCGACGTAGTCGCCGGGCTCAGGCACCTCGGTCACCGCGGCGGCGAGGGCCTCCTTGGCGGCGGTGTCGGCCGCTTCGACGTCGATGCCCTCCGCCTTGGCGAGCTGCTTGGCGAGGTGACGTCCCTCGGTCGTGGAGCGACCCGCAGCCGACCCAACGAGGTACTCGGGGTAGTTGTCGGCGAAGAAGCTGCCCGAGCAGTCGCCGATTGCGTACAGCCCGGGGATTGGCTCGAGGCAGGCATCGAGGACCTGCAGGTCGGAGTTGATGCGCAGGCCGTCCAGCGTGGTCAGCAGGCTCGCCCCGAACCAGCAGCCGTAGAACGGCGGGGTGCGCAGCTCGGAGAGGCGGTAGGCCTCCTTGCCGTAGTCGGAGTCCTCCTGGGCGTCGTAGAGCTCGTTGTACCGGTCGCAGGTGGCCAGGAACGCCTCCTTGTCCTCGCCCTCGAACCCCAGCTTGTCGGCCAGCTCGTCGAGCGTGTCGGCCTTCTTGAACAGGGTGCACCCGACGGCGTCGAGATAGGAGTCGATGTCGCCGCCGCTCTTCATGAACAGGCGCGTCACTGCCGCGCACCCGGTCTGCATGAAGCGGATGATGTCGTCCTTGGCGTTGCCGTCGAACACCTGGCAGAACACCCCGCCGGGCTGCCTGCCTGCGGCGAAGCAGATGTTGTCGTAGGGCGTGGACTCGTTGGCGAAGCGCTTGCCGCGGCGGTTGACCTTGAGGAACGGCTGGCT
>CAIFEU010000063.1 GCA_903789505.1 uncultured Coriobacteriales bacterium
GGGGGGGGCAGCGTCCCCCAGGCCCGCGGCAGTCGGTCCGTGCCATGCCGGTCGAGCGGCAGGCGCGTCCGCAGCGGGCACGCCGGAGCGCCTCGGCCCGGCATTGGCTCCATCTAGTACGTCAGGTCCTCCTTGGCGAGCCTGCCGCGGAAGATGCGGTACGAGATAACGTGGTAGATCAGCACGAGCGGCACGCCGATGCCGGCGATGACCGCCATTGCCGCGAGCGTGGCGTCGCCCGAGGCGGCGTTGGCGACCGTAATCGAGAGCGCGGCGTCGGTGGAGCACACGATCAGGTTGGGGAACATCGTCGCGGCCAGGATGCCGACCAGGCCAACGGCGCTCAGCTCGACGCCGATGAACGCGTAGATGTCGTCGGTGGGGTCGGACGTCTTGCGCAGCATCGCCATGACCCAGCCGAGCGCGTACACGACGGCGAACACGACGCCCAGGGCGGTCACGCCCAGCCCCACCGTTGAGGTGGGCACGACGGTCACGAAGAACAGGCAGGTCACGAGCAGGAACACGACGAGCTCGACCACCAGCAGCAACCGGCGCAGGCTCGCCGCGCGGTCGCGCAGGTCGTCGGCGCCCTCCCGCGGCGCCTTGACGGCGGCCCACGAGGCGCCCTGCGTCAGCATGTGCACGAGCCCCAGGACGCCGCAGCACAGCGCGAACGGCGTGAGCAGGCCAAAGAACGTCCCCGTGTAGTCGCCGTTGTCGTTGAGCGGGATACCGGCGACGACGTTGCCGATCGCAACGCCGAACAGCAGCGCCGGCAACAGGCTGCCCACGAAGAACGTCGCATCCCACACGCCCCTGAGCTTGGGGTCATGGGCGCGGAACTCCAGGGAGACCGCACGGACGATCAGGCCGAACAGCACCAGCATGATTGCGAGGTAGAAGCCCGAGAAGCTGGTGGCGTACGCAGCGGGGAACGCCGCGAACAGGGCGCCGCCGGCGGTGAGCAGCCAGACCTCGTTGCCATCCCACACCGGGCCGATCGCGCGACGCAGCACGGCCTTGGACTGCTCGCCCCTGCCGAGGAACGGGTACAGCACGCCGATGCCCAGGTCGAACCCGTCGAGCAGGAAGTAGCCGGTCAGCAGCACGGCGACCAGGATGAACCACGTTACAGCCAGTCCCGACATCGCGCTACGCCTCCTTTCCGGTCGCGACGGCGGCGTCGTGCGCCTGCCCGCTCACCTCGGCGGTGAACATGCCGTCGGTTGGCTTGGAGTCGCCCGCCTGGGGCGACGCGGCCATCTCGGCCTCGACCTCGGGCAGGAACTGCTCCGGCCCGCGCTTGACGGTGCGCAGGAAGATGCGCAGCCACGCGACGTACATCAGCACGTAGATCACGAAGAACAGCGCGAGCGTGATGAGCAGCTGCGTGGCGTCGACCGACTGCGAGACGGCGTCCTGCGTCTTGAGCAGGCCGGTCACGATCCAGGGCTGGCGGCCGTACTCGGCGGTGATCCACCCGCTCTCGATCGCGACGATCGGGGCGATCCAGCCGAACATCATGATGCGCAGCGGCCACTTCTTATCCTTGAGCTTGCCGCACAGGACGATGATGCCGAGCAGCAGCACCAGGCAGATGACGCCGAACAGGGCGACCATGAGGTGGTACGACTGGAAGACCGTGTTGACCGAGGTGGGCTGCTCGTCGGCCGGGAAGTCGTTGAGGCCCTGGTATACCGTGTCGAAGTCGAACGACGCGAGGAACGAGGTCCCGCCAGGGATGCCCACCGAGAACTTGGTCTGCTCCTCCTCGTTGACCCAGCCGAACAGCGAGAGCTCCATCGGGCCGCTCTCGTACTGGCCCTCCATCGCCGCGAGCTTGACGGGCTGGTACTGCGCGACCTCGACGGCCTGCGCGTGAGCGGCGCCCAGCAGGACGACCGTCGTGACGACGCCCGCAACAACGCCGGTCTTGAGCATGCTCCGGCCGGCGCGCGAGTCGCGGTCCTTGAGCAGGTAGTAGGCGCCGATCGCCAGGCACACCAGCGACCCCATCACGAGCAGCGCGAACACGGTGTGGGCATAATGCTGCAGCGTGGAGTTGTTGAGCGCGGCCTCGAAGAAGTCGGTCAGCACCGCCTTGCCGTCCTCGATCTCATAGCCCGCGGGCGTCTGCATCCAGGAGTTGGCGATGATGATCCACAGCGCCGACAGGCACGAGCCCGCCCACACGAGCCAGGAGCTCACCGTGTAGAACCGGGGCGAGACCTTCTTGCGGCCGAACAGCAGCACGCCGAGGAACACCGACTCGAGGAAGAAGGCGAACAGCGCCTCGGCGGCCAGCGGCGCGCCGAAGATGTTGCCGACGAAGCGCGAGTAGTCGGCCCAGTTGGTGCCGAACGAGAACTCCATCGTGATGCCGGTCGCCACGCCCACGGCGAACGTGGTCGTGAAGATGCGCACCCAGAATCGGGCGAGCGCCTGCGCATGCGCGTCGCCGCGCGCCGCCGGCCTGTTCGCCCGCGTCACATATATCGCCATGATCAGACCCATGCCGACGGAAAGCGGCACGAACAGGAAGTGATACAGAGCGGTCGCGGCAAACTGTATGCGCGCGAGCACGACCGGATCGCTGAGAGCGTCCATGCGCCCCTCCCCCTCTCTCTCCTTGCCCCGCAGGGCAGCCAAAACAGCCCGGGCCCCCACAGACCCGCTTGCCGACCGACCGGTCGCGCGCGAGGCGCGGCCGCACAGGCGTCGCTATAATATGACAAGGTTACTTGCAATTAAAGCATCGTCGCCGATGGCGCGGGGACTTTTCCGCCAGCGGCGACGGCCCTGTCCATCTCGAGAAACGTATACTTCCCCATGTGACATTTCAAGGCTCCATTTGCCAATGATGGCAGTCGTCTCAGATAGTTGAAGGCAGACGTTCAGACTTTGCCCCGTACGCATGCCTGCGGGGCCGCCTCGCGCCCCCATCCGTTGGAGGGACCATGGGTTCGATGTTCAGCAAGGAGATCCTCGCCCTGCCAGGCGCCCGGCGCGTGCTCGCCGCGATGCTGGCGTGCTCGCTCGCCGACGCCGTGGGCGCCGTGGCGCAGGCGTGGGCGCTGGCGGGCGCGCTCGCGAGCCTCTGGGAGGGCGCGACGCTGGTGAGCCAGGCGCCCGCGCTGCTGGCGTTCCTCGCGGCGTTCGCGGCACGCCAGCTCGTGGGATGCCTGCGCTCGCGCGTCGCGGGGCGCTTCGCCGAAGACCGCTGCGCACGGATGCGCTCCGACCTGCTCGGCGACGTGCTGGAGGCGGGCGGCGGGGCGGTGGGCGCCTTCGGCACGGGCACGGTCGTGACGACGCTGCTCGAGGGTGTCGAGCAGGTGCGCTCCTACATCGCGCTAATGCTGCCGAAGGTCGCCGACCTCGCCGTGGTGCCGCTGGTCATCGTCGTCGCGCTGTTCCTCGTCGACTGGGTGAGCGGGCTGATCGCGCTGTGCGTCCTGCCGTTCACGATCTGGTACATGACGCTGATCGGCTCACAGGCCAAG
Source organism: uncultured Coriobacteriales bacterium (assembly GCA_903789505.1). Lineage (GTDB taxonomy): Bacteria > Actinomycetota > Coriobacteriia > Coriobacteriales > UMGS124 > CAIFEU01. Next base: position 3,507 of record CAIFEU010000063.1, read on the forward strand.
GCGCGCGCCGAGCGCCAGCACGCCGAGTACGACGCGCTCTCGAGCCACTTCGTGGACTCGCTGCGCGGCATCGACACGCTGGCCCTGTTCGGCCAGGCGCACCAGCAGGGCGAGCGCGTCTACGCGGTGAGCGAGCGCTTCCGCAAGGCGACGGTGGCGACCCTGCGCATGGCGACGGTGTCAAGCCTGGTGCTCGACCTGTTCGCGACGTTCGGGCTCGCCGCAGTGGCGATCATGCTGGGGTTCCGCCTCATGGGCGGCACGATCGCGCTCGCCCCCGCCCTGACCGCGCTGATCCTCGTGCCCGAGTACTTCGCGCCAGTGCGCCGCTTCGCCTCGGACTTCCACGCGTCTCTGGACGGCAAGACCGCGCTGGCGCGCATCATCGAGATGGGAGCGGAGCTGCACGGCAGGCGGCCCGGGGCGGACGTGGAGGGCGGCGAGGCGGGCGTCGCCGCCGAGAGCCTGGCGAACGCAGCGGGCGCGAGGCGCAGCAGCGCAGGCACGGCTCCCCTATCGGTGGCGAGCGGCGCAGGAACGACGGTTCCCGACGTGCCAACGGCGGACGGTGCGCGGGGCGGCGAGGCGGGGCGGACCGGCGCGGGAGGGCGGCTGCCCGCCTGGGGTGACGGGTGCCGCCTCGAGCTGCGCGGCGTCACCTACCTGCACGGCGGCGAGCGTGAGGCCGGCGGGGCGGACCGGCGCGGCAGGGACGACGACCTAACCAGCGAGGTCGAGCGGGGCGATGGGCGCGGCAGGGACGACGACCAGGGCAGCCGCGACCGCTCGGGCGGCGTGCACGACGTGAGCCTGGAGCTCCGCGGCAACCAGGTCGTGGCGCTGGTGGGCCAGAGCGGGGCGGGGAAGTCAACGCTGCTCGACGTCCTCGCCGGCTTCGTCTCCCCCGAGGCCGGTTCGATCGAGCTGCGCGCGCCCGGCGTCCCCGCTCGGCGGATCCCGACGCTGAGGCGTCCCGACTGGCTTTCGCAGGTGGCGTACATCCCGCAGGACCCGCACGTATTCTCGGCGAGCCTGCGCGACAACGTTCGGTTCTATCGCCCCGACGCCACGGATGCCCAGGTGCGCGACGCGGTCGCCGCCGTGGGTCTCGACGAGCTGGTGGCGGAGCTGCCCGACGGGCTCGACTCGCGCGTGGGAGAGGGGGCGCGCCGGCTCTCGGGCGGCCAGGCGCAGCGCATCGCGCTCGCCCGCGCCATCGTCGCCGACCGGCGCGTCCTGCTGCTCGACGAGCCCACCGCCCACCTCGACATCGAGACCGAGCTCGAGCTCAAGCGGCACATGCTGCCGACGATGCGGGGGCGGCTCACGGTGATTGCGACGCACCGGCTGCACTGGGTGGGCGACGCGGACGTGGTGGCGGTGCTCGAGGCCGGGCGCGTGGCGCAGGTCGGGTCGCCCGAGGAGCTCGCGCGCGACCGGGACGGCGCGTACGCCCGGCTCGCCCGGGCGCTGGGAGGGGGCGACGCGCGATGAGGGACGCGAAGAGGACACGGGGCAAGGCGGGGGTCGAGGGCCCGGTCGCGGGCGGTGCCTCGGATGAGGGTGGCACCTCGGAGGCGAACGGGGCGGCGCGCGCCCAGGCACGGCGCCTGCGCGGGCTTTGGTCGCGCGACACGTGGGTGCGGCCCTACCTGGGCAGGTACCGCAGGATGCTGGCGTGCGCGCTGGTGCTCGGGGCGCTCGCCCTGGCTTTCAGCGCGGCGCTGATGTTCTCGTCGGGCTACCTGATCAGCGCGGCGGCGGAGCGCCCGTACTCCGTGTTCGAGCTGTTCGTGCCGCTGGGGCTGGTCCAGCTGTTCGGCGTGGGGCGGCCGTTCCTGCACTACTTCGAGCGCCTCGCCAGCCACGACTGGGTGCTGCGCATGACCTCCGACATGAGGCTGCGCCTGTACCGCCACGTGGAGGGCGACGCATTCGGGTGGAGCGCGCTGAGGCGCACCGGCGACGTGCTCGGCTTGCTGTCCGAGGACATCGCGCACATCCAGAACCTGTACCTGCGCACGATCTTCCCCACGGTGATTGCGTGGGCGGGATGGGTCCTGCTGGTCGCGGCGCTCGGGCGCCTCTCGGTGGCGTACGCCCTTGCGATGCTGGTCGCAGTCGGGGTGCTCGTCGTCCTGGTGCCGCTCGTGTCGGTGCTGGTCAACGGGGCGCGGCAGGTGCGCGCCAAGCACCTGGACGACGAGCTGTACGCCGAGGTGACCGACGACGTCCTGGGCGCCACCGACTGGGCGCTGGCGCGCAGGGCGGGCGACTGCGTCGCGCGCGTGGACCGGCAGGCGCGCCTCGCGCGCGAGCAGCGCGACCGCGTCGCCGCCTTCTCGCGTCGCCGCGACGCGGTCGTGACGACCGCGTTCGGGGCGCTCGCGGTCCTGGTGTGCGCCTGGGCGGCGGGCGAGCTGGGGGGCACCGCGCCGGCGTTCGACCCCGACGTCGCGTTCAACGCGCGCCCCGCCGACTGGATCGCCGCCTACGTGCTGGGGTTCTTCCCTCTGGTGGACGCCTTCGTCCCGCTGTCGGACGCCGCCGTCGAGGCGGGGGCGCACGCGGACTCGATCGAGCGCCTCAACGCGCTGGACGAGGGCAGGGCGGCGCCCTTCGGCAAGGTGGAGCAGGACGGAAGCGCGGGCGCGCCGGCGGCAGCGACGGGGACGTGCGCGACGACCGCGCCGGCGGGCGCAGTCGGGACGCGCCCCACGCTGGCAATCGAGGGCGTGCGCTTTGCCTACGCGGCGGACGAGCGCGAGGTGCTGCGCGGCGTGAGCCTCACCGTTCACCCGGGCGAGCACCTCGCCCTGCTCGGGGCGAGCGGGTCGGGCAAGTCGACGCTGCTCTCGCTGGTCCGCGGCGACCTTGTCCCCACCGCCGGGCGCGTCCGGCTCGACGGGGTCGACACCTGCGAGCTCGGGCCCGCCGCGAGCCGGTGCTTCGGCGTGGTCCAGCAGCGCACCTACCTGTTCCACGCCTCGTTGCTCGAGAACCTGCGCATCGCCGACACGGGCGCCGACGAGGCGCGCGCGTGGGACGCCCTGGAGCGCGTGCGGATGCGCGAGGTCGTCGAGGCCCTGCCCGAGGGGATACACACGATGGTGGACGAGGGGGGCATGCGCTTCTCCGGGGGCGAGCGCCACCGCATAGCCCTGGCCCGCGTGCTGCTGCAGGACGCGCCCGTGGTGCTACTCGACGAGCCGTTCGCCTCCCTGGACCCCCGCACCGAGTCCGAGCTGGTCGACACCCTGCTCGACGCCCTCGCCGACCGGACGCTGGTCCTGGTCACGCACCACCTTCTGGGCGTGAGCAGGATGGACCGCGTCGCGTTCCTCGAGGCGGGCGAGCTCTCGATGTGCGGGACCCCCGCCGAGCTCGCCGCCGGCAGCGAGCGCTACCGGCGGCTCCTCGCCTTCGATCGCGGCGAGGCTCCGGGGGCATAGGCCGGCGCGCGGCGGACCGCCGGCACCCGCGGCGCGCGGAGTCTTGCCGGCCAGAAGCCCGCGCGCGGCGGGAAAGCCGGGTTGGGGACGCCCCGCCGAGCACCCGCGACGGGGCCTCGCGTGGGAGGAACGCCCCTGAACTGGGACGACACATCCGCAGCCGCAGACACGCCGGCAGGGGGGCGCCCCGGGGGGCGTCCCCAACCCCTGCCTGCCGCCATTTTCGGCACGTCGGCCGGCAGGGGACGCCCCCACGCCGGCCCCGGGCACTCGCCGGCCCCGCCCGCGTCAGCCACCGGCCCCGCCCGCGCCCCTTACGCGTCGAACGCGTGGGCGGCCAGGTCGTGTCCCAGCAGGTAGCCATACGTGATGCAGTTGATGCCGTAGCTATTGCCGGGAATCGCGAAGTTGTAGTTGTTCGCGTACATGTTGCCCATCATCATGCCAACGTTGAACAGCCCGGGAATCACGACGTCGTCGGCGTCCATCACCTGGCAGTTGCAGTTGGTGTTGAGCCCGCCCATGACGGTCATCGCCATCGCGTAGTTCTGCGCGGCATAGAAGGGGCCCGCGGTGTCGATCTCGATGAGGTAGCTCGGGTCCTTGTGGAAGTCGGCGTCTTCGCCGGCGGCGACGAGCTCGTTGTAGCGCGCCACCACGGCGGCGAGCTTCTCGGCGTCCAGCCCGGTCGCCTGCGCGAGGTCCTCGAGCGTGTCCGCCTTCACGTAGCTGCCCGCCTCCACGCCGGCGTCCCACTTGGCGATGACCTCGTCAGCGGTCGCGGCGGGCACCTCATAGCGATTGCCAAAGAAGTACCACTCGTGCCCGTTGTCGATCAGCTGCTGGGCGTAGTTAGCCGTCCAGATGCCCCAGGCCACGTGGCCCGGCTGGCTCAGCAGGTGGTTGGCCGCATAGGGTGCGGAGACGTCCTCGCGCTGGTAGCGCTCGGTGTTCATGTTGACGTTGAGCCCCTGGTGGAAGCCGAGCGGCTCGTTGGACCCTCCCCAGGCGCCCTGCATCATCGGTGCGGTGCTGACGTGCTGCCAGCCCGCGCCCACCCACAGGCCCATGCGCTGCCCGTCGCCGGGGTACAGGCCGGTCAGTGCGAACCCGCGGTTGTAGTCGGGCTCGGCCTCCTGCTCGAGCCCCATGACCGGCAGCACCTGCGGGCAGTACTTGGCGAGCATCTCCTTGTTTGACGAGAAGTCGCCGGTCGCCAGGACGACCGCCGACCTGCCCACGTACTTGACGTAGCTGCCGTCGGAGCGCTGGGCGATCACGGCGCTCACCCTCCCGCTCGCCTCGTCGCGCACGAGCTGGCGGGCGACGGTGTCGTAGACGAGCGTGGCGCCCTGGGCCTCGGCGTAGTCGGCCATGGCGACGACGGCGTTCTGCTGCCCGGTCGAGGCGCTCGCCTCGTCCTGTCCCACCGCGCCGAACCCGATCGCGTAGTTGGGGCCGCCGTCGTTGATGTTGTCGCGCTCCAGGAACACCTCGACGCCGGCGTCGCGCACGATGTCGATGACCCAGTCCATGGCCTCCTCGGAGTTGTTGTATCCGCGCATCCACATCTGCTGGTCGATCGTGAAGCTCGCCGCGCGCTCCTCGCGATAGAAGAACGGGACGGGGTCGAGCCGCTCGATGCCGTACTCCTCGATCACCTTGTTGTAGGCGGAGAAGTTCGAGCCGCCGCGGCTGATGGGCGCGCTGGAGGCGCTGAACAGCGTGACCGACCCGCCCCGCTCCGCGCACGCCGCCGCCGTGCAGATGCCCGCCATGCCGGCGCCCACGACGATGACGTCGTCCTCGACGGTCTCGGAGATGTCCGAGTCGGCGATCGGGTCGGGCGCGATCTCGAAGCCCCACTTGGGCAGGCCGTTCTCGAGCCTGATCACATAGGAGTCGTCGACGCCGATCGTGGCGCTGGCGCCCTTGGCGGCTTCCGCCCCGGCGTCGGTCGCGGCCGCCTCCTTGGTCTTGGAGGCCGCCTTCTGGTCGGCGGACTTCGCGGGCTCGTCGGCGAGGGCGCGCGCCCCCGCGACGGCACCCACGGCCGCCACCGCCGCCCCCGACACGAACGAGCGACGGCTGAACGTCGAGCCCATCTTGCCCGTGGATTCCATGCCTGTCCCCTTCCCCTCGAGGCGCACTGCCGTGCGCCTGACGCGTGCCCGTGCGGCGCCGAGGCCCCCTGCCTCATCCGCGTCGCCCCCATTGTACGTGGGCGGATTGGGGGCAGGGTACGCCTGTCGCGTTGCGCCGGCGCAAGCTATCCTTGTCGCGGGGACGATAGGTCGCGGGGGTTCGGGAGGTCAGGGGTAGATGGAGCTTCACGAGGTGAGGTACGCGGTGGAGGCGCTGCGGCAGGGAGGGTTCGCCGCGGCGTCGCGCGAGCTGTACGTGTCGCGGCAGGCGGTGAGCCAGGCGGTGCGGCACCTCGAGTCGCAGATGGGCGGTCCGCTGTTCGTGGTGGCAAACGGCAACCGGCTGCTCCCCACCGAGCTGGGCAGGCGCTTCCTCAACAGCGCCGAGCCCCTCGTCCAGGGGTTCGACGACCTGGAGCGCGAGTTCTCGCGGCACGCGGGCGAGGGCGGGGCGGAGGGGGTCTCGGTCGTCATCAGCACCGGCGTCGCCCTGTCGCTGGGCGATGACTTCTTCGAGCGGGTGGAGCGCCGCATGTCCGCCCTGGCGATCAGCGTCGAGGAGACCAACACCGACGGCTCGCTGACGATGCTCGCTGACGGCGGGGCCGACCTCGCCCTGGTGGGCAGCCACCCCTCCATGCTCGCGGGCTTCGAGTCGCGCGTGCTGGTGCCGACGGGGCTGTGGCTCGCCGTCCCCCTCGACAACCCGCTGAGCGCCCGCGACTCCCTGCGGATCGAGGACCTCGACGGCCAGACCCTCATCACGGCGGGCCAGCTCAACCACCTGCACCAGTTCGTCATGCGCGCCGCACGGGAGCGGGGCGTGCGGATCAGCGTGCCCGCGGCGTCGTCCAACGTCGACATGCTCAGGCGGCTCGCGCTCAAGCACGACGCCCTCTCGTTCGTCTTCCCCCTGCTCGAGGGAGAGGAGGGGCTGCCCTGGGCGCGCGTCGTCCGGCTCGACATGGAGGGTGCGGCGGAGTTCGGCACGTACGCGGTGCGCCGGCGTCACGAGCGGCCGACGAGGAGCCTGCGCATGCTGTGGGAGCTGGTCGCGCAGGTCGCCCGGGAGCCCGGAGGGCGGGCGGGAGCGGGGCGGAGGCAGACGGAAGGAGCGGAGGCACGGGATGAGCGATGAGAGGCAGCGGGCGACGGGCGCGGGTGGCGGCAGGCGGGAGGTCACCGACGCGGCGCAGGCGCGCGAGGCGCTGCGCGGCGTCCTGGAGCAGGCGCGCTCGGCGGTCTTCTTCGGCGGGGCGGGGGTGTCGACCGAGAGCGGCATCCCCGACTTCCGCAGCGCGCACGGCGTGTACCGCACCAGCTCGGGCGTGGGATACCCGCCCGAGACCATCGTGAGCCACTCGTTCTTCCAGGCGCACCCGCAGGAGTTCTGGCGCTTCTACCGCAGCAAGATGGTGTTCCCCGACGCGCGCCCCAACGCCTGCCACCGCAAGCTCGCCGAGCTGGAGCGCGCGGGGCACCTCGCGGGCGTCGTGACGCAGAACATCGACGGCCTGCACCAGGCCGCGGGAAGCCGCGCGGTGGTCGAGCTGCACGGGTCGGTCCACCGCAACCACTGCCAGGGGTGCGGGCGAGGCTTCGACCTCGCCCAGACGCTCGCGGCGGCGGACGCCTCCGCCGACGGCATCCCACGCTGCCCCGCCTGCGGCGGCGCGGTCAAGCCCGACGTCGTCCTGTACGAGGAGCCCCTCGACGAGGCGACGATGCTGCGCGCCGCGCGGCTGATTGACGCCGCTGACGTCCTCGTGGTGGCGGGGACCTCGCTCGCCGTGTGGCCGGCGGCGGGCTTCATCGAGTACTTCCACGGGGGCACGCTCGTGGTCGCGAACCTCTCGCCCACCTCTGCCGAGGCCCAAGCCGACCTGGTCGTGCGCGTCCCGGTGGGCGAGGCGTTCGACTGGTAGCGACGCCGCCGACGCGCCGCCGGGACGGGCCTCGCGGCGGGCGCCGACATGGGCGCGGGCCGCTGGGCTGAGGGGCGAACAAGCTGCGGGGCCGACGGCCCGCGAGATCGCGCCGTCGCAGCGTCGCGGAGCCGTACACGAAAAGGGGCCCGGCGCCCCCTCGAGAGGGGATGCGCGCCGGGCCCCGCGAGCGGCGATCCTGTCGGAACTAGTCCAGGTCGTCGAAGTTGACCGGGACGACGGCACCCTCGAAGTTCGAGGTGATCCAATCCTGGACGTCGGAGGCCTTCAGAACCTCGACCAGCTTCTTGGCCGCGGCGTTGTCGACGTTGTCCTCCTTGACGCAGATGATGTTGGCGTACTGGTCGGCGGCGTCGGAGGTCGCGGACTCGGTGGCGAGCGCGTCGGAGATCTTCAGGCCGGCGTCGAGCGCGTAGTTGCCGTTCACGACGCCCAGGTCGCAGTCCTGCAGCGTGCGGGCGACGGCAGCGGCCTCGACCTCGCTGAACTTGAGGTTCTTGGGGTTGTCGGTGATGTCCTTGGGCGTGGCGGCCAGGCCGGCGCTCTCGTTGACCTTGATCAGCCCCTGCGCCTGCAGCAGCAGCAGCGCGCGGGCCTCGTTGGTGGTGTCGTTGGGCACGGCGATCGTCGCGCCGTCTGCCAGGCCGTCGATGCTGGAGGTCTTGCCGGCGAAGATGCCCATCGGCTCGAAGTGGATCTTGCCGATGGCCTTCAGGTGCGTGCCGTTCTCCTCGTTGAAGTTCTTGAGATAGGGCAGGTGCTGGAAGTAGTTGGCATCCTGCTCGCCGCTCTCGACGACGTTGTTGGGCTGCACGTAGTCGGTGAACTCGGTGACCTGCAGGTCGACGTTGAGCTTCGACAGCGCGTCCTTGACGTGGTCGAGGATCTCGGCGTGCGGGCTGGGCGACGCGGCGACCTTGAGGGTGGCCTTCTCGTCGATCGCCTTGACGTCAGCGAGCGTGTAGGTCGACTCGGCGGCGGCGCTGTCGGCCGCCTTGCTGTCTGCGGCCTTGCTCGCGGCGGCCTTGCCGTCCTCGGAGGAGGACTCGGCGGCGCGGGCGATCGAGGTCAGGGACAGGCCCAGGGTCGCGGCGAGCGCCGCGGCGCCGGCGACGAAGTTGCGACGGGAGATGCCGTTCTCGTTCTCGTAAGCCATGATGATGCCTTTCTGCTTTGGTCCGGTCCCGCGCCGCGCGGTCGGCCCTCGCCCCTCGCGAGCTGCCGTCCCCACCCGTCGCGAGACGGGCGCGACCGGGACCCGAGCTGTCGGATAGACTGCCTGCCATCTTGACGGGCAGCGGTTTCAAAGATGTTGCCTCGCGAACGAATCGCGCGCCGTGCGCGAAACGCCCGCATCTCGCTCCCCCGCGCCCGGGGCGCCGCGCCCTCTCGCCCGGTGCGCGACCCCTGCCGCGGGGATGAACCCGTTCCTTGCCTACCTCATCTTCTTGTCGACGCGCCGGGCCACCACGTCGCCGATCGACTGGGCGATCTGCACGATGATGATCAGGATGACCAGCGTCACGTACATCACGCTGTCCTGATAGCGGTAGTAGCCGTAGCGCATCGCGATGTCGCCCAGGCCGCCCGCGCCGATCGTGCCCGCCATCGCCACGTAGCCGAACAGCGTGATGAAGGCGATCAGCACGCCGCGCACGATCGAGGGCATGGCCTCCTTGAGCATGACCTTCCACACGATCTGCGCGTTGGTGGCGCCGCTTGCCTGCGCCGCCTCGATCAGCCCGGGGCCGACCTCCTGCAGGGACTGCTCCACCATGCGCGCCACGAACGGGGCTGCCGCGATGACCAGCGGCGGAATCGCCCCCAGCACGCCCATCGTCGTGCCCACGAGCGCACGCGTGAACGGCATGAGGAACACGAGCAGGATGATGAACGGGATGGACCGGAAGATGTTGACGATCCACCCGAGCACGCTGCTGAGCACCGGGTGCGGCCACAGCGAGTTGCGCCGCGTAATCGTGACCAGCACGCCCAGGGGGATGCCGATGACGTACGCGAACAGCGTCGAGAGGATCGTCATCTCCAGCGTCGCCCACGTGCCGGAGAGCAGCAGCTGGCCGTAGTCGCCCCAGAAGTCCGCAATCGCGGCGCCGACCTCACTCATCCCAGTTCACCTTCCCCAGGAGCTGCTTGGTGATCTCCCGCTGCGGGTTCGAGAACACGTCCGCCACGGCGCCCTGCTCCACGATCGCGCCGTCCTCGATGACCGAGACCTTGTTGCAGATCGCCTCGACCACGTTCATCGCGTGGGTGATGACGACCAGCGTGATGCCGAGCTCTCGGTTGACGCGCTTGAGCAGCTTGAGGACCGAGATCGTCGAGATCGTGTCGAGGGCGCTGGTGGCCTCGTCGCACAGCAGGACCTTGGGGCGGTTCGCCAGGGCGCGGGCGATGGCGACGCGCTGCTGCTGGCCACCGGAGAGCTGGGAGGGGTAGTTCCTCTCCTTGTCGGAGAGGCCCACCATCTCGAGCAGCTCGTGCGCCCGGGCGAGGCGGTCGGCGCGCTTGACGTGCTGGAGCTCGAGCGGGAACGTCACGTTCTGCAGCACGGTGCGCTGCGCGTACAGGTCGAAGTTCTGGAAAATCATGCCGACGTGGCGACGCAGCTCGCGCGCCTGCTTGTCCCCGTAGCCCGTGACGTCGGTGCCGTCGATGATGACGGAGCCCGACGTGGGGTGCTCGAGCAGGTTGATGCAGCGCACCAGCGTCGACTTGCCGGCCCCTGACGGGCCGATGATGCCGTAGATGTCACCGTCGGCGACGCTCAAAGAGACGTCATCGAGAGCCTTGTGCGTGCCGCTCTTCGTGACGAACGTCTTTGACACGTGCTCGAGCTCGATCATCGGCATCCTCCTTTCCCTCTTCGTTGCCTTCGTTCCCGCGGTCCCGCGCCCGCGACCGCGCCCTTTGCGCGGCCGGGGCCGGACGGCCCCATGCAAGCGCACGCCAGCGGCTCAGCGCGCCGGCCCGCGCATTCGCCCGATTCCCCCGCAGCCGCTACAGAAGGCGAACCTGCGGGAGACCCTGCGAGGCGCTGGCCGCACGCCGAGATGGCATGCGCCCGCGTGAAGATACGGATGTGCAACGGTATAGGAAACCATAGAAATGCTCCGGCTGCTTTGCGCGTGGGTTAATTAGTGCCCACCGCAGGTAAAAACCTTAAAAGCAGCGGCGGGACACCATCAGGGACGAGACGAGCTCGCACATGCGCATTCGTGCGCACGCGCAAGCCGACATCTGGCAGCGCATTCGCGTGGCGAAGCCGGCGACGGTGCCTTCGGCGAGGTTGGTGGTATGTCCCTGAATCGTTTCCATGGCAAGGCATGGTAGCGCACCCGCGCGCCCCGCCCGGCATCGGCGGGCGTCTTGACGCAGTCAACACATGGACGCCCCCTATGTGGGCCGCCCCCGCACGCCGCACCCCCGGAGCGTGCGGGCCAGGCGCAGGTGCCGGGCCGCGCCGGGCGTAGGGCCCGCACCGCGCGGACGCGGGCGCGCCGGGCGTAGGGGCGCAGGGCACCCCGCCCAGGCGCGCGCCCTACCGGTGGGCGCCGACGTGCCAGATGCGCTCGTTGTAGCGGTACCCCTCGTAGGAGG
>CAIFEU010000064.1 GCA_903789505.1 uncultured Coriobacteriales bacterium
GGGTCAGAGCGCGCGCCGCCCGTCGCCCGCGCCCAGGCGCAGGCGCTCGATCGAGCTCACGTTGAGCTTGCTGCCGCGGTCGGACCGCTCCAGACTGGCACAGACCCTCACGAGCACCTCGCCGGGCGCCTCTCCCCCTGGCCCCTCGTCCGCGTCGCCTGACGCCCCTTCGCCGAACAGCAGCGACCCCTGGCGGGCGAAGACGCGCGGGAAGCACACGCACTCGACCCTGCCCTCCATGTCCTCGAGCGTGAAGGTCGCCATCTGCTCCCCGCTCCTGGTCACCCGCTTCCGGGCGTCGGAGACCATCCCCGCCCAGCGCAGGACCCTCCCCTCGGGCACGCGGAACACGCCCGGGACGGCGGGGTCCTCCTCCCCGATCGCGGAGATGGGGTAGTCGCGCTCGCGCTCCAGCACCCGCTCGTAGGGGCGCAGCGGGTGGTCGGACACGTAGATTCCCAGCACCTCGCGCTCCTTCGCGAGAAGCAGGCCCCGGTCCCACTCCACCCCGTCCGGCTCGACGTGCTCCTCGGCGGACCCGGCGTCGCCGTCGTCCTCGAACAGGTCGAACATCGAGAGCTGGCCGGCGGCCTGGGTGCGCTGGTCGCGCGTCGCCGAGTCCACGATGTTCGAGGGGTTGTCCTTGGCGACCAGCCAAGAGAGCTGCCTGCGCGTGTACCCGGTCGAGTCGAACGCCCCCGCCCTGATCAGCGACTCGATGACCCGGCGGTTCACCTTAGCCAGGTCGACGCGCCCGACGAAGTCGAAGATGTCCCGGTAGGGCCCGCGCGCGGCGCGCTCGGCCACGATCAGGGCACTCACGCCCTCGCCGACGCCGCGGATTCCCGCCAGCCCGAACCGAATCCCCTGCCTGACGGGCGTGAAGTCGTCCCCCGACTGGTTGACGTCGGGGATCAGCACGTCGATGCCGTCGGACCTGCACGCCGTGACGTAGTGGACGATCTTGTCCGTCTTGCCGTTGTAGCTGGTCAGCACCGCCGCCATGTACTCGCGGGGGTGGTGCGCCTTGAGCCAGGCGGTCTGCAGCACCAGGATCGCATAGCCCGCCGAGTGGCTCTTGTTGAAGGCGTAGGAGGCGAACTTCATGACGTCGGACCAGACCCTCTCGGCGGTCTGCCGGGGATAGCCGTTGCGGACCGCGCCGTTCATCCAGTGGTCCTGCATCGTCTCCTCTTTGCCATCCTCCCAGCGCTGGATGGTCTCGGTCATGAGCTTGACCTTCTTCTTGGCCACCGCCTTGCGGACCTTGTCCGACTCGCCCGCCGAGAAGCCCGACATCCTCATCGAGATCTGCATCACCTGCTCCTGGTAGACGATCGTGCCGTAGGTCTCGCCCAGGATGTCCGCAAGGCGGTCGTCGTAGTAGGTGACGCGCTTCCTGCCGTGCATGCGCTCGACGTAGTCGGTCACCATGCCGGCGCCCAGGGGGCCGGGCCGGTACAGCGCGATGAGGGCGACGATGTGCTTGTACTCGGTAGGACGCATGCTCTTGATCGTCGCCGTCATCCCGGCGGACTCCACCTGGAATACCCCGGCCGTGTGCCCGGACCCCAGCAGCTCGTAGACCTGGGTATGGTCGAGGGGGTTGGCGTCGAGGTCGACGCGCTTCCCGGTGGTAGCCTCGACGTTCGCGAGCGCCTTGGAGATCACCGTCAGCGTGCGCAGCCCGAGGAAGTCCATCTTGAGCAGGCCCATGCTGGCGACCATGTGCCCCTCGTACTGCGTGATCTCGAACTCCTGCTTGGTGTCGAGCTTGGTGGGCACATGCTCGTTGACCGGGTCGCGGCAGATCAGCACGGCGCAGGCGTGCACCCCCTCCCCCCGGGTCAGCCCCTCGATGGAGCGGGCGGCGTCGATGATGCGGCGCGCATCGGCGTCGCCGCGGTAGGCCTCCACGAAGTCGGGCGAGAAGTACTCGCGGTGCGCCTCGTCCAGCCCCATGGTCGCCGCCAGGGTCACGTCGAACGCCCCCGACACCATCTTGGTGAGGCGGTCCGCCATGCCCACGGGGTAGCCCAGCACCCGAGCGGCGTCCCTGATCGCCGCCTTTGCCTTGAGGACGGAGTAGGTGATGATGTGGGCCACGTGGTCCGCCCCGTAGCGGCGCCTGACGTAGTCGACGACCTCGAGGCGCCGCTCGTCGTCGAAGTCGATGTCGATGTCGGGCATCTCGGTGCGCTCCGGCGAGAGGAAGCGCTCGAACATCAGCCCGTTCTCGATCGGGTCGAGCGTCGTGATGTCCAGCGCATACGACACCAGCGACCCCGCGGCGGAGCCGCGGCCGGGCCCCACCCCGATTCCGTTGCGCTTTGCCCAGCTCACGTAGTCCTGCACGATCAGGAAGTAGGCGGCGAACCCCTTCTCGCAGATCACCCGGTACTCGTACTCGAACCTGTCGGCGACGTCGGGCCGCTCGCGCCTCCAGCCCTCGCCGTAGCGGCGCGCGAGCCCCCGCTCGCACTCGCGGCGCAGCTGGCTCTCGTGGGTCTGTCCCTCGTCCAGGCCGGGGTAGCGCGGCAGCACGACGTGGTCGAAGTCCAGGAACACGCCCGCCCGCTCGTCGAGCACGCCGTCGGGCCGCGCCCCGCACCTGCGCGCGATCTCGACCGTGGCGTCGCACGCCTCCTGGTAGCGAGGCCCGAGCGCGGCGCGCATCTCCTCCTCGGTCTTCATGTAGTACTCGTCGCCCTTGAAGCGCATGCGACCGGGGTCGTCCAGGGTGCTCCCCGTCCCGATGCACAGCATCAGGTCCTGGGTGGGGGCGTCCTCGCGCAGCAGGTAGTGAAGGTCGTTGGTCGCGACCGTCCCCACGCCCACCTCGCGCGCCACGCCGTCCAGCAGGGCGTTGAGCTCGTCCTGCGTCATCCCCTCCTCGGTCGTGACGAACTGGTTCTGCAGCTCGATGTAGAAGTCATCCGGCCCGAAGATCGAGGCGAACGTCCTCGCCCACCTCACGGCGGCGTCGCGGTCGCCCGCCCTAAGGCAGCGCGGGATGATTCCCGCCATGCAGGCGCTCGTCGCGATGATCCCCTCGTGGTGGTCGCGCAGCTGCTGCAGCGTCGTGCGCGGCTTGTAGTAGAAGTTGGCGACGGCGGAGGTCGACATGATCTGCATCAGGTTGACGTAGCCAGCGTTGTCCTTCGCCAGCAGGATCAGGTGGTACAGGTCGGGCTTGCGCGCCCTGGACAGGGTGTCGTCCGGCGTGAAGTACGCCTCGCAGCCCAGGATCGGCTTGATGCCGTACTCCGGTCCCGTGCGACCGTCGGGGCTGCCCGCCGAGATCGCATCGAGGTAGAACTGCGCGCAGCCCTTCATGTAGCCGTGGTCGGTTATCGCGCACGCGGGCATCCCCAGCTCCCACGCGCGGCGCGCCATGTCCTTGAGACGCGTGATGCCGTCGAGCGTCGAGTACTCGGTGTGGTTGTGAAGGTGGACGAACCCCATGATACCCTCCCCCTGCTGCGGCTCTCGTCCCATTATCGAACTCATGTTCGCATCGTGTCAAGGAGAGGGCGGCAGAACGGCGCCCCCGAGGTGTATTCGGTTTGGGCCCGCCCGGGCGGCGGAGGGGCCGACGCGCGAGAACGATAGTATAGTGTGCAGGCGCCGCGTCGGCGCCTGCGCGGACGGAGCGACAAGGGGGGCACCAGTGCTCGCGATCTACAAGACAGGTGCCGACGGTACCACCAAGAAGATATTCGCACCCGAGGCGGGATGCTGGGTCAACATCGTCTCGCCCAACGAGGGCCAGCGCGCCTGGCTCAAGAACAAGTCGGGCATCGTGTCGGACTTCGTCGCGGCGACCCTGGACGACGAGGAGAGCTCGCACATCGACTACGACGACGACACCGGCCAGGTCCTGGTCATCGTGGACTGCCCCGCCGTCGAGGACGCGCGCGAGTCGGAGGACCCCTCGCTGGTGCAGTACGACACGCACCCCCTCTCGGTCATCTTCCTGCCCGACCGCGACATGATCGTGACCGTGAGCCTGCAGGAGAACGAGACGATCAAGGCCTTCTCCAACGGCAAGGTCCGCGGGCTCGACACGCACCTGAGGACGCGCTTCCTGCTGCAGCTGCTCCTGCACATCTCCCAGCAGTACCAGCGCTACCTGCTGAGCATCCGCAGGCAGTTCAACCGCACCGAGAAGGTGCTGCGCAGGACGCTGCGCAACGACGAGCTGATCAAGATGCTCGGGCTCGAGAAGTCGCTGGTCTACTTCTCGACCTCGCTCAAGGCGGACGAGGCGACGATCACGCGCATCAACAACGGCCGCGTCATCAAGCTCTACGAGGACGACCGCGACCTTCTCGACGACGTCCTGATCGAGACGCGGCAGGCCATCGAGATGGCGCAGATCTACACGAACATCCTCAACGGCACGATGGACGCCTTCGGCAGCGTCATCAACAACAGCCTGAGCCTGGTCATGAGGACGCTCACGGTCATCACCGTCGTGCTCGCCGTCCCCACGATCGTGTTCAGCTTCTACGGCATGAACGTCGACCTGCCGTTCCAGGGATGGCCCTGGGTGTTCCCCCTGGCGCTGGCGATCGTCCTGAGCGTGCTGGTGGCGATCATCTTCAAGAGGAACCACCTGTTCAAGTAGGCGGAGAGGTGGGCGGACAGCCGTCCCCCGGGATGCCCCCGACCGGCGGGAGGCACCTCGCCGCAGAAGCGCAGCGCCCCGGGTGCGGGCGTCCCTGGCGTCCTGGGACCGGGCGTGCGACTCGAACGGACGCAGCATTCCGCCGGCGCAGCCACCCGGCGGGCCGCAGGGCGTACAGCGGCCCCAGGTGCGGCTGACGCCCCTGGCGAACGCCCTGGTGAGGCGGTTCGTCCCGAACGCCGACCAGGTGGAGGACAACGAGGTCAGGCTGCGCTACGGCAAGCTCGCGAGCGTGGTCTGCATCGCGTGCAACGTCCTGCTCAGCGCCGTCAAGGGCGCGATCGGCGCGCTCGCCGGCTCGGTCTCGATCGTCGCCGATGCGGTCAACAACCTCTCCGACGCGTCGAGCAACATCGTGAGCCTGCTGGGGTTCAAGCTCGCCAGCAAGCCCGCCGACGACGGCCATCCCTACGGGCACGGGCGCTTCGAGTACCTCTCCGGGCTGGTCGTGGCCGTCATCGTCGTCGCGATTGGAATCGAGCTGGTGGTCTCCTCCGTCAAGAAGATCGCCAACCCCTCCCCGGCGGAGTTCGGCTGGGGGGTCGTCGCCGTGCTCGTCCTCTCGATCGCCGTCAAGCTCTGGATGGCGCGGTTCAACCGCTCCCTGGGCGCGCGCATATCCTCGACTACCCTGATCGCGACCGCCGTGGACTCGCGCAACGACGTCATCTCGACCGCGGCGGTGCTGGCCTGCGCCGTCATCTCCGCGGCGAGCGGCGTCGACCTGGACGGCTGGGCGGGGCTCGCGGTGGGCGCCTTCATCGTGTGGAGCGGAGCCGACCTCGTGCGCGACACCGTCGACCCGCTTCTCGGCAGCGCGCCCGACCCACGCCTCGTGGAGCACATCAGGAGCAAGATCCTGAGCTACCCGGGGGTGCTGGGCACCCACGACCTGATGGTCCACGACTACGGCCCCGGCAGGCAGTTCGCCAGCGCCCACGTCGAGATGGCGGCGGAGGAGGACGTGCTCAAGAGCCACGACGTGATTGACAACATCGAGCAGGACTTCAAGCGCGACGACGGCATCATCATGACGCTGCACTACGACCCGATCATCACGAACGACCCCTCCGTGCACGACCTGCGCAACTGGATCTCGCAGCACATCACGTCGATCGACCCCCGCCTGACGATCCACGACCTGCGGACCGTGCCCGGACCGACCCACACCAACGTCATCTTCGACTGCGTGAAGCCGCACGACCTGGCGATGTCCGACGCGGAGCTGCAGCGGCGCATCTCCGACATCGTCCTGCAGAAGGAGCCGCACGCGATCTGCGTGATCACGTTCGACAGCAGCTACGTGTCGAGCGAGCAGTAGGGCGCGGGCGGGGCGGGACGAGGGTCGTCGGCGGGCGTGCCCCCGCCGCGCTCAGCCGAGGCGGTCGAGGACCGTCCTGTAGCCGCCGGGGCCGTACTTGAGGCAGCGCGCGACGCGGGCGACGGTCGTCGCCGAGGCGCCCGTCGCCTCCTGGATGCGAGCGTAGGACGACCCGTCGTCGAGCATGCGGGCGACCTCGATGCGCTGCGCGAGGTCCTCCTTCTCGCGCGGGGTGCACAAGTCGCTGAGCAGGGCGTTCACCTCGTCGACGCTGGTGAGGCTGAGCAGCGCCCGTGCCAGGAGCTCCTCGCCGGAGGGCTCGCCGCCCCCCTGCCGCGCGTCTTGTTCCCCATCCGCCCGGTCGACCATTCCGATGCCCTCCTCCCCGCCTGCCGCCTCGGCGCGGCGCCGGCTGCCGGCGGGCGCGGGGCGCGGCACTTGCGCACTCTACTGCACTGTAGTGGAGTGTACCCTCGCCCCACCGCGCCGGCCCGCCGCGGGCAGCGGTGCACCACATCATCAACAATCGCGCCGCGGTGGGCGTGGGACGCATTCGGGACATGGGTGGCGCCAAAATGGAGGAGGTTCCAAAGAACAGAACATCTGTTCTTATTTTTGGGGTATACTGCACGCGTTCCCGTCGCGCGCCTGCCGCGCCCCGGGGCGCATCGGACCCCTCGAAGCCTACGGGAAGGGATGCCGCCATGCCAGACCACGCGGACACGGGAGCGGCAACGCTCGAGCACGAGGCGGGGCGCGCGGGCGCCTGCCCGCCCGCCGAGGGGGCAGCGCGCCAGTGCGGCGTGCGCGTCGTCGCGACGCGGACGACGCTCGCCGCCCGCGAGGAGGCGGACCGAGACGCGCGCGACGCCGCGCGCCGGGGAGGGCGCGTCACCCGCCTGGAGACCGACGCGCGGGCGGCGACGCTCGCCAAGCAGCGCCTCGCGACGGCGGGGGGCGTCCCGCTGGGGGTCCAGATCACGACGCTCGCGGCATGGATGCGCGACCGCTGGGCGCTCTACGGGGACGGCAGGGCGCTGGTCACCGCCTCGCAGCGCAGGGCGTTGGTCCTGCAGGCCCTCGACGCCACGCCCGTGAGGTGCATAGACGCGGGCGCCCCGGGGACGGTCCGCGCCGTCGAGGGCGCACTGCGCACCTATGCGGGCACCTCCGCGCTCGGGCAGGCGCCCGGCGGCCCGGCGGACGCCCTGGTGCACGTAGACCCCTCGGGCATGGAGCCCTCCCAGCGGGACATACTCGACGTGTGCCGCGCCTACCGCCGGCTTCTCTCCCGGCACGGCCTCATCGAGCAGGGCGAGGTCGCGACGTGCCTGCCGGCCCTGATGGGCGAGGTCGGGTGGAGCCACCTCACGCTCGACGGCATCAGCGAGCTCAGCCAGGCGCAAGCCGCGCTGGTCGTCGAGTGCGCCCGCCACGCGGGGGCGACCGTCGTCCTGCGCGCCGACGTCCCCGGCCGGGGCGACCCCAACCCCGCGTTCGGGCTCTCGCGACCGCTGGTGAGGCTGCTCCTGGACGTGAGCGAGCGGATGGGCGTGCCCTGCGAGGTCGTGGCGTCCCGGTCCGAGGCCGACCCCTGGCGCTCCGGGGAGGTCGGCGGGTTCGCGCGCGCGCTGTTCCGGCCGTCGCCCGAGGGGGTCGTCACCTCCACGGGGGACGTTCGCTTCTGCCTGCCGGCGGGCGGGTACGCAGAGCCCCAGGCCATCGTCGACGAGGTGGCGGACGCCCTCGGCAGGGGCATGTCGCCCAGGGACGTCATCGTCGCATGCAGGAACCCGATCGAGATGGCCGAGGAGCTGCGCGGCAGGCTGAGCCAGCTCGGCGCAGGAGGGGTCGGCTGCGAGGCGAGTGGCGCGCTGCCCGTGAAGGACACCGCGGCGGGGCGCGCCCTGACCGGGCTCGTGACGCTCGTCACGGCGGCGCTTGACGACCGGGGCGCGCCCGCCGGGAGCCAGGCGCGGCCCGCGCTGCGGCCGGTCGCCAGCGACCTGGCGATCAACCCCCTGCTCGAGATCGACCCCGCGGCGGCGATGAGGCTCGACGCGTCCTGGAGGCTGCATCGCGAGGCGGGCGCCCAGGACTTCCTCGACGGCCTCGCACGGCGTTCCGAGCGGGCGGCCGATGCCGTGCGCCTGCTTGAGCTGGGCGACGTGGCGGGCGCCGCGCGCGCCGTCACCGGGACGGGCGACGACGACGCCGACGACGCAGCCGAGGGGACAGACGCGACGCAGGCGCGGGTGGCGGGCGTGCTGGTGAACAGGCTGGAGCAGGCGCAGGAGCTCGGCTGCGACGCGCTCGCGGACTATGGCCGCCTCGTCGACGGCCTGACCACCAACGCCGCCCTGCTCACGGTGCCCCCCGGCTCGCTGCAGGCACAGCTCGACGCGAACGTGCTGGCAGGCAACCCCAATGCGGTCCGCGTCATGGGGCTGGCCGACACCGAGGGCGAGCGGGCGCGCGCCGTCATCGTCTGCGACCTCAACGCCTCCGGCGCCGTCGACCCGGTGGACCCGCTCGGGGGCATGGAGCTCATCTCCAACCTCGACCGGCAGCGCTGGCGCTACTCCGCCGCCGTCGAGGCAGCGAGCGAGCTGCTCGTGCTCGAGCGCAGGCTCAGCGACGAGGACGCGAACCCCCTGCGCCCGTCCTCCCTGTTCGAGGAGTCGGTCGCGTGCTTCCGGGCGGACGTCTCCAACGTCGACGGTCTCGACGGGCTCACCGGGCTCCCGAAGCACCCGGACGCCGACCGCGGGGAGGGGGCGCCCGGGGCCGCCCGCGAGCAGGAGCTCCCCTTCCGGACGGTCGGCGAGGAAGGCGTCCCCACGATCGTGAGCCCCGTCGGTGACGCGCTGCTCGACCGCGCGACGTTCGCGGTGCGCCCGGTCGAGCTGTGCCTGCGCGAGCAGTGGTCAAAGGACGCGCTCGTCGACCCCGACCGCCCGCTCTCCCCCAGCTCGCTCGAGGAGTACCTGCGCTGCCCCGCTCGGTGGTTCTACGACCGCCGTCTGCCCAACGACCCCCTCGACGCCGAGCTGGGCCCCCGCGAGATCGGCACCTTCTCCCACGCGGTGCTGCAGGGGTTCTACGAGAGGATGCCCGAGCGGCTCGGCGTCAGGAGGGTCACGAGCGCCCTGCTCTCCGACGCCGCCGCCCGCAGGGGGGTCCGCGAGCTGCTCGACGAGTGCTTCGACTCCGCGCTGCGGGAGTGCTCGTCCGGCGACCGGCGGGCGGGCGACCGCCTGATGCCCGTCGACGCGACCGAACGGAGGCGGATCGAGTCCCTGCGCCGTCCCCTGCTCAGGCGCGTCGAGCACGACGCCACGCTCCCGGACGGCTTCGCCCCCCGACTCCTCGAGTGGTCGTTCGGCTTCGACGACGGGGGGATGGACGCCATCCCCTACGCCGGCGCCCTGCTCAGGGGGACCATCGACCGCGTCGACGCGAACGCATCGGGCGACGCGGTCGTCATCGACTACAAGGGCAAACTCGAGCGGGGGCACCACATGCCCCCCGTCGACGAAGAGAGGGACGCGCCGCTGCTGCCCCTGCACTCGCAGATTCTCATGTACGCGACGGCGCTCGAGCGCTCGGGCGCAGGGCTGCGACCGCTGGGGGCGCTGTACCTGTCGTACAAGAAGCCCGAGGCGGCGGGGTTCGTGGGGAAGGAACTCTCCGGCCTCGCCGACGCGGGGGTGCTGGGGCAGTCCGACGTCATCTGCGGCCTCATACCACAGCCGCCGTGCCCGGAGGGCCCCGATGCGGGCGGGGAGTCCGGGGGCGCGCCCCGGGACGTCGAGGGCTTCCCCGGAATCCTCGCCTACGTCGAGCGCGAGGCGAGCGTCGCGGTCGGGCGCCTCTTCGAGGGCTGCATCTCCCCCCTGCCGCGCTTCGGGAAGGACTCCTGCGACCGCTGCCCCGTCACCAACTGCCCCGAGAGGATCGCCTGATGAGAGACGCTAACACCACGACAGTCGCGGGCGCGGACACGCGGAGCGAGGCCGGGCCTGAGCGTCGGCGGACACAGGCGCGCCCGGGCGAGAACGTCCTCGACGGGCTCACCGCTGAGCAGGCCCCCTGCGTCGAGCACGTGAGCGGGCCGCTCGTCGTGTCCGCCGGCGCCGGTTCCGGGAAGACGTTCATGCTCACGAGGCGCATCGCTTACGCCCTGCTCCACCCCGAGGAGAGCGGTGTGACGAGCGTGGACCAGATACTCGCCATCACCTTCACCGAGCTCGCCGCCAGCCAGATCAAGGCGCGGACCCGCTCCATGCTCACGAGCCTGGGGATGCAGGACCAGGCGCTCAAGGTCGACTCCAGCTGGATCTCGACCATCCACGGGGCCTGCTCGCGCATCCTGCACGAGCAGGCGCTCGGGCTGGGGCTCGACCCCGCGTTCGGGATCCTGGACGACGCCCGCAAGGACGCCCTGGTCCAGGAGTCGATCAACGAGGCGCTGGAGGCGGCCGGCCTGCTCGAGCGCCCCTCGGCGCGCTCGGAGGACGGAACCCCCGTGGTGCCCACGCCCGAGCGGGGCGACGACGCGGGCAACCCCGGGGCGGGGGACGGCGCCGGCGGGGCCGGGGCAGGCGGAGTCGACCGCTCGTTCGCCGACCTGTATCGCGAGTACGGCAGCTCGTCGCAGCAGGGTGGCGTCGCCCGGATGCTGCGCGACCTGCTCGACGCCACCCGGAACGTGCCGGGCGGCCTGTCCGCAGTCGACTGGGGCCCCGAGCCGCGCCCGGCAAGGCAGGCTGCCCGGGACCTGCTCGACAGGGCGCGGGACCTCGACGCCGCCTGCGCCTCGCTCGCGAGCGGCAAGAAGGTCCCGAAGTTCTGCGAGAAGGTCTTCGAGCGCCTGGAGGGGGAGTCGGGCGCGATCGCGACCCTCGAGTCGCTGTCCGCCCTCGACTCGACGACCCACCGGGACCTCGCCCGCGCGCTGTGCGCGACGAACCTCAAGTTCGGCAGGGCGCCCGGCGACGACGCAGTGGCGCTCGCCAACGCCGAGCTGAGGATGGAGGCCATGAGGGCGGCGGACGAGTGCGTCGCGGCGCTGCTGGGGGGCCCGCGGGGGCAGCTGATGGACCTCGCGCGACGCACCGAGCGCATCTACGAGGGCAAGAAGCGCCGGCTGCACCTCCTCGACCAGGACGACCTCCTCACGAGGGCGCTCTCCGCCCTGCAGGGCAACGAGGCAGTGCGCGACGCCTACCGCGACCGCTTCGCGCTGGTCATGGTCGACGAGTTCCAGGACACGAGCCAGCTGCAGATCGAGATCATCGACCAGCTGTGCGGAAAGGGCCGGGAGCGCCTGTGCACGGTCGGTGACGCGCAGCAGAGCATCTACGCCTTCCGAGGCGCGGACGTCGCGACCTACCTGCGCCACAAGGAGCAGACCGCGGGCATGCCCGGGACGCTGTCGCAGACGCTGTCGCGCAACTTCCGCTCCCACCCGGCGATCATCTCGTTCGTCAACAGGGTGTTCTCGCAGCCCCAGGTCTTCGGCGGGCAGGAGTCGGGTCAGTTCATCGAGCTCGACACCCCCGAGGGGCGCACGTCGAGGCTCGCCGGCAGGCCGCGCCCGCTGGTCGACGTCGTCGCGACGACGTACGGCTACCGGGTCGCGGACAAGGCGACGTCGCGGACCGTCCTCGCGCACGAGGTCTGCCGCAGGTTCCTCGACCTCCACGAGCAGGGCAACCCGTGGGGCGACATGGTCATCCTGCTCGGGAGGATGGGCGGCGCCCAGGTGTTCGCCGACGAGCTTAGGGCCCACGGCGTCCCCTGCGTGATCTCGGGCGGGTCGATCTTCGCGGACGCCCCCGAGGCGCAGGCCGTGTGCGACCTGGCCTGCGCGGTCGCCAACCCCCTGGACGACGGACGCATGCAGCGGCTGCTCGGCAGCGGCATGTTCGGGCTCTCTCCCGACGAGCTGCTGCGCCTCGCGACCGCCCCCGACGGGCGCGGGCGCGGCTACTGGAGGGGTCTGCGCGACGAGGCGGGGAGCACCTCGGCGCGCGTGCGCCTGGCGCGCTCCGTCCTGGGCGACGCCGTGCGCGACGCCGGCACGCTCCCCCCGTCGCACGTCCTCACCGACGCCCTGCTCGCCTCGGGCTGGCTCGACCGGCTCTCGGCGCGGGGTCCCGAGGGGATGGCCGAGTGCGCGAACGTCCTCAAGGCGGTCCGCATGGCGGCGTCCCTCGAGCGCGACGCGCAGGCCCCCGCCGGCATGGCGGGCGTCGCGGCCTCGATGGGGGAGCGGTTCGCCCAGGGGATGAAGGAGGCGCCGGGGGCGCTCAACGTGGCGAACCAGAACGCCGTGAAGATCATGACGATACACGCGTCGAAGGGGCTGGAGTTCCCCATCGTCGCCCTCGCCGAGTTCTACGAGGCTGGGGACGCCAGCAGGAGCCAGCTCGTCACGAAGTACTCGGGTGGCAGGCTGCTCGCGGCGCTCAAGCCGGGCGCCCTGCTGGCGAGCGGTGGCGACCTCGAGGGCCTCTCCAAGGTAATCGGCGATGACTACGACAGCCAGTACACGACGGCATGCCGCTACGAGGCGTTCGAGGGGTCGGATGACGACGAGGCGGTCGAGGACGGGCTCCCCGAGCTTGCGCGGGGCGCCTCGGGCTTCCGGCGCGCCCTCGCCCGGCGCGTGAGCGACGACGACCTCGCGGAGATGCGCAGGAAGTTCTACGTGGGCAGCACCCGCCCCGAGGAGATGCTCATCGTCGCCGTCGGGCAGCAGGTGCCGACCGAGCGCTCGGGCTCACGCGTGTACAGCAACGACATCGTCGAGGACCTGCGGCTTGGCCTGGGGCTCGGGGAGAACGGGGAGCAGAGCGGCTTCCCCGCCTCGTGGAGCGGGCCGCTCCCCCCGCCACGTGATGACGGGCGCAACGACGGCCCCTCCGGTGAGGACGAGCGGGTCAGGATGTCCGTGAGCATCGAAAACATCGAGCTCTCGCCCTCCTCGGAGGGAGACGGGCTGGTCGACGCCCTGGTGGGCGGCACGAAAAGGGAGCTGAGCGAGTACCTGGGCGAGGACCTCCCCGGGGCGCGGGAGGCCCCGGCCGCCGACGGCGCGTGCGTCCCCGAGCCGATAGACGTCGCGGCGCTCGTGCCGCCGGAGATTCCCGCCGGGAACGCGCGGTCCAGCGAGTTCTCCTACTCGTCTGTCTCCACCAACGGCAAGACCTACACACAGCTGCTCAGGGGCCGCCGGGGGTCGTCGCCCCGCGGCGGGAGGGGCGCGGCGGCCGCCGGGGGTGGCACCGCGGCGCCCCGAGACACCGGCAGGTGGCAGGCGGACGCCGACGACGTGCGCCAAGGGCGCGAGGCGCAGGCGGAGCTCGACGACGAGGACGCCGGCCTGGGGGGCGTCGTCATCGTCGCCGGCAGGCAGGTCCCCGGGACCCCCGTGAGGGTGCCCGGGGGCGCGGGGGGCGCGGTGACGCCGACGGCGTTCGGGTCGACCTTCCACTCCTGCGCGCAATGGATGGCCGAGAGGCTGCGCGCCGCCCGCGAGGGAGCCACCGAGCTCGCAGGCTCGTCCGATGCGCTCGAGGTCCCCGACGAGAGCCGCCTCTCGGGAATCGCGCGCGCCTGGGGGCTCGACGACGCCTCGCTGCCCCGGCTCCGGGACTCGCTGTGCCGCTGGGCGGGGTCCGACGTCGCGCGCGAGGCGCTCTCGTGCCCCACCCTCATGACGGAGGCACCGATCTACGTCTCGACGCTCGGCCCGCAGGGGGAGCCCCTGTACCTCAACGGCACGATCGACCTGCTCGGGTACGACGCCTCGCGCCCCGTCGGGGGGCAGCGCGCGCTCGTCGTGGACTACAAGACGGGAGGCTCGCCCTCGGAGGAGTGCGAGGACCTGCTGGAGAAGCACCGTCTGCAGTCGCTGTGCTACGCGCTGGGGACGCTGCGCCAGGGGTTCGCAGGGGTCGACATGAGGTTCGTCCGCGTGGAGGTCCCCGAGAAGGGAACGCCCGCCGGCGACATCGGGCAGCCGCAGGTCGTGCGCTACGCGTACGAGGCGGCGCAGGCGGACGTGATAGAGAGCGCGGTACGCGACGCCTACCGCGCGGCGCGCGCGAGGGCGTAGGCGGCCGGCGGCGCCGCAGGCGTCGTCGGGGGCGCCGGGCGCCTACGCGTCCAGCCCCGCCCGCCAGCGGCAGCGCCGCATGTCGACCCTCCCGTCGGGCAGGAAGGCGACACCCTCCCCCTCGAGAAGCTCGCGCTGCACGCCCTCGCCGCCGAACGCGAACGCAGAGGCGAGGCTCCCGTCGGCGAAGACGACGCGGTGGCAGGGGATGACCCCGGGCTGGGGGTTGCCGTGCAGCGCGTACCCGACCAAGCGCGCCCCGCGCGGCTCGCCCACGAGGCGCGCGATCTGCCCGTAGGTCGCGACCGTGCCGCGGGGAATCTGGCACACCATGTCGTACACCCGGCCGAAGAACCCTCCGCGGTCCCGGTCGCCGTCGTCGTGGTGCGCGCCGGAGGCGACTCCCCCGGCAGGGGCGCCGCTCACGGGCGCCTCCCCTCCCCGCCGGCGCCGCCCGGGGGGGCGTCGTCCGCACC
>CAIFEU010000065.1:0-261 GCA_903789505.1 uncultured Coriobacteriales bacterium
GGGGGGTGGGCGTGGGGGAGTTTGGGGAGGGGAGTTGGCGGAGGTGGGGTGGGGGGGGGTGGGGGGGGCGGGGGACGGGCGGGGGCGGCCGGCGTGCGGTGACGACGCGCGGGAGGTGCCCGCCGCCCCCGAGCCTGCCGCGGGGACGGGCGCGGCGCGCGGGGCCCCGCGGGCTGCCCCCCCCCCCCCCCCCCAAATAGGGAAAGGGGGGCGTTGGGGGGGGGGGCCACGCCCGGGCCGCCCGGACACGGCGCCCCCCCC
>CAIFEU010000065.1:271-4294 GCA_903789505.1 uncultured Coriobacteriales bacterium
GCTCCGGGCTGCTGCCGCGCCCGCTGCCGCGCTATCTCGGGATGGCGCTGCTTGCGTGGTGGGTCCTCGCGCTGCTCTCCGATGTCCTGGCGACCCCCGCTCTCGCTCCGGCGGCGTCGCTGGCCGGGGTCCACCTGGCGGGCGCCCTGTCATGCGTCGTCGTGGCGTGCGCGCTGGTCGCCCTCATGGTCAGGCTCGCCCCGCTCGCCTATCGCCGCGAGGCGGGGATCGCCGTCGCGGCGGCGGGCGCCGTCGGGGTCTTCCTGCTGGGGAGCGCGGGAGGGGCGCTGCCCGCGACGGCGGCGCCGGTGGGGTCCTGCCTGGCGGGCGCTGCGGCGGCGTGGCAGCTCGTCGCCTGGCAGGAGTACGTCGCCACCCTGCCCCTGCGCCGCGCCCTGTGCTGCCTGGCGCTGGCGGCGCTTCTCGGCACGGTGGCGTTCCTGCTGTGTGCCCCGCTGCCGCACGCAGGCTGGCTCGCCCTGGCGGCCGTGCTGCCCGTGGCGTCACAGGTTAGCCTCAGGCCGGCGCGCGGCACACGGTTCTACGCGAGCGACCCGCAGGTCGGCCACACGAGCACGCGCCAGGTCGTCACCCTCATCGCGCGCGACCACTCCCCGCGCATGCTCGCGATGCTGGCGCTGGTCGCCTTCGCCGCCGGCTCGCTGTGCACGGCGGGCATCGGGGCGGGGCTGCTCGCGCCCGCGGCGTTCGCGGTGATGCTGCCCGGCGGGGTCGCCGTCGCGTGCGCCGCGCTGATGGTGACGCCGCGCGCCCTGCTCTCCCGGTCGCTCTTCGTCTCGGTCGTCATCGCGACGGCGGGCGTCGTCGCCTGCGCGTGGCGCACGGGGGTGTCGACGATTCTCGGGGTGTCGCTGCTGTTCCTCGCCACCGGCTCCGCGTACGCCATGATCATGATCGAGATGATGCAGAGCGCACGGGTCCGGCGCCTGCCGATGACGGGCCTGCTGGCATCCCTGCTTGCCGCGCTCCTGCTCGGCCTTTCCGCCGGCCAGCTGGGGGCGCGGCTGTGCCTGCCGGCGGGAGGGGAGACGCTGTCGCTGGCGGCGATGTGTGCGCTGGTGGCGGCGTCGCTGCTGCTGGGCAGCATGGCGAACAGGCTGACGGTGTCGGAGGAGCTGCTGGCGGCGCCCGAGCGCACGGAGCGCGAGGAGCGCGTCCTGCGGCTCGCCACCCGCTGCGAGCTCACCCCGCGCGAGACCCAGATCCTCCAGATCTGGGTCGAGGGGCACAACGCCGCGTACGTGGAGGAGGCGCTGCACATCTCGCGCAACACCGTGAAGTCCCACCTCAACCACATCTACCAGAAGACCAAGGTCACCAGCCGCGAGGAGCTGCTCGCCCTGCTCGAGAGGTGAGGGGGCGTCCCGATCGCCCCGTCGGTGGTTGTCGCGCGCGGCCGCGGTCCCTACCTGTCTACGTTAGACGGTCGTACCATGAAGCTTTAGGCTTGGGCTCCGGCGCCATGGTGCGGGCGGTTCCGGGAAGGCAATGTCGCGCCTTCCTCGAAGCCTGGGGCCCATACGGAGGATCGAGGGGCAGGGGGACCGATGTTCTATCCGACTGATCCGGAGCGGGGCGATGTGGGAAGTGGACGCGCGGCGGAGTCCGCCGCCGGCGGTACGCAGGACTGCCATGCGTTTCGCTACACCGTCAAGGAGATGGTCGACACGTTCGGCATCTCGCGGACCAACCTCCTCTACTACGAGAAGATCGGCATCGTCTCGCCGGGGAGGTCCGAGGAGGCGTCGTATCGAATCTACGACGAGATGGACGTGTTCCGGCTGATGAGCGCCATGCTGCTGAGGAACGCCGGCATCCCGCCGAAGGACTTGTCCCGGTACCTCGACGATCCCTACTCCTTCGATCACGTGCTGTCCTACCAGCGACACGCAGAATGGAAGGTGCAGTACGACCAGGCGATGATGGACTGCATCCGCGTCATCGGCCATATGGTCCTCAACGTCGGCACCATCGAGACCGCCGACGTCGAGCCGTACTGCATATGCTGGGATAACGCCGAGCAAGGGTACCACGACTTCCCGTCCAACGAGAACCTCGGCCTTCTGATGGCGCACGTTCCCCTGGGAAGCTTTGGGTCCTATGGCGACGATCCCTACGTGAGCGAGGACGTCTCCATCAGGTGGGGCCGTACGGTCTCGATGCGCAACGCCGCGCTCATCCCCGGACTCGACCTCAACATGGACATCATCGGGGGGTACCGCTGCGTGTGCTTCATCCATTTTGAGCCCGACCTCTATGCGATGACGCGCCCGCAGGAGTTCGCCAGGCATGACCGGGAACGCATTGCGGCATACATGGACGCGCGCGGGCTGCGGCAGGTAGGCAGGGCGTTCTGGCCGTTCACGCTACCCTCGGGGAACGGGTTCTTCGTCATGACATGCATCCCGGTGGGCCCCTTGGGGATGAAGGAGGGCGAGCCGTCACCTCGCACGAATCCGGACCGGTCTCAAAGACGGTGGCTGTCGTAGACGCCGAATGGCCCTGCTGGCGGTGACCTCTTGACTCAAAATTAGCGCTTGACCTGACTAACGTAGACATTTGTAGAGTGCGTGGAGAGCAAGGGGGCAGGCGACAAGGCGCCACCTGAAACCCCCCGCTTGCCTGCGGCCGCGGGATTGCGTTGTGCAGAAGGGGCTGTTCGCCTGCGTGAGGGCATCACTGGTGCCCGAGGCATGCGGACGCGAAAGTCTTGAAAAGGGGAATCTCTATGCCAACCAGCATCTCTCGCCGCAATCTCGTGAAGACCGCTGCCTTGGGTGTCGCCGCCGCTGGGGCGGCGGGCGCCTGTGCCTCCGGTGCGCTTGCGACGGAAGGGTCGCATACCTTCGCTGACACGATTGCCTGGGACAGTGAGTACGACGTGGTCGTGCTCGGAATCGGGTTCTCCGGGATGGCCAGCGCGATGACGGCTGCGGACGAGGGCGCGAGCGTGCTCATCTGCGAGAAGCTCAAGGACGGTTTCGCGGGCGGCAATTCCCGCGTGTGCGCCCAGCTGTTCCTGTGGGGCAATGATGACGCCGAGGCAACCAAGGCGTACATGACCGACCTGAACGGCACACGCGAGGTTCCCGAGGACGTGGTCGAGGCATATGCCCAGGGAATCGCCTCACTGGGCACGACCCTCTCTGAAACTTTTGGGATGGACGCGAGCGAGTTCGTCGACGTCGCCAACATGGGCTACGGATGCATGTCGCCGGAGTACCCCGAGTTCGAGGGCAGCGACAAGGTACACCTGTATGCGACTCATGAGGGGGCATTCGACTCCTATCTCTACCAGTCGATGAGGGAGCGCCTTGCGCAGCTCTATGCCGACAAGGTCGACGTCTGGTTCGAGAGCCCGGCGACGCACCTGATTCAGGACCCGCAGAGCAAGGCGATCATCGGCGTCCAGGTACAGCGCGGCGGCGAGACCCGCAACGTCCGCGCGATTAACGGCGTCGTCCTCGCCACTGGAGGCTTCGAGGGCGACCAGGAGATGGTCAAGAACTACCTCAACCTCGTGAACTACGTGTGCGCAGGCGGGACCGACAACACCGGCGACGGTATCCGAATGGCGCAGGAGGTCGGCGCCAACCTTTGGCACATGGACAGCTACTGCGGCCTGGGCGGGTTCGGTGCTGTCTCGTTCGTCGTCGACGACGGCGCGCCTGCTGCTCGCATCCATGACTTCGACCTAGGCGCCATCAACACGGGCGCGAGCATCCTGGTGGGCAAGGATGGCGGGCGCTGGGTCAACGAGAGCTACGTCCCGCGTCACGGCAAGTTCCCCACCACCAACGGCCAGTGGCTCAACCCCGAGTTCCCCGACGGCATCTTCGCGGTGTTTGACGAGACCCAGAAGAAGGCGATTGACGACGCGGGGGACATTCCTGACGCCTATGCCGACCAGGTGATTGAGTGCGCCGATGTGGCGGCGGCAGCCAAGGCGATCGGCTGCGACGAGGACGCGCTGCAGGAGACGATTGCCGACTTCGACACCTT
>CAIFEU010000065.1:4304-4730 GCA_903789505.1 uncultured Coriobacteriales bacterium
CACCTTCGTGGACGCTGGGAAGGACTACCCGTGCGGGCGCGACGTGTCCACGATGCGCGCGTTCGAGGGCGACAAGCTCTACGTCACCCCGCTCAAGCCGGTCATGCTCAACACCCAGGGCGGCCCCGAGCGCAGCGCCGCGGCGGAGGTCATCGACGTGCAGGGCGACCCGATTCCGCACCTGTACAGCGCCGGCGAGTGTGGGGGCGTGAACGCGTTCCAGTACGCGGGTGGCGGCAACGTGGCGGAGTGCTTCGTCTTCGGCAGGATTGCGGGCAAGAACGCCGCCGCGAAGAAGGACGCCCTTCCGGAGTACAAGAGTGCCGAGTTCGTCGAGTCGAGCCCCAAGAAGCTGGGCGACGAGACCGACCTGAAGGCGTAGCGAACAGCTGAAGGCGCGGAGAGTCGCCGCGCGCGGCTCAAGCC
>CAIFEU010000065.1:4740-14575 GCA_903789505.1 uncultured Coriobacteriales bacterium
GGGCTAACCCCGGGGGGGGCCCCCCCCCCGGGGTTGGGGGCGGCCCCCTACGCGCCGATCTCGTCCTCGACCGACCCCGCCCGCAGCGCCTTGAACACGACCTCGCCCTCCTGTTGCGTCGCGTCCAGGTCCACGTCGGCCCAGATGCCGAAGTCGTGGTCGCCGTCGGTGTCGGAGAGCACCTGGTGCACGTGCCACACGTGGGCGGACCTCTCGTCGGAGGAGTCCACCGAGAAGTAGGCGGCGCTGTGGGCGTCGGCATCGGTCAGCACGTCCTCATGCGCGTCGTAGAACGCATCGAGCGCCTCGCGCCAGCGCCGCTCGCCGAACCCCCAGGCGCCGTCGAGGGCACCCAGGGCGTGCGCGTCGTCCTTCTGGACGAGGCGCACGCGGGCGAACAGCGCGTTGCGCACCAGCACGGTCAGCGCCCTGCGGTCGGCGACCACCTGGTCGGGCGCGGCGGGGGCGGGCGCGTCGAGCGGGGTGCCCGCCGCCTCCCACTCGTCGACCAGCGAGGAGTCGACCGAGCGCACCACGTAGCCCAGCCACGAGACGATGTCGCGCAGGCGCTCGTCGTAGCGCTCCTGCGGGATCGTGCGGTCGAGCACGCGGAAGGCGTCGGACAGGTAGCGCAGCAGCGTGCCCTCGCTGCGGGCGATGCCCATGCTCGAGACGTAGCCCTTGAAGTCCGACGACGTCTCCAGCAGGTCGCGCAGCACCGACTTGGGCGACAGCGAGAAGTCGCGCGCCCACGGCACGCTCTGGCAGTACGTCTCGAACGCGAAGTTGAGCAGCTCCTCGAGCGGCTTGGGGTAGGTGACCTCCTTGACGCGCTCCACGCGCTCGTCGTACTCCACGCCGTCTGCCTTCATCTGCGCCATCGCCTCGTCGCGCGCGCGGCGCTCCTGCACACGCAGGATCTGGCGCGGGTCCTCCAGCGTCGCCTCCACCATCGAGACCACGTCCAGGGCGTACGTCTCGCTCTCGGGGTCGAGCAGGTCGATCGCCTCGAGCAGGAACGGGGACAGCGGCTGGTCCAGCGCGAAGTCGACCGGCAGGTCGACCTTCGTGGCGTACGACGCGCTCCCGTCGGGCAGCTCGGTGCGCTCCACGACCCCCGCGTCGATCAGCGTGGAGAAGACCTCGTCGGCGCGGCGCGTGAGCCTGGCCTGGGCCTCGGCGCCCACTCCCGACTCGTCGATGAGCCGCTGCACGCGCGCCCGCGCGTCGCCGCCCTGCTCGACCTCGGCGAGCACCATCGAGTGCGTCACCTTCATGCGCGGCGTCAGCGTGGCGGGCGTCGCGGCGATCAGGCGCTCGAAGGTCCCCTTGTCCCAGCCGACGAACCCCTTGGGCGGCGTCTTCTTCCTGTAGTTGCGCGCCTTCTTGGGGTCGCCGCCTGCCTTGGCCATCGCCTTGGCGTTCTCGATGTCGTACTCGGTCGCCTCGGCTATCACGACGCCCTCGGTGTCGAAGCCCGCCCGCCCCGCGCGCCCCGCGATCTGGTGGAACTCGCGCGCGCCCAGCTTGCGCATGTGGCTGCCGTCGAACTTGGTGAGCGCCGTGAAGATCACGGTGTGGATCGGCACGTTGATGCCCACGCCGAGCGTGTCGGTGCCGCAGATCACCGGCAGCAGCCCCTGCTGGGCGAGCTTCTCCACCAGCAGCCGGTAGCGGGGCAGCATACCGGCGTGGTGCACGCCCACGCCCGCCCCGAGCAGCCGCTGCAGGATCTTGCCGAACGGCGTGGTGAAGCGCGTCCCCTTGATGGCCTGCTTTACGGCCTCGCGCTGCTCTTTGGTGGCGACGCCGTAGCTGGCCAGCGACTGCGCGCTCGACAGCGCCGCGTCCTGCGAGAAGTGGACCACGTAGATCGGCGCCTCGCCCTTGCGCAGCGCCAGCTCGACGGTCCCCTCCAGGGCGGTGTCGACGAACTCGTAGGTCAGCGGGACGGGCCGGGCGGCGTCGTCTATGACGTCGACGTCGGCCCCGGTGTGCTCGCGCAGCGACGCCGCGATCGCGCTCGTGTCGCCCAGCGTGGCGCTCATCAGCAGGAACTGCGTGTGCGGCAGCGTGAGCAGCGGCACCTGCCACGCCCAGCCGCGCTCGGAGTCGCCGAAGTAGTGGAACTCGTCCATCGCGACGCAGCCGACGTCGGAGCCCTCGCCCTCGCGCAGCGCCTGGTTGGCGAGGATCTCCGCCGTGCAGCAGACGATCGGGGCGTCGACGTTGATGTGCGTGTCGCCGGTGATCATGCCCACGTACTCGGCGCCGAACAGGTCGACCAGGTCGAAGAACTTCTCGCTGACCAGCGCCTTGATCGGCGCCGTGTAGTACGCGATGCGACCGGTGCAGATCGCCAGGAAGCACATCCCGAGCGCCACCATCGACTTGCCCGACCCGGTGGGCGTGCCCAGGATCACGTTGTCGCCGGCAGCCAGGTCCATCAGGGCGTCCTCCTGGTGGGGCCACAGCTCGATGCCGCGGCGCGACACCCAGTCGAGGAATGCCTCGAACGCCTCGTCGGCGCTCGGGTAGGAGTCGTCGTCGGGCTGCTCGTTGAGCAGGCGCAGCACCACCTCGCCCAGCGAGCCGTAGGAGCCGGCGTCGCCGGCGGTGCCCTGCGCGTCGGCGGAGGTCCCCTGCGCGGGGTCGGCGGCGCCGTCCGGCGCGGGGGTGCCCGGCAGCGCGCCTGACGCGGGTGCCGGCGAGGGGGCTTCGGGGATGCTCGTGGTCATGTCGATGAGTCTCGCTTCTGTCGTCGTGGCCGCCCGGCCGCGGATGGGTCCTTCTGAGGGGTCGTGCCGATTGTACATGCCCGGGCGGCGCGGCCCGGGCGCGGCCGCCCCCGGCGGCGAATATGCCCGCGAGCGACACGTCCCGCGGGCGGCGCGCGACTGGCTGCCCGGGGAGGCGCTCGTTCCTGAACGGACCGCCGCCCGGCGGTCTGTACGCGCGGGAGCGGGGCTCCGCGCGCCGGGCGAGGGGAGGGGCGCGCGCCTCCGTGGCTGCCCGGGCGCCCGAGTGGGGCGGGCGTGCCCCACCGGGGGCGCGGCGACCTCCCCATGGGGTCCCAGCTGGGCCTGCAAGGGTGACTTGCGTGGGGCTTTTCCGCTGCTTCTCGACGAACAAGGCTCGTCCAACTATGCTATGGACGAAAGAATCCCGCGTTTCGGCATGTCGCCTCGCATCCCGCGCCCCGCCGCGTAGGCCGGGCAGCTCCGCAGCATGCCGGGCGCCAGTCAGGCCGTCATCGCGCGGCACGGGAGGGACGGCCCATGAAGCCGGCAATCGTCATTCCTTCATACTGGGCGAGCGGCGTCAAGCTCGGCACGCCGGGCGGTGTGCAATGCTACGACCATGCCATCCCGATCGACGAGGAGAAGCCGAGCCTCGACGCCTGCCTCGCCTCGCTCGAGCAGGTGCTCGGCCTCAAGGAGGCCACGGTCATCATCCTCGTCGTCGCCCCCACCACGGTCGAGGAGCGCGCCGTCCACCGGGTCAAGGACATCGTCGACAAGTACCCCTGGCTGCCGCGGGTCGTGATCGTCGACTCGTTCAAGGCGATGGTCATCAACTCGATCCTCGCCCCCGAGCTGCCCGCCGACATCGGCGAGCCCATCTCGCTGCGCGGCTACGGCGCCATCCGCAACATCGGCCTGATCTGCTGCTGCGCCACGGGGTGCGACGCCGCCATCTTCCTCGACGACGACGAGGTCGTGCTCGACGAGGACTTCCTCGCCAACGCCGTGTACGGCTTCGGCCAGGTCGACCGCAGCGGCATGCCGATCATGGCGAAGTCCGGCTACTTCCTCGACCGGCGCAACTCGGCGCTGGCCGATAGGCGCAACGTCAAGTTCTACGACCGGTACTGGGCCAAGCGCGCCGGCTTCAACGAGTGGATGACGCAGGCGCTGGCCGGACCGCGGATCTCGCGCAGCCCCTACCTGTGCGGGGGCTGCCACGCCCTGCACGCCGGCGCGTTCACCCGCGTCGCGTTCGACCCGTGGATCACGCGCGGCGAGGACGAGGACTACCTCATCAACCTGCGCTTCTACGGGATCGACGTGTGGTTCGACAACCGCTGGCGCGTCCGTCACCTGCCCCCGCGCCAGACCGACACCGCGGCGCGCTTCCTGCAGGACGTCTACCGCTGGACGTACGAGCGGCGCAAGATCGAGGTCTGCAACTCCAACATCGACCTGCAGAAGGTCTCGCCGAGCGACCTCATGCCCTACCCCGGGCCCTGGATCAGCCCCGAGCTGCCCGGGCGCGCCCGCAAGACGGCGTTCTGGAGGTCGGTCATGACGCCGGAGCACGCCGACTACCGCAAGATCTTCAACGGGGGGCTCAAGGCGGCGGAGGCCTACGCCGAGGAGAACTGCATGCGCTACCTGAGCCTGCAGTCCTGCTGGCGCAGCGTGACGACGCTCGCCTGGCTCAACGGAGAGATCGAGAACATCCTGGAGGGTGACGGCATGCTCAACGCGAGCGTGGCCTCCCGGATGGCCGCCCGCCCCGCCAACGTGGGGCTCGCCGACGTCAGCGCCCCCGGCGCGAGCGCGCCGGGCGACGGGGCCGCGCGGGGCGGCGACGGGGAGGCCGCCGGCCTCGACGGGAAGACCGACGGGCACGGCATCCCCATCAACCGGGGTGGCGTCATGCCGCACTAGCGCGATTGCGCCCCATGACCTGACGGGCGCGTGACGAAGCCCGTACCCGCCGCGCGCGGGCGGCGGCGACAATGGCCCGTGGCGGCCGCGCCGCGCGTGCCGACCGACCGGCGGCACGGCGGTGGGCGGGGCCC
Organism: uncultured Coriobacteriales bacterium; assembly: GCA_903789505.1. GTDB lineage: Bacteria > Actinomycetota > Coriobacteriia > Coriobacteriales > UMGS124 > CAIFEU01. Next base: position 9,548 of record CAIFEU010000065.1, read on the forward strand.
GGCCCGGGACCTCGCGGGCGCCGGGGGCGAGCGCGGGGAGTCGCGGGCGCGAGCGCGCGGGCAATCGCGGCACGAACGAGTAGAAAGATCTCGACAGTGGAACTGACAATAGCGTCCGCCCTGCTGATGGCCCTTGCCGGCATCCTGGTGGGCATCCTCTCGGCGATGTTCGGCATCGGCGGCGGCATCGTGATGGTGCCCCTGCTGCACATCGGGTTCGGGCTGCCGGCGGCGGCGTCATCGGGGACCTCGCTGTTCGCCATCCTGCCCACCTCGATCTCGGGCATGGTCGCCCGCCTGCACGACGGGACGATCCGCTTCAAGGTGGGCATCGTGGTCGGTATCGCCGGCGCGTGCATGTCGCCGGTGGGGGCCTGGGTGTCCGACGTCGTTCCGGGCGTGTACGCGATGGTGCTGACGGCGGTGTTCATCATCTTCACCGCGTACAAGATGTTCAAGCGCGTCTACGACTCGCGCCCCGTCGCGACGCCCGCCGCGCAGGCGCAGGCACCCGCGCGCCGCGCCCCGCTCGCCTACGGCGTCACGCCCGCGCCGCGCCTGTACGCCGGCTGCGTGGGCCTGGGCATGGTCGTGGGCTTCCTCTCGGGGTACCTCGGCCTGGGCGGGGGGTTCCTGATCGTCCCCATCCTGCAGTGGGCGTTCGGCTTCAGCATGAAGCAGGCCACGGGCACCTCGCTGGTCTCCGTCGCGATTCTGGCGATCCCCGCCTTCGTCATGCATGCGCTGCTCGGGCACGTGCACTGGGTCTTCGGCATCATCATGATTCTCGGCGCGCTGGTGGGCACGCGCCTGGGTGCCGCGATCCTGCGCAAGGTGAACGACCGGCTGCTCACCGGCCTGTTCGGGGTGGTGCTGGTGCTCTCGGGGATCGTGATGATCGTGCGCGAGCTGGTTGGCTAGCGAGCGGGTCGGGCCCAGCGGGAGAGGCGCTGCCCTCTGCCCTGGGCGGCGGGGTCTCGCCCCGAGCTGCCGCCCCACCGCATGGCGCCTCGGGCGCCCGCCCTGCGGGCTGCAGCTAACACTCACGTTTTGGAGGTTCGAAAGACATGGCACACGACGAGGACTCGCGGGACCTGCCGGGCAGCACCCCGGCCCCATCGCGGCAGGGCGAGGCGATGAGCCTCTCCGACCGCGACCTGCTGCGCGCCGACCAGACCAAGCGCCTGCTCAACCTCGCGTCACGGATGCTCGAGTACATGCGCGGCGGCCTCTCGGAGACGAACTGCCAGGCGGTCTGCGAGCTGATGCTGCCCGAGACCCAGGCGATGTGCGTCGCGATGACCGACGACACCTACGTGCTGGGCTTCGCGGGGCGCTACGCCGAGGACTTCCCTCTGGGCAGCCCCATCCACACCGACGCCACCCACGAGGTCCTGCGCACCAAGAAGGCTCAGGTGTTCTCGCTCTCGCGCTCGGTGGGGACACACGGTCTCAAGGTCATCCCCGCCGGCGTCGTGGCCCCGCTGATCGTGCGCGACCAGGCGGTGGGCACGCTCAAGCTCTACTTCGAGGCGCCCGAGCAGGTCGACGACACGCAGATCGCCATCGCCACCGGTCTGGCCGAGCTGCTCTCCACGCAGCTCTCGATGTCCGAGCTCGACCGGCAGATCGAGCTCACCACCAAGGCCGAGCTGCAGGCGCTCCAGGCCCAGATCAACCCGCACTTCCTCTTCAACACGATCAACACGATCTCGTCGCTCGTGCGCACCGACCCGATGCGCGCCCGTGACCTGCTGCGCGAGTTCGCCAAGTTCTACCGCCAGACCCTCGAGAACTCCGACGGCCTGATCCCGCTCTCGCGCGAGATCGAGCAGACGCGCCGCTACCTGGGCTTCGAGGTGGCGCGCTTCGGCGAGGAGCGCATCAGGTACCGCTTCGACGTCGAGGGCGGCCTCGACAAGCTCGAGGTGCCGTCGTTCCTGATCCAGCCCGTCGTGGAGAACTCGATCAACCACGCGATGCAGCCCGGCAAGCCCCTGAACATCCTGGTCGTCGTGCGCACCGAGGGCGACGACGTGGTCATCGAGGTCCAAGACGACGGCGTGGGCATGGACGAGCACACCCTCGCGCGGCTGCTCGAGGAGAAGAAGCCGACCAAGTCGGGCAGCGGCATCGCGCTCAATAACGTCCACGCGCGCCTGCGCGCCTGCTTCGCCCAGGGGTCGGGCATCACCGCCACCTCCGAACTCGGCGTCGGCACGACGGTCACCCTGCACCTGTGCGGCGCGGCGCGCTCGTGCCGCGAGGGCTCCGACGCCGCATCCGAGGGCGCGCCGTCCGGCAAGTAGGGAAGTGGGCGGGGCGCGGGCGCGCGTGCCCGCCCCGTCCCACACCGGCCCGTCGCCCCCCGCCGGCGTTGCGCTCGCGTGGGCGCCCAGCGCTCCGCCGCCTCCCGCCGGGATGCCCGCGCCGCCCCTCCCGCCCCTCCTTCGCGCGCGCCATAAGTGCAGGCCATGTCCCCTTTTGCTATCGCGATTGTGGAAGAACTGCCGAGCGCGCCAGGAAGTGCGGCATCCTTTACAATGATGTAACGCATCAGCTACGCCTCGGACTAAAACCGCAGGCTGTTCGACTGCCGGCGGCGTGCCGTCGGTTGCATCATGGATGAGGGAGCGGACACGACATGCTAAAGGCGATGGTTGTTGACGACGAGGCGCCCGCGCGCTCTGAGCTCAAATACCTGCTGGACGAGGTCGGCGGTGTTGAGGTCGTCGCGGAGGCGGACAACATCCGTGATGCGATCCTCGAGCTCAAGAGCATGCACTGCGACGTGATCTTCCTGGACATCAACATGCCGGGCGTGAACGGCATGCAGTTCGCCGAGGCCCTGACCAAGTTCAAGAACCTGCCCGCCGTGGTGTTTGTGACCGCCTACGGCGACTATGCCACCAGCGCCTTCGACGTCAACGCGGTCGACTACCTGGTCAAGCCCGTCGAGACCGACCGGCTGCGCCAGGCCATCGAGAAGGTCAAGAACTCGCTGGGCATGAACGGCTCCAAGTCCACCGGCGAGCGCATCCCGGTGGAGAAGGGCGGCAAGAAGGTCCTCGTCCCGGTCGACAAGATCCGCTACGTGATGGCCAAGGACGACTACTCCTGCCTGTACACCGAGGACGACCACTACCTGTCGACGATCTCGCTGACGCAGCTCGAGACGCGGCTGGGCTCCGACAGCTTCTTCCGCGTGCACCGCGGCTACATCGTGAACCTCTCCTACGTGAGCGAGGTCGAGAGCGTGCCGGGCGGCACTCTGCTGCTGACGATGCGCGACACCGGCGAGCAGATTCCCGTGTCGCGCCGTCGCGTCGCCCCGCTCAAGAAGGTGCTCAAGCTCTAGGTATGGCAGTCTCCCCGACGAGCGACGCCGAGGTCGCCCCGATTCCTGTCGCACCCACGCCCGATGCGGCCTGCGCGCCCCTTCCCGGCGAGCAGGCGGTCCCGGCGCCGCGACCGGACGCGTTTCGCGTCGACGTCCTGTCCGACACGCATGGCTACCTGCCCCCGGCGGCGTTTCGCGCGTGCGAGGGGGCGGACCTCATCGTGCACGCGGGCGACATCTGCGGCGAAGAGATTCTCGAGCGGCTCGAGCTCCAGGCGCCGGTCATCGCAGTGCTCGGGAACAACGACTGGCCCGGCATGTACGGGCGCGAGCTGCACGCCACCGAGCGGTTCGAGCGTCGCGGCGTCACGTTCAAGGTCACGCACATCCCCTCGCGGCTCGGTGCGCCCGACGTGCGCATCGCGATCTGCGGGCACACGCACGTGCCGAGCGTCAGCTCGGCGGGGGCGTGCACGGTCGTGAACCCCGGGAGCGTCTCCCGTCCGCGCTCGTCGTCGGGGCCGACGATGGCGCGTATCATGCTGCGCGACGACTTCGTGGAATCGATTCGGATCGTGCTGCTCGACGAGCTGGGCGACTGACCTCGCCCGCGAGCCCCGCGCAGCGTCCCGCCCCGTGCCCGCCGACGGGACCCGCCGCCCCGGCGCGCATTCCCCGCGGGCACCGCGGGCTGCCGCCGCGGGCTGCCGTTGCCGCGGTCGCGCGGACCCCGAGGCCAATGGAACGCCTGCACCTCCCGCCTTCGCAACGCCCATCTGACTCCCATCACAGGAAGGACGAACCACATGCCCATCACCATCCCGGACGGGCTTCCCGCAAAGGGGATCCTCGAGGACGAGCGCATCTTTGCGCTCGAGGAGGACGTCGCGTCGCGGCAGGACATCCGCCCGCTGAACTTCGTGCTCGTGAACCTCATGCCGAAGAAGATCGAGACGGAGACGCAGATTCTGCGTCTGATCTCCAAGTCGCCCATCCAGGTGAGCATGGAGTTCATGAACATGTCGTCGCACGAGTCGCGCAACACGCCGGCCGACCACCTCGTCAAGTTCTACCGGACGTTCGACGAGCTCAGGGAGCGCAAGTTCGACGGGATGATCATCACCGGCGCGCCCGTGGAGACGCTGCCGTTCGAGGAGGTGGACTACTGGGACGAGCTGTGCCGCGTGATTGACTGGAGCCACGAGAACGTCTTCTCGACGCTCTACATCTGCTGGGGCGCGCTCGCCGGGCTGTACCACACCTGGGGCATTCCCAAGCACAACCTTCCCGAGAAGCTGTTCGGCGTCTTCCCGACGCATCTGGGCGACGAGTACCAGTTCCTGACGAACGGCTTCGACGAGGTGTTCCTCATGCCGCACTCGCGCCACGCCGGCTTCGACGAGGAGGACCTGCGCCGCGTGGGCGAGCTGGAGACTCTCGCCTATGGCGACGCCACCGGTAGCTCGATCATCGCCACCAGGGACCTGCGCGACATCTACGTGACCGGCCACATGGAGTACGGCAAGTACTCGCTGCGCGACGAGTACGAGCGTGACGTCAACGCGGGGCTGCCAATCAAGCTGCCCGTGGGCTACTACCCCGACTCCGACCCCGCGCAGGCGCCCGTGTTCTCGTGGCGCAGCCATGCCAACCTGCTGTACCGCAACTGGCTCAACTACGTCTACCAG
>CAIFEU010000066.1 GCA_903789505.1 uncultured Coriobacteriales bacterium
CGGTCGTGGCGGCGGGGCCCGTTGCCGCCGCGAGGCCCTCCCCGCCCCCCCCCCGCCCTGCGCCCGCCCGCGCCCGCCCGCATCGCCCTGCGCCCTGCGCACGCCCCGCCCCTACCGGTATGATGTCGCCCTGGGGGAATCGGAGGGCAGGGGGCGGAGATGGACATCCGGGAGCTGGCCGCGTTCGTGCGGGTCTGCGAGACGGGCTCGTTCACGCGCGCGGCTGACGACTCGTTCGTGACGCGGCAGGCGATGAGCAAGACGATCGCCCAGCTCGAGGGCGAGCTAGGGACGCTGTTCGTACGCGGCGCGCGCGGGGTGGAGCCCACCGGGCTCACGCGCGAGATATACCCGCTCGCGCGGCACATCGTCGAGGAGCACGCCCGCATCGGGGCGCTCGCGGCGGCGTGGCGCGCAGGCGGGGGCAGGGGCGCCCGGCTGTCGCTCGCCCTGGAGCCGGGGGCGGCCATCACGCTGCCTCGGGGCCTGGTGCGCGCGTACGCCGCCGCCCGCCCCGAGGTGACGGTGACGTCGGCGACGCTGGACAACGACCGGCTCGTGGAGGCGCTGCGCCGCGGCTCGTGCGACGCCGCGCTGGGGTGCCCCCAGCCCGTGGAGGACCTGCTCTTCGAGCCGGTCTACGCGAACACCCTCACGGCCGTGTTCTCGACGCGGGCTCCGGGCGCGCCGCGGGGGCGTGGCGCGGCGGCCGTGGCGGGTACGTCGTTCCTCAGGGGCAGGACGCTGTACGGCATATCGCCGCACAACCACGTGGAGCGCCAGCTCGTCCCCTACCTCAGGGGGCTGGGCTTTCCCGTCGAGCTCTCGTTCGAGTGCACCGACATAGCACTCGCCCGCGGCGAGATGGAGTCGGGCGCCGGCGGGGTCATCGTGGAGACGGGGTCGGCGCGCCGTGAGTTCGGCGGCGAAGCGTACGTCCACGTGCCGCTGTCCGGTCGCGGCGCCCCCGTCTGGGAGGTCGGCGTGATCACGCTGCCGGACGAGCCGCTCGGGGAGTCCGGCCTCGGGGGTTCGGGCGCGCCGGGTGAGGCGGGTATGCGGCGGCGCCCCTCCGGCGCCGGCAGGGCTGACGTCGTGCGCGACTTCGCGTCGTTCGCCCGCGACTTCATCGAGCGCCGCCTGGTCTCGGGCGACGGGCGCACCGACGGTCGCGCCTCCAGGGACGACGCCGACGCGCCCGGCCGCGCCCCCGGGGCGGCCTCCGACTCCGCTCCGCGCGCCTAGGGGTCGGCGCCGATACGATGGGCCTTTCCCCTGACGCCGCCCCGCGCCCCGCCCCCTGCTAGACTGCCGTCGTGTTGGCGACTCTCGCGTCGGGGGGCGACGCGACGCGCGCGGGCGCGCTGCCCGCGGGAAGGGATGGGGACTGTCATGGCGAATGCGCCTCACATGCTCGAAGCCGGCGGCGAGGACGGCGTCTTCCTGGTGATCCACGGCGGCGCGGGGCGTCGCGTGCACGAGATGAGCGAGGAGCGCCGGGCAGAGACCGACGCCGCCCTGCACGCCGCCCTGGAGGCGGGGTACGCAAAGCTCGCCGCGGGGGAACCCGCGCTCGAGGCCGTCGTCGCCGCCATTCACGTGATGGAGGACGCGCCATGCTTCAATGCCGGCCGCGGCGCCGCGCTCACGCTCGACGGGCGCGCCGAGATGGACAGCTGCGTCGTGCTCGGCGACGGCTCGACCGGCGCCGCCTGCGGGCTCACGACGGCGCGCCATCCCATCGACGTGGCGCGCGCGGTGATGGAGCGCACGCCGCACGTGCTGTTCGCCGAGCCGAGCGCCGAGCAGCTCGACGAGTGGGGCATCGAGCAGGTCCCCAACGACTACTTCGTGACTGACGCCCGCCGCGCCTCGCTCGAGGAGTTCAAGCGTGGCCTCGCCACCGGCGGAGAGGCACAGGCCGACCCGCGCCACGGCACGATCGGGGCGGTCGCCCGCGACCGCGACGGCAGGGTCGCGGCGGGCACTTCGACCGGCGGCATCACCGGTCAGCAGCCCGGCAGGGTGGGGGACTCCCCCATCTGCGGGGCGGGGACCTATGCCAACCAGTCCAGCGTCGCCGTGAGCTGCACGGGCACGGGGGAGAAGTTCATCCAGGAGGTCGCCGCCTACCAGGTGCACGCCCGAGTCGCGCTGGGCGGCCAGACGCCGCTCGAGGCGGCACGCGCGATGCTCGAGGGCGTCGAGGACCGCGGGGGCGACGGCGGCGTCATCGTCCTGCCCGCCCGCGGCCGCGCCGTGGTGGGCTTCAACGATGGCGCCCAGATGAACTACGGCTGGGCGTACGGCTCCGAGCGCGTGACGCACGAGTAGCCGGCAACCGGACGCGAAGGCTGGGCGCGGCCGCAGGGGCGCCGGCGTCGGGACGCGCGGCGGACCTCCCGCCCGCCCGTCGCGTCGGCACACCCCGCGACAGGAGGAGCAATCGGACGGCCGGGCCGGGTGGCTCGGCCGTCCGCGTCTCGCGTCCCCGCCCCTCCCGCGTGCCCTGCCTCTCCAGCGCACGGAAGCCGCAACCTAATGGTTGCCCCATGTCCACCAACCGATGCTTCTCCCGCCGCCCGTCGGTTCCTATAGTCATGTGACGGAGCCACTGACAGCGGCTGGGCGCGCCCGTTCGGGGCGCGCCGACGAATGGTCGGCGGCGAGCGAATCGCCGGCGGCGCTGGGAAACCATGGGGAGAGGGGACTCACATGGGCAAGGTGTGCGAGGTTTCGCGCAGGGGGTTCGTCGCCGGGGCAGCTGCCGCTGGAGTGGGCATCGCCGCCTCCGCCGCGGCGCGCGAGGCGATGGCGGCGGATGAGAAGGTTGCCGCGTCGAGCGGGTCGGACGCGGCCGGGTCCGCGGGCGCGGCGAAGGCGCCGGAGGCCGCCGACAAGATGGGTCTGTACCGGCAGATGACGCAGCTCAACCCCGACGACACGAGCGACTGGCGCAGCAACTCGATAACGGACTTCACCAAGACCAAGCTGTTCGAGCCGTGGAAGTTCGGCAGCCTCGAGATGCCGACGCGCATGGTCAAGAGCGCCGCGGGCTCACTCTACCTGCCCGACGTCACCGACGATCGCATCATCGACGAGTACGTCGAGCTCGTGCGCGGCGGGTGCGGCTTCGTGTGGGTCGAGGACTACGCCAACCTGTACACCAACTATCCCGCCAGCTACAAGGTGCGCGACCGCAGCAACGCGATTCTCGACCAGGTGGCCTCCGCGGTGCACGCGGAGGGCGGCAAGCTCGGCTACCAGCTGAGCCTGATGGGTGCCTCGTTCAGCGGCTTCGACGCAACGACGGCGGCCCAGTTCGAGTCTGCCCACGCTGACGACATGACCATCGACGAGCTGCACGACCTGCAGGAGGACTTCATCGACGCCGCCAAGCTCCTGAAGGAGTCCGGCTTCGACGCCGTCGAGATCAACGCCGCCGGCAACAACATCGGCCAGGCGTTCCTCTCGCGCAACCGCAACGCGCGCACCGACGAGTACGGCCCCCAGAGCTTCGAGAACCGCACGCGGTTCCTGTGCGAGATCATCCGGGGCATCAAGGACGCGTGCGGCGAGGATTTCCCCGTCCAGGTGCTCATCAACGGCATCGAGGCCAACGACGTCAACCTCGGCCAGGACGGGGCGCTCACGACCGTCGAGGAGAACTGCGAGATGGCCAAGTTCCTCGAGTCCGCCGGTGCCAACTCCCTGCACGTGCGCCTGGGGCCCTACGGCTACCATCCTTGCGAGTTCGCCAGCGACATGTACTTCTCGGGATACGGCATCAACGGCAACGACCGCTACGGCTCCCAGTTCGACTTCGACCGCCACTGGGAGGGCCTGCTCGACGGGCACCACTCCGGCGCGGGCATGATGCTCAACGTCGCCGCGCGCATCAAGCAGGCGGTTTCGATTCCCGTGGGGACCGTCACGTACATGGACCCCGCGCACGCGCCGGACTTCTTCGAGCAGGCGCTCGAGGTCGGCAAGTGCGACTTCTACCTGATGACGCGCTCGCTGTACGCCGATCCCGAGTACATCAACAAGCTGCGTGAGGGCCGCGTCGACGAGATTCGCCCGTGCAACCGCTGCCTGCACTGCCACTTCGACTACGACGAGGACGGCAACTTCTACGAGCACTGCCGCGTCAACGCCACGCGTATGCGCGCGTTCACGCCCGAGATGCCCGACGGCCCGGCGCTCCCCGCGCTCTCCGGGGACCCCAAGGACGTCATGGTCGTCGGCGGTGGTCCCGCTGGCATGGAGGCCGCCCGCATCGCGGCACTGCGCGGCCATCGCGTCACGCTCTACGAGCGGGGCGACTCCCTCGGCGGTAGGCTGCCCGTCGCCGCGGCGTTCAAGGGCCAGCACGAGAACATCGCCGACTTCGACGCCTACCTGCAGCGCCAGCAGCAGATTTGCGGCGTGACGGTGGTCACCGGCACGGAGGTCACCGCCGACCTCATCAAGCAGGAGGCTCCCGACGCCCTGATTGTGGCGACGGGCGGGGTCCGCGACACGACCGGGCTCTCCGGCACCGCGACGACTGGCGTCGTCTCGATCGACGACGTCGCGGGCGCGGAGCTGGGGGACGAGGTCACCATCGTGGGCGGCAACGCCCAGGCCGTCGACCTCGCCTGGTGGCTCATCGCCCAGGGCAAGCACGTCACGATGGTGCTGCCCGGCCCCGAGACGCAGCTCGCGGATGGCCAGTCCGCGCACGTCAAGGAGGTCACGCTGCCGATGCTCTACGTCAAGGGGACCCGCGTCTTCGCCAACGCCTCCATCACCGAGGTGGGGGACGGCCAGGTCACGGTCCTCGGCGAGGCAGGCTGGGAGATCAGCGTGCCGGGCGACACCGTGGTCGCGGCGCTCGCCCGGCTCCCCAAGGGCGACGTGGCGGACGCCGCCGCAGCTGCCGGCATCGACGCGACCGTGGTGGGCGACGCCCTCGACGTCGCCGTGACGCGCAGGCCCCACAACATCGCCGAGGCGATTGCCACGGGCAACCTGGCTGCGCGGGCGCTTTAGCGTCCGCCCCGGGGCGTCGGGTGGCGTCCCTTGCCGCCGGTCTGCACACCCTTGCTACGCCGCCCGCGCCGGGCACGCCTCCCTGTCCCTGGTGGCGCGCCCGGCGCTCGGCGTATGCGAGAGATGCGTTCAGACCGAACATGCCGATGCCCCTCTTCTCTTGCCTCCCAAGCTGTCCGATGGAGGGGCTACGTGGGCAAGGTGACCCGAGCATGACCATGGGGCGACGCCGTGGGCGGTACGGCGTCGCCCCTTCGCGCTCCGGGATGCGAGGGCTCACAATGAGGGTCGTGCGTGGGTGTTGTGGGGGTGGGGAGGCTGACCGTCCAGGTCGGGCCACCTCTTTAGCCTTCGTTGGAGGAGGGCGCGGAGATCGAATGTGAGCGTGACGGTCGGGGAATTGGGAGGCTCAGACGCTTGTCCCTATGTCGACCGGACTGCTGGAGACTCGGCTCCAGCCCTTGTCCCTGTACCTTCTCCGACGCATTCGTCGACCATGTCTATCAGTTCCTGCTGCGAATGGACGTCGAGCTTGCGATAGATGCGCTTGACGTGCGTCTTTACGGTGTTGTAGCTCAACGTGAGCGCTTCCTCGATGTGATGGCCGTTGTGGCCACGCGCGAGAAGACCCATTACCTCAGCTTCGCGTTCCGTCAGCCCATGTTCCTTTGCTACCTGATTGCATGCCTGTTGAAATGCCTCCTCGTGAGAGGGTTCTGCACTGCCATCAACTTCCACTTTGACGTAGGGGACGACGCCCTTGATGGTTCCCGAGAACGCGAACTCCCGCATGCCGAACACGACGTAGGCGAATAGTGCAATCACGAGAGCACCGGTGACTACCGGGCCAATGTCCGGTCCTATGCCTGCGAGAAGGTTCACGAGATGTCCGAGGTCTGCTCCGACAAACGTTCCGGCGGACGTCATAGCGTCTCCCAAGGCCAGGAACGTGATTGCTCCGCTGGGGCTGCGCTGGCATAGCGAGGCGAGCACGACCCACGAAAGGATCGAGAAGCAGCGACTTCCTGCGTAGAGCATTCCATTTGGCACGGGCGTTGTCGATGTCATATGGACAAGGGTCGAGACGAATCCGCTCACGACAAGCGTTGCCGCCACGGCGAACAGGTCGTCAGCGCGTTCGACTGGGTCGCGGGATGAGATGAGCCATATTGCCACTACCGCGATGATTGCAAGCTGGAGGCTGCTGGTCAGAGGCGCGTTTTCGCTAATCCGGTATGACAATGCAAACCCAAACGCAGTGCTGAAGACGAACATCATCACGTAAAGCTGGTGGCCTGCCGGGAGGAACGATTGGGGGCTCGACAGCTGCATCTCTGCGCCGCCTGGCTGACTGGTTATCGAGAGAATCGACTTTTCGGTGAGGCCTAGGGGCAGCAGAATGGCGGCAATCGTGATGATTGCGCGCGCAATGACCCCCGCGGAGTATGCAGGGGCAGGAAAAGCGACCGAAATGAGGACGCCCGTAAGCGAGCTGATTGCGACGGTTGCGCACATCTTGCGCGTAATGCCCATAAGACTCAGGCCGATTCCGATGGGATACGACACCCATGCCGATCCAAAGGCGAAGGCGGTAAGGCCCAGACTTACTCCGACGGGCGAAGTCTTGCTGGGCATGAGCAGGATTGCAGATCCTATGAGCATAAGCGCAATAGACATCGCCGCCATGCGCCGTGGGCGCAGCGTGGTGGGGCGACGCATGGAAAGCGCGAGAAATCCGACCGCAGCGGCGATTCCCGCCAAGGTCTGAATCTCTCGCGCCAGGGGAAAGACGGCGGCAGTGGTGGGGAACACGCTCGCGTTGAGAAGCCAGGTTCCCACGATGGTTGCGCACAGGGGAACGCCGCACGCTGCGCTCAACGGCATGGAGGCAGCCCCTTCGGCTTCGTCGTCCCCTTTATCCGATTGCATCTGCATGCTATTCCTGACTTTCCGGCTCAAGGCGCCACGATGGGTGAGCGCACCACGACGTCGCGCGCGACTCTTGTGGGCGGGCGCTGAGACAATGGACATGCTACACAAGCTGGGACTATGTGGATATACCCCTCGGCGGGTGACTACGGGCGAACTCCTCGGCCCTACCGTTTGGCGCGTTGGACGGCGGGCGCCGTGGGCTGGTCGCATGCGTGACGACGGAGGTTGGCTTTGATTCCTCCCGAGTGCTTTCGACCGGCCCGACGGGTCGGTCCCGCCGAAGTTCGCGAGACGCGGACGCACCGCAGGGGGCCCTTCGGCGTCGGAGAAGGGGGGCGAGGCGTCCTGCTCTCGCGTGAGATGATTGGGGAGCATGCAGAATGGAACTCACGCGTCGTAACTTCGTCGTCACGGCTGCGACTACGGCGGCTGCGGTTACCGCCGGGGCATCGTCGGTCGCCCATGCTGCCGAAAGCTCGTCGAAGGACTCCGCCACCGCCTCGTCGTCCAAAGGCGACTCGTCGGGCTCGTTCGCCTCGAATCCCGGCGATGTCCAAGACTTTGCTCAGAATCCTGACAATGTGATTCCTACGTGGGGCGTCGATCCTATGGACATCGACTGGCTGGGTACCAAGCCTGAAATCTCCGCGTCCGACGTCTCTGCCACCAAAAAGACCGACCTCCTGATTATCGGTGCCGGCAACGCGGGTATGGTCGCCGCCGCCACTGCTGCCGACCTCGGGCTTGACTTCATGGTGTGCGAGAAGACCCAGGTGCTGGGCACGACGCGCAGCTGGTACGGCGTCTGCAACTCGACGCAGTGCAAGGAGGCGGGCTGCGAGGCGGACCCTTCCTTCATGCTCAACGACCTCACGCGCTACGCTAGTGGTAAGGTCGACCAGAGCGTCGTCAAGGTGTGGATCGACAAGTCTGCCGAGATGAGCGACTGGCTTGTCGACATCATGGACTCCTATGGGTTCGACGTGTACTTTGAGACCAACACCGGTGACGAGGAAGGCGCAGGCGGCTGCCATTACTTCTGTGCGCCCACCCAGCACAACTTCGTCGCGCGCGATGACACCGACAAGGACACCGCGAACACGCCGCGCAACTCCCTGCTTGAGGACTACATCAACAAGAAGGGCTATGAGGTCACCTACCAGTACGACCTGGTTGAGCTCGTGCGCGACGGTGACGGCCCGGTGACGGGCGCCATCTTCTTCACCCCCAACGGGCTGGTGCAGGTCGACGCTGCGAACGTTCTGCTGACGACGGGTGGCTACGCAGGCAACTACGAGATGCTCGAGGCGCTCAACCCGATGCTGGTCCGCACCACCACCTCGACTGACGGGTGGACCAACAACACGGGCATGGGCATAAAGGCGGGCATCTGGGCGGGCGCTCAGCGCGACGTGGAGCCGTGCGGGATGATTTGGGACCGCGGGGTGACCGAGTACGATACGCCGTGCGGATTCGTCCGCGACGACGAGACCGGAGGATGGAAGTTCCCGCACGAGGGACAGTTCAACCCCTCCTCTCAGCCGTTCCTTCGCGTCAACGCTCAGGGCGAGCGCTTTATGAACGAGAGCGGACCTTACGACTGGCATGTCTTCTCTGCCGGGCTGCAGACGAACGGTATCTCCGCCACCGTGTGGGACGGCAAGTTCAAGGACGACGTCACTCGCTTTGACGAGCTGGGATGCGCGAGCCTGACGATTATCCTCAAGGATAAGTTCATGGACGAGGGCGGCCTGTTTGACCAGATGGCCGAAGAGGGCACTCTGGTGAAGGCAGACACCCTCGAGGAGCTTGCCGAGGGGCTGCACGTCCCGACCGACACCTTCCTCGCTACGGTCAAGCGCTATAACGAGCTTGCTGAGGCGGGGAAGGACGACGACTTCGGCAAGGAGTCGTATCGCCTGTCGACTTTGGACACCCCGCCTTACTATGGCGTCTGGACCGGCGGTTGCCTGCTGACCACGGGGGATGGGCTCAAGATTAACAATAAGATGCAGGTCATCGATCGGTCGAACCAGGTCATCGAGGGCCTCTATGCGGCGGGTGACTGCTCGGGCAGCTTCTTCAGCGGTGTCTATCCCGAGCTCTATCCAGGCCTCGCGTGCGGCCATACGATGACGGAGGCTCGCCAGGCGGTCATGCATATCGCGGGTAAGGACGAGTAGACACTTTGATGGCTGCGAAACGCCTGCCGATGTGCACGTGACACTGATACTGAACAGGAGAGTTTTGGGGGCGACGCCGTGGGCGGTACGGCGTCGCCCCTTCGCGCTCCGGGATGCGAGGGCTCGAGCTCGCCCGGTGAGTTGTCCTCGGAGTTGTCCCTACAACAGACGTCCCGCACGGTGGGGCGTACCTTCTGGCCGACCGGCCCATTCGGGCGCGTCCGGAGGGCGCGCCCGCGAACGTGAGGACCAGCGATGACGGCAGATGGCAGCACCCCCGACAGGATCGGCCCCGACCCCGACGGCTCCGAGACGGCGCGAAGGCTCACGATGGCGATCTCGTCGCGTACGGGTAACACGCGCAAGGTTGCCGACGCCGCACGCCGAGCGCTTGAGGAAGCCGGGTGGCAGGTGCGCGAGCGCGCTCGCGGCGAGGAGGTCATCGACGACGTTGTGGTGGTGTGCTTCTGGTGCTGGAAGTCCACGCTCGACCCGCTCAGCGAACGCGTCGTGGGTGGGCTCTCGGGCAAGCGCGTCCTCGCGCTGGGCACGTTCGGCGGGTATCCCGGAAGTCCCTACGCCGGCCGCGTCGAGCGCAACGTGTGCGCGACGATCGGGGAGCGCAACGAGTGTCTGGGCGTCTTCCTGAGCCAGGGCAAGGTCCCGATGGACAACATCGAGAGCCGGCGGGCGCTCCCGCCTGAGGACCCGCACCACCTCGACGACGCAGGTGTGGAGCGCGTGCTCGAGTCGCAGAGCCATCCCGACGAGAACGACCTGCGCCGCGCCGAGGCGTTCGTGCGGGCGCACCTGGGCGACCTCGCGGCTGGCATCGCCCCCGCGGCTGCCGTCGGGGCGTAGGGCGGCACCGGCGCGCTCGCCCCTGGCCTGCGTGCCGACAGCATCCCGCCCGCCGCCGCGCCCGCCCCCGCGCGCCCGCCCCTGGCTCGCGCGATGGTCGCCGGAGCAACCCGCGCTTGCTCCCTGACAACCAGGGTGGTCAGGTGAGGCCGCGACGTGCCGGATATACTCGGCTTGGGGGGCGCAAGGGGGCGCCCACGACCGTCGTCGGCGCGGCACGCTTCCGCCGGCGGGGAAGGGGACTGAACATGGACGCAATCACTCGTCGGACGCTGCTGAGGCAGGCCGCGCTGGGCAGCGCCGCGGTCGCGGCCCTGGGGGTCGGGGCGGGCGCCGCCGGCGCCGCGGAGAAGTCGTCGTCGGCAGCCGCGGGCTCGGGGACGTCGGACGGCTCCGCCGCGCAGGGTTCCGGCAAGCACGTCTGGGAGGTCAAGCCCGACCCGATCGCCGCGTCGGACATCTCCCAGACCGTCGACACCGAGGTCCTCGTCATCGGCGGCGGCTACTCGGGGTGCGCCTGCGCATGCAACGCCGCGCTCAACGGGGCCCAGGTCATCCTCGTCGAGAAGGACGACGTGCTCAACGGTCACGGCGTGGGCGGCACCGGTGCCGTCAAGTCGCGTGTCATGGACGAAAACGGCGTCGTGCTCGACAAGCCCGTCGAGATGGAGCGCTGGGTCTCCACCTGCGGCAACCGCTGCAGCGAGAAGGTCGTCGGCAAGTTCTTCCGCGAGTCGGAGCGCTGCATGAACTGGCTGCTCGACCTGGGCCAGGAGTACGGGATGGACTGCATGCTCACCGTGGGCTCCAACTCCACGGTCCATCCGGAGGCGAGCTGCTATCACATGCTCTACGGCGGGGACTTCTACGACAAGTACGGCTACGCCAAGGCGGTCGAGTACATGCTCGCCGACAAGGCAGAGCAGGCGGGGGCGCAAATCGTCTACGAGATGCCCGCCGTGCAGCTCGTCCAGGACGCCGACGGCAGCGTCACCGGCGCGATCTGCAAGGGTGCCGACGGCTACGTGCAGTACAACGCGTCGAAGGGCGTCGTCCTGGCCACCGGCGACATCAGCTGGAGCGACGAGTACCTGCAGGAATTCGCGCCCATCGCCCTCAAGGTCAAGGCGCGCCTGTGCGGTGACACCGGCAACGTGGGCGACGGCCACTCGATGGCGCACTGGGCGGGCGCCAAGTTCCAGGACGCCCCGTGGCCCACGATGATGCACCCGCAGGCGGCGGCCATGTACCATGGCCCCTTCCTGTTCATCAACCCCGCCGGCGAGCGCTTCATGAACGAGGCGACCTGGGTGCAGGGCAAGTGCGTCGGCATCATGGTCAACGGCGGGTACAACCACGCGTGGTCGATCTTCGACGCGAACTTCCAGCGCGACAACACCGACTCCCTTCAGTACGGCGGCGGCATGTTCTGGGACAGCTTCCGCGCCGTGGGGACCTCCCCGGAGGACGCCAGCGCCAGCCATGCGAAGACCGTCGAGGACGGCGTCGTGAACACGCCCGACTACTACAAGAAGGCTGACACGCTCGAGGAGCTCGTCGCCCAGCTCGACGTCCCGGCCGACGTGGCGCTGGCGACCATCGCCCACTACAACGAGCTGTGCGCCGCCGGCGAAGACACCGACTTCTTCAAGGAGTCCCACTTCCTCTACCCGATTGAGCAGGGGCCGTTCTACGCCTGCGAGGTCGGCCCCGGCCTGCTTGGGGTGTGCGGCGGCATCGAGATCGACGACCAGTACCGAGCGCTGGGCGAGGACGGCCAGCCGATTCCCGGGCTGTACGCGATCGGCAACTGCTCGGGCGGCATGTACGCCTACGACTACCCGATCAACATCCAGGGCAACAGCCACGGCCGCTGCCTGGTCGAGGGGAAGTGCCTGGGCGAGGCGCTCGCCGGCGTCTACGACCAGGTGAAGGCGTAGCGAACGAGGCGAGAGCGCTCCGTGGGCAAGGCGCGGGGCGTCCTGCCGCAGGGCGTCCCGCGCTCCCGGCGCAGGAGCGGCGCGCGCATCGGGCACATGGCATGCACGTGCGTGCTGGACGCGCGTGCAGGGTAGGCGCGCGGACGTGCTTGGCGCGCCGGCGGCCGGGCGTGCGTGGAGGGGCGAGCTTGCCCGGGGGCGGTCGGCTGGCGGCTGCATGACGAGGGGGCTGCGATGGCGGGGAGCGACGCGGGGACCGTAGACGTGAACGAGGTGGACGAGGACTTCGCTCACCTGCGGGGGCTCCTCGACGAGCTCCCCTTCATGGAGCGCACCCGCGACGCCCTGGTGCGCGCGGACGCGGCCGCCGCCGCAGTGGAGGCGGACCGCCGGGCGCGCGATGCCGAGTCCCTGCTCGCGCAGGCCGACGAGGAGCTGGTCAGGGCGCGTGCCGCCCGCGTCGAGGCGCAGGCGCGCGGCGACGCCCGGCTTGTCGAGGCGTGCGAGTGCGACGAGCTCTTCCGCGCCGACTCCCGCGGGCTGCGCGAGGGACCGGCGCAGACCCTGCGCGCACAGGCGGACGCCGCCCTCGAGCGGGCGGGCCTCGCCAGCATCGACCAGGCACGCGCCGCCCTGGTCGACGACGGGACGCGTGCCGCGTGGGAGCGACGCATCGCGGCGTACCAGCGCGACTACGCCGAGACGCTCGCCCGCTGCCGGTCCGCCGAGGGCCAGGGGGACGGCGCCGGGAGCGCCTGACGCGCGCGGCCTTAGGCGGGCGCGACCTACGCGGCGGCGTGCCTCGCGCGCGCCTCGCGCGCGGTTCTGGCAAGAATCCGGCGTCGCGTACGCCCGCGGCGAGCCCCCGTCGGCTCGGACGAGTGGCGTCGCGGACATCTCGCGACGTCGCCGCAGGTCAGAGGGTCGCGCTCGGGAGCCCCGAGGCGGGTGTGCCCCGGACGTGCCCCGCGGGGACATACGCGATGCCCGGTTTTTGACGGGACTGGGCCCGCGCATTGCATTTCGTCATCGGTTGACCACCGCGACCTCCGGGAGGCCGCCTTTGCCGCAGTCCCCGAGGGCGCATCCCGTCACGATCTGACCGAGTGCCCCCAACCGGGCGCCTCCCACCTTGCCGGGCGCCTCCCACCGGGCGTCCCCCACCTGACCGGGCGTCCCCCACCGGACGTCCCCCACCTTGCCGGGCGTCCCCCCTCGCCCGCCGCCTAGTCCTTGCCGGCGTCCTCGTAGATGCCATAGCCGTCCTCGCCGATCGTCGACATCGACAGGATCTGCTCGGTCGTGAGCCCGGACCCCGCCGGCCCCTCGGCACCCTCGGGCGCGCTGCCCGCGACGTCGAGCGCCTCGGACCCCGTGGGCTGCGCCTCCCCGGTCAGCAGCGCCGTGAACGAGCGGTTGACGCACCAGGTGCCCACCAGGGCGCGGACCGAGTCGGGGACGGTCGACCCCTTGACCGTGAAGTTGACCAGTGCCGGCGAGTACCAGGTCGCCTGCAGGAAGACGGGGCTGCCGTCGTCTGTCGTGCCCAGGCTCGCGAGGATCGTCGCGTCGTCGAGGTAGGTGCCCTGACAGCTGACGGGCGCGGACCCGTCGCCCGGGTCGACCGTGAGCGTGGGCGCGCCGAACTCGTCGAAGGAGACGGTCACGCTGGCTACGCCCGCAGCGTCGCCGCCCGAGCTCGAGCTGCCGTCGGTCTGTCTGCCCGTCGGGACGCCGACGGTCCGCTGGTCCTCGTAGGTCCCGCTCGTGCCCATGAACGTCGTGCCGCTTGAGGCTGACGCGAACGCCCCCCTCACCGCCTCGACGGTGGCGAGGTTGGCGCTCTCGATGTCGCTGAGCTGGGAGTAGTCGAACTCGTCGGCGCAGGTCGAGGCGGAGTACGCCGCGCTGTACCAGTCCTGCGCGGCGAAGTAGTCGGCGGCGTACGCGCTGGAGAACGCGTAGCCGTGGCGCGCGAGGATCTCGTCCCGGACGAGCTCGAGCTGCAGCGGGGTGCAGTAGGCGAGCGTGTCGGCCGAGAGCAGCCGGGCGTCGCTGTCCGCGCCCGCATAGGTGGGGATGCCTCCGGCGTCGCTCACACGGATGCGCGTCGGGTGGTGGGCGTCGCGCACCAGCGCCCGGTCCATCGCGAGCGAGGCGGTGCCGGTGCCGGGCGAGGTCTGCCGCGAGGTCCCGTCGGTCCAGACCTGGTAGACGCCGACCCGCTCGATGCTCACGTCGATCTCGTCGGTGCCCAAGGTGATGGTCCCGCGGTACGCGGCCCCGCCCGAGTCGGTGAACGACAGGGTCGCGACGCTGCCGTCGAGCGGGGCGAGGACCCCCGTCGCGCCGGCGGCGCCGTCGTCGTCGACGTGCGTGAGGTTCACGACCAGGCAGTCACCGACCACCCCGGTGACCTCGACCCCGTCGGTCGCGCCCGACGTGACGACGAGACTGTCCGCCACCTCGGCGTTGCACCACCACCCCAGGTAGGTCGTAGGGTCGGAGGGGTCGGCGGCGCGCGGGGTCGCGTCGGTCGAGGCGGGGAGGGCGCCGAGGTCCTGGGC
>CAIFEU010000067.1:0-3406 GCA_903789505.1 uncultured Coriobacteriales bacterium
GGGCGCGGATCGCGCGCTCGCGACACGTAAGCCCGTTGCCCGCCACCAGAACGCGTCCCGCCCTGCCCGGTGCCCCGCCCCTGGCGCGCAGGCGGACCTCGCACGCGACGTCGGAGATCGTACGGCGGGCGCGTGGGCCCTTGAGCCTGCACTCCCACACCACGACGACCGTCCAGCCCCCTTCGACGAGCTCGGCGGCGTTGCGCCGGTCGCGCTCGCGGTTGCGCGCGAACTTCGCGTCCCAGAAGGCGCGGTTCGTGTGCGGCTGGCTCGGGTGGCAGTACGGGCAGCGGTGCCAGAAGCAGCCGTTGACGAAGATCGCGACCCGCCGCCCCGGGAACGCCACGTCGGGCCTGCCCGCGGCGCGGCGGTACTGCTTGCGATAGCCCGTGAGCCCGCGCTCGCGCAGGCCGGCGCGAACGAGCAGCTCGGGCTTGGTGTCCTTGGACCGGTTGGCCTGCATCACGTGGCGCGTCGCCGCCGACACGGCGTGCGGTGAGGGCCCGTTCGCGGACCCCGGGGCGTCCGGCGCCGGCGGCGCGGGCTTCGCCGCCTGGGCGGGCGCCTTCGAGCTCCCCTCCCGAGCACCCATCGCCGCCTAGGCCGCCCTTGCCGACGAGGCGGACGTCGAAGCGTCGGTAGCCGCGGAGTCCGCGACGGCGGTCGCGACGCCCTCCGACGCGGATGAGGCGGGCGTCGATGTCGCGGTCGCAGCGTCGGCGCCGCTCGAGGCGGAGAGGGCGAGGTTCGAGACGTCGTCGGGGTCCAGACCTCCCAGGATTGCCCTGACCAGGTCTGACTTGTTTTGCAGCGACCAGGTGCCGTTGCGCAGCGCGTAGTGGAGCTGTACCGACGTGGTGACCGTGGAGAGGCTCGAGTCGCTGAGCGCGCTGCGCAGCATCTCGCCCATGTCGGCGATGTAGCGGCGGCTCTCGTCGTCCGTGGCAAAAGAGGCAGAGGCCGCCGACGCGCCGTCCGCCGAGACGGTGGCCGACGTGGCGGCCCCCGTCGCCTTCGCGTACAGGTAGTCGCTCAGCGCGCTGGAGAAGTTGGCCATTGCCGTGGGGACGTCCTTGTTGGAGACCGTGAGCGACACGGTCGCGGTCTGGCTACCCCCGTCGACGTCGATGTCGGTGATCGTGTACGAGAGGTTCTCGAGCATGGGGCCGTAGACGTCGGCAGGGTCGACGCCCGCCTCCACCAGCTGCGTCGTGAAGTCCGAGGCGAACAGCGTGCTCGCGGTCTCGGAATCGAGCGAGGTGAGGCGGGAGAGGTCCTCCTCCAGGCCGCTCTCGATCGCCGAACGAGCGCTCTGCTCGTTGATGCCCCCGCACCCGCCGAGCGCAGGCACGGTCAGCGCGCACGCCAGAATCGCGGCGCCGCGGACCAGGCCCCGGCGAGTTATCAGTACTGACTTGCGCATGAGTCGTCCTTTCGGCCCCGTTCCCGTGTGGGGCCACTTTCCCATAGCTTACTCCCCCCTGGGGTCCCAATTGTGCGCAGCGGCTGTCTTTGCAAGACATCCCTCCAGGTCATCCACCACATCCAGGGGGTCTTCGAGGCCTGCGCGCAGCATCACCGCCCCGGGCGCGAGACGCAGCAGGGCGGTGCGGTCTATGTCGAAGTCACGCCTCCCCGACGCGTCGATTGCGCCCGCCCCGATGCCGCAGGCGGCGATGGCGGCTCCCCCCGTGCCCACCGCGCCGGCATCGCGCAGGCAGCGCGTGCCGCTCGCGCGGGAGAGGAGCTCGGCCACGGCGTCCGTACCGTCGGCGTTCGGGACCAGCCCGAACGCGAGCAGCGGCCCGAAGCCGTGGTCGAGCGTCGCGTAGGCAGCCTCGTGCGCGTCGTCCTCCGGCAGCCCCGGATAGCTCACCCATGCCACCTGGGGATGTATCTGCAGGTACCTCGCGATAACCAGGGCGTTGTCGCTTCGACGCTGCACGCAGGGCGCCGCTGCGGCGAGCGCGGCGCGCGCGTGCCTGCCCGGCCCCGACGCCAGGTCGACGTCGGTCGACTCCTCCCGCGCGAGGCCCGAAAGCTCCAGAGCGCGCACGATCGCGCGGTCCGAGCGCGCCGCGAGCACGACCATGTCGACGCCCAGCCAGGTGGCGAGGTCCTCTACGACGACGTCGGCCCCCATCTGCAGCGGGCGACACATCCAGGGCCCCAGGTACGCGTTGCCGACCACGCGAGGCTCCTCCCCCGTACGGGGAAGCCCCAGGAGCGAGCGAAGGGGAGAGACGCTCAGGCGCGGCCCGCACGCGCCGGGAGAGACGGCGTCGCCGCCCCGTCCGCTCGGCTCGTCCCGCCAGACGAGCTCCAGCGCGCGCGTCTGCGCCATGCCACCCTCGTCCGCGCCTCGCGGCGCGAGCACCGTGCGCGCGACGTGACCGGGGAAGGCGACGCAGACCGTCCCCGCGGCGAGCTCGCAGACGGCGCGGGCAAGGCCGTCGGCCTGCGGGTGGCACGCGATCGAGGAGAAGTGCTCCTCCGGTCGCCACGACGACGTCTTCATTCCGCCCTCCCATCCGCGCCCCCGACGGGGACGCCTCTCTGACTTCCGCGGGCGCGCCCGTCCGGAGCCGCCCGACGTCCGCCGACTCTAGCACAGTCCGCCTCGGCTCGCCCCCTGCGAGGGCGGCGAGCACAGTGCGAGCGGGCAGCGCGGCGCGTTCGCCACGCGTCACGGACCCGTCCGGGGAATGTAATGATGGCGCGCGTACCGCCAGCGCGCGCCCCCCGTCGCTTGCGCGGCAATGCGGGATGCTGTCATACTGAAAAATCTGCGATTGACACGCCGACTCGACGCCGTCGCGGGTGTTCACGTCCCGGTGGACCTCGTCGATGGCACCGGCCCTCGACGAGTCGTCACCGTCTCGCCATCGTCTTGCAAGGGGTTGTCTCACATGGGATTCCTCGAGATGCTGCTGCTCGGCGTCGCCCTCTCCATGGACGCGTTCGCCGTGACGATCTCCAACGCGGTCGCCTTCCCCCGTGAGAAGCGCTCGCGCATGCTGCTGATGCCCATACTGTTCGGCGTGTTCCAGGCGGTCATGCCCGTGATCGGCTACCTGCTCGGCACAATCGTCGCCAGCTTCATCGAGCGGTTCGCAGGCATCATCACGCTGGTCATCCTCGGGTTCATCGGCGGTTCCATGATTGTGGAGGGCGTGAAGTCGCTGCGCAACCCCGAGGAGGAGGGCGGCGCGCAGTGCAAGCGCCTCTCGGTGGGCGCCATAGTCATCCAGGCGATATCTACCTCGATCGACGCCCTCGCCGTCGGCGTGAGCCTGCTGGCGTCCGGGGCGAACCTGCCCGTCGCCGCCACGGTCATAGGTGTGACGACGTTCGTCCTGTGCCTCGTGGCGCTCGCCGTCGGCAGGAAGTTCGGGGAGATCCTGGG
>CAIFEU010000067.1:3416-14286 GCA_903789505.1 uncultured Coriobacteriales bacterium
ATCCTGGGCAACCGCGCCGAAATCGCGGGGGGCGTCGTCCTGGTGCTCATCGGCATCAAGGCGATGCTGCCCTAACTCCCACGGACACCCGGCACGCGGGAGGGCCCGCCCGCGAGAGCGCGTCGAGCAGCGCGTCGCCCGTGCCACCCTGGGACGTGCCGAGTGGCGGCGTCCCCAGCTGACGAGGCACACCCCGACGCGCGGGCAGGCGGCCAGCCCCCGAAACAGCATCGCCCCCGGCACCGCATGGCGCCGAGGGCGATGGTTTCTACGAAGTGTGGGGGTCATGCGCCCGCCAACACGCGACGGGAAGACCGAGGCGGGAACCTAGTCGAGGTCGTCGACGCCCGTGGTCTCGATGCGTGCGCCATAGGGGGTCGCGGACTGCACGCCGTTCATCCCGTTCATGCCGTTCATCGAGGAGTGCAGCGCGGGGGCAGCCGGGCGGACCGTAGTGGGGATGTCGGAGCCGGACGGGGTGGTCGTCAGCATGCTCTCCGGGAAGTTCGTCTGCGCGGCGTCCATGAACTTCTGAATCAGGGCCATGTACTCGCTGCGGAACTCCTCGCGCGACTTCTTCAGGCGCTCGATCTCGTCGAGCTCAGCCTGCTTCTCATCGAGTGCCTGGCGGATGACCTTGCGGGCCTGGGTCTCGGCGTCGGAACGGATGCGGTCGCCGTTGGTCTTGGCCTCGCTGACGATGCGCTCGGCGGGCTGCTGCGCGGCGATCAGCGCCTGGGAGAGCTGCTCCTCGGTGGCGATGTAGGCGCTGGACTTGGTGGCGACGGGCGCGGCGGAGCGCGCCTCCTGGGCTGCCTGGGCAGCCTGGGCGGCCTGGGCCTGCGCCTTGGAGATGGCACCCTTCGCCGCCTCCAGCTGGTTGGTCAGGTCGGCGTTCTTACTCTCGGCGGCGGTCAGGCGCGTCTTGAGGTCCGCGATCTTGCGCAGCATGGCCTCGTAGTCGGTCGAGATCTGCTCGAGGAACTCGTCGACGGCCTGCGTGTCGTAGCCCTGACGCGCACGGGCGAACGTCTTATGCTGAATGTCTGCGATGGAGATGGGCATCGTCCGAACCTTCCTTGTAATCATTCGCCGCGGTCACGGAGGGACCCACGGCGCCGCACGCCTGCACGGCGGCTCGTTACAGCAGTATAACCCTCAACAACCACGTGAGAGCACCGAGCGCCAGAATTGCGACAATCGGCGAGAAATCTATCATCGCGATCGGAGGGATGAAGCGGCGGAACAGCCCCAGGTACGGCTCGCACAGGCTCGCCAGGACGCTGCGGACCTCCTCGACCATCTTTGACGACCCGCGCGGAATCCACGACATGAAGCAGTAGACAATGATGAGTATCGAGTAGAAGTTGACAACCGATTCAAGAACTCGATAGACAGTATACATAAATTGGCAATTATCCTTTCAGTACGCCCTGATGGCGCAGCGTGGAGAGCTCATGCTCGCCCAGCTTGGTCCCGCGCGGCATCAGGCAGTAGACGTGCTCCTCAAGCTCGGTGAGGTTCGCACCGCTGCCGCAGCACAGGCCGAACGAGAAGTCGAGCACGCGACGCGCGACGTCGTTGGGGGTGCCGCGCATGGGCAGGACGACGGGCTGATGCCTGTTCATGACCGCCTGGGCGATCTGCGAGATGTCGTCGTAGCTGCGGGCGCGCACGACCAGGGGCGCGGTGGGTAGCGCGGCGAACTCCAGGCCGTCTGACGCCGGCGCGGGCGCCGAGGCTCCGCGGCGCGGGCGGGCGTCGTCGCGGGAGGGCGACGGCTGCGCCTGCGCGCGGTCGGAGTCCGCGCGCCGCTCGGCACCGCGGCGCTGCAGCGACTCGAACTCCCGGTTGCGCTCCTCGATGCGCCGCTGGCGCTCGCTGCGCGCGCTCTCGTTGGCGCGGCGGCGCGACTCGAACTCGCGCTCGAGGTCGTCGGAGGGCACGTCGGCACTCGGGGAGCGGCGGACGACCTCCGGCGCGGCGCTGAACTCGCCGGTCGCTGCCTTGGAGCGGCCCAGACCTTCGTCGATCACGCCGGAGACGTTGGCGGCTGCGACGCGCTCCTGGAGGCGCTCCCGGAACGGCTTGACCTGCTCGCGCTGCGTGACGGGGCGACGCTCGCCGTCCGCGCGCTCGTAGACCTGGACGTCACCCTCCGCGTCATCAAAGTCCGCCTGCGCCGGGACGGCAGACGCCTGCCGCTGGGCGTCCTGCGCAGCGGGCGCGGGCGCCGGCTGGGGCGCGGCCGCGGGCTGCACGGTGGTCTGGCCGACGAAGGAGGGGTCGTAGTACCCCGATGCCTGGGCCTGCTGCTGCGCATACGCCTGCGGCTCGTAAGGCTGCCGGTCGAACAGCGCGCCCTGGCCGTATCCCTGGTCGTATCCCGGGTCGGTGGCCTGCGCGTCCTGGGGCTGGGCGTCACGGCCGTTCATGTCGTCATAGGCGGCCTGACCCTGCGCGAGCAGGGGGTCGTCGTAGGTCTCCGTGCGCTGGCTGACGGGCGCGATGAAGTTGCCGGTCGTGCTCAGCGGTTCGAAGTCGTCGACGCCCTCGGGGAAGCGCCCGTTGATGATGCCGCGGCGGAACTGCTCCTCTTCGTCCTCTTCCCCGTGGGAGAGCCGGGACTTGATCGTGTTGAAGATGCTCATGTTGGCTCGCTGTTCTCAAACGATGCTTCTCGCGCGCCGCGCGGGACGGCGGGGCGCGTCGGCGTCACCGCGGCCGCAAGGTCTCGGCGGCGCCCGGAGTCCGCGAGCCGCCCCTGGCGCGGGCGAGGTGCGCGGGCCGAGAAGCGGAGCTAGTCGTCAAACGGGTACTCGGGGTCAAAAACCACGCGACCTAGTCGGATTATCGTAGCACCCTGCCTGATGCCCTCCTCGAAGTCGTCGCTCATGCCCATCGAAAGCTCAGAGAAACGGCCTGCCACCTCAGGCTTTGCCGCAGACGCGAGCTCGTCGAACAGCGCCCGCAGACCGGCGAAGGTCTCCCGCGCGACCTCAGGGTCGTTGCGCGGCGCCATCGTCATGAGCCCGCGCGCCTCGATGCCCGGCAGGGCGCACATCCCCTCGAAGGCCTCGCGCGCCTCCTCGGGCGTCATGCCGCTCTTGGACTGCTCGCCCGAGACGTTGACCTCGAACAGGACCGGCTGCACGATGTCACGCGCGACGCAGCGCTTGGACACCGCCTGTGCGAGCTCGGGCGAGGCGATCGAGTGGATGAGCGCCGGCCTGCAGGCGAGCACGTGGTTGATCTTGTTCGGCTGCAGGTTCCCTATCATGTGGAACGCGACCCCGTCGAACGCGGGGTCCTGAGCCACCAGGCCGAGCTTGCGCTCGAGCTCCTGGGGGCGGTTCTCCCCGAACGCTGAGTACCCCGCTGCGAGCGCCGCCGCGACCTTGTCGACGTCGACGGTCTTGCTCACCGCCATGACGGTGACCTCGGAGGGGTCGCGGCCTGCGACTCGTGCGGCTCGCTCGACGCGCGCCAGGATCTGGTCGCGCCGATGCGCGACGAAGCGCTGGTACTCGGGGTCGAATGCTATGGACTGCGTGCTGGCTTGCATGTCAGAGCTCCTTCGTGCGCCCGAGGGCGCGCTCCATGTCGTCGGGGCGCATGAACGCCACCGCCGCGTGACGGCCGGTCCTGCCGTGCTCGGCGCGATGGGAGAAGAACCGACCGACCAGGTCGTGCGTGCACAGGCCGCAGTCGACGACGCGCTCCGGGGACAGTCCCTCGTCGAGCAGGGCACGCGCGATGCAGGCGCCCAGGTCGAGGTGGCGCGGGGTCGGAACCGCCTCGGGGCCAAACTCGCCCGCGAAGTCCTGGGCCAGCTCCTCGGAGACCTCGTAGGCCCTGGCCCCGATGTGCGGGCCGATGTAGGCGCTGAGCCGCGCGGGGTCGCACCCCAGCTCCTCGGCGAGCGCGCGTGCTGCCCTGGCCGCGATGCGCCCGCGGGTTCCGCGCCACCCCGAGTGCGCCACGGCGAAGCCGCCGGGTGCGACGAGCACCACGGGGGCACAGTCCGCGAACAGCAGCATCACCGCGACGTCGGCCACGGTGCACACCACGGCGTCGCAGCCCTGGCCCACCCACGCGGGGACCTCCCCCGCCCCGGTGACGCGCGCCACCTCGACGCCGTGCACCTGCCGGGGCCGCACGAGCGTGGGCAGCAGGTCCTCGGCGCTCAGGGCCGCCATCAGGCGCCGACGGTTCTCCGCGACCGCCGCGGGGTCGTCGCCGGTCGACTCCCCCAGGTTGAGCGACGCAAAGGGTGGCCGTGACACCCCGCCGCCCCGCTCCGAGAAACAGAACGTGACCCCGGATCCCGCCGCATCGCGATCGGACTCCAGGGCCACGCCGTCAATCACGTAGCGAAGCGGTGTCTTCGGCAATGCTTTCGACACGCGCGCTCCTTCTGACACTGAGAGGGGACGTCCCCTAGAACCTGTTGCGCTTGAGGAAGTCGGGGATTCCGTAGTCGTTGGCGTTGCCCGAGGGCTGGGGACGCGACTGCCCCTGCGCCGGCTGCGCGCTGGGCTGCGCCGCCGCGGGCTGCTGGTCGGAGGTACCCAGGTCGAGCTTGCCCTGGCTCGCCGAGTCCCCGAAGCCGGTCGCGATGACGGTGATGCGCACCGAGTCGCCCAGGTTCTCGTCGACGACCGTGCCGAAGATGAGGTTGACGTCGGGGCTGACGGCGTTGGAGACGATGCTCGCGGCGTCGGACACCTCGTGCAGGCCAAGGTCGGTGCCGCCGGCGATAGAGAGCAGCACGCGGTCGGCGCCGTCGATCGAGCTCTCGAGCAGCGGGCTGGAGATCGCCGAGTTGGCGGCGTCGACGGCGCGGTTGTCGCCCGTGCCCACGCCGATGCCCATCATCGCGGTGCCGGCGTTGCTCATGATCGTGCGGACGTCGGCGAAGTCGAGGTTGATCAGGCCAGGCGTCGTGATCAGGTCGGTGATGCCCTGGATGCCCTGGCGCAGGACCTCGTCGGCCATCGAGAAGGCATCGATCAGGGAGACCTTCTTGTCGGCGACGTCGAGCAGGCGGTCGTTGGGGATCGTAATCAGCGTGTCGACGTTCTGCTTGAGCTTCTCGATGCCGCTCAGGGCATTGCGCTTGCGCACGGCGCCCTCGAAGATGAACGGCTTAGTGACGACGCCCACGGTCAGTGCGCCCACGTCGTTCATCGCGATGTCGGCGACGACCGGCGCGGCACCGGTGCCGGTGCCGCCGCCCTCACCCGCGGTGACGAAGACCATGTCGGCACCGTCGAGGGCTGCCTTGATCTGGTCGCGCGACTCCTCGGCGGCGGACTGGCCGATCTCGGGCTTTGCCCCGGCGCCGAGGCCCTTGGTGAGGTCGGTGCCGATGTGCACCTTCGTGTCGGCGCTCGAGACGAGCAGCGCCTGGGCGTCGGTGTTAATCGTGACGAACTCGACGCCCTGGACGCCTGCCTCAATCATGCGGTTGACGGCGTTGGAGCCGCCGCCACCGACCCCGACCACCTTGATGACCGCCATGTAGTTGGTGGAATCGCTGTCCACGCCGCCGTCGTACATGCTGTACCTCCATCGCTTCCGGGTCTTCTGCCGGACATCCGCCCCGTCCCACGGCCGCTCGGCTCGCGGGGCGGCAATCGGACCGGAAATGTCGTTCAAACAGTGAGTCTTTACCAGAGATTAAAACTAATACAGACACAATACATGTTTGCATCCCTGAGTTAAGGTTGTCAATCGCGGGCGAGCCTTCAGGCCGAATCATAAGAAACACCACACGCCTCGGGCCGCGGCGCGCAGTCGCTGTATAGCAGGTACGCACGACGGCTGAGCGATGCCTGAAAGTCCATTAAACCTCAGCTTTACCGTTATGCCTGCGCCCGGGGGCGCGAGTGGGGGTCAGCGCCGGCCCGAAAGGCGACGCGGCCCTAAGCGGAGGCGACGGCACCCGCCGTTGAGGCGGTCGTCGCCCGGGCGGCGGTGGCCGCGACCGCGGTCGTCGCCGTCGTCGTGGAGGTACTCGTCGCGGAGGAGGCGGAGGCGCTCGCCGAGTCCGCGGCGGAGGAGTCGATGCCGCGCCAGGTGGGCGTGTCGGGCGTGCGCACGTTCACGTACGAGATGGACCCGGAGTACTGCGACAGAATCGCCAGGGCAACCTCACCCTTCCAGGCGATGTTGGAGTTGGGCGACCCCAGCGCGACCTCGATTCCGCCGCTGAGGATCGCCGAGATTCCCTGCAGGCTCGGCGCCTTGTAGGAGACGACGCGGGCGGTGAGATCGCTGGGGAGCTGCTGCATGTACGCGAGCACCCCCACGACCGTCTCGTCGGTGCAGGAGCTGCCCGACTTGGGGGACACGGTCGCCGGCACGTCGGTGATCAGGACGACGCCGTCGGCCTTGGCCTGCGCGCTCGCCTGCTCGCTGGGCGTGGCCGCCGAGCTGTCCTGCTGCATCGCGATCGCCTCGATCCAGTGCCCGTCGGACGACAGGCGCCACGCCTCGGTGCCGCTGGACAGCATCACGATCGCCGCCTCGGTGCGCTCGACGACGTTGATGTCCAGCCGGTCGGGGAACGACCGCGTGACGCTGACGCTCTGCACCCACGGGTTGCTCTGGATGCGTTGGGCTATCGCTTCCTCGTCGATGTTGAACAGCGTCGAGCCCTCGGGCACCGCCGCGAGCGACGAGATCGTCTCGCTCGAGATGTGCTGGGTGGGCGTCGCGACGATGCTCTTGATCGCGAACAGGCTCGAGTTGACCGCGACGAGGTAGGCGCTCAGGGCCAGCGCCGCGACGACGACGCAGGTGACGATCAGGCGAACCTTGCGGTTGTAGCTCGCATGACGCGGGTCCGAGCCTCCGAGCAGGCCCCGGCGCGAGCCCGCGGAACCCCGCCGCGAACGGGAGCGACCGCTGGCGTCAAAGCGATAGCGCTCGCCGGGAGCGCCCGCGCCGAGGCCGTCGCCCAGACCCGAGCGGCCGAACTCGTCCCTGCCCAGGCCGTCATATGCGCTCCCGCCGCGGACGGCGCTACGACGGGAAGCCGAGGAACTTGACCTCCGGTCGGAGTTCGATGCCATGGCTCTGCCTCACTTTGGACATGATGTCGTATATGACCTGCACGACCTCCGAGGAGGTCGCCCCGCCGAGGTTGACGATGTAGTTCGGGTTCGCCTCGAACGCCCGGGCACGCCCGCAGGTGTGCCCCGCCATCCCGCACGACTCGATCAGCCCCCTGGCGTCGATCATCCTGCCGTCCTCGCCGACGGGGTCGGCGAAGATGGCGTCGACCGACGGGCGCCGGATGGGCTGGGTGGAGCCCCGCCACGACAGCGCGGTCTCCATCAGGCGCTTCTCGGCCTCCACTCCCCCCACCGCCAGCCGCACGGCAACCTCGAGGATGACCTCGGAGGAGGGCAGGTCGGTCACGCGCGGGAACCACGTGACGTCGGAGCCGGCGTGGCGCACGAACCCCGTCCCGGGTCGGAACGACACAATCTCGTCGACGATCGTCCCTATGAAGGAGTCGCCCATCGTCGCATTCGTGGAGACCGCCCCGCCCATCGTGCCGGGGACGCCCGCGAGCCCCTCGAGGCCGGTCAGGCCGCGCGAGAACGCGTCCTGGACCGCGCGCTGAACGTTGACCGCCGCGCCGGCGTGCATCGTCTGCCGGTCGTCGACGCGCAGCCTGCGGAACTCCTCCCCCAGGCACAGCACCGCCCCGGCGAAGCCCTCGTCCGCCACGATGACGCCGCTGCCGCGCCCCATGATGACCCACGGCACGCCGCAGGCCAGCAGGGCGTCGACCGTGCGGCGCAGCGCGGTGAACGTGTCGCAGGTGACGAACAGGGCAGCAACGCCCCCCACGCGAAGCGTCGTGTGGCGCACCATCCGCTCGTCGCGCACTACCGTGGCGCCCTCGATGGCGCTGAGCTGCTCGTATGCCTGCTCGACACTCATCTGTTTGCCGAGCGCGCGCGCAGCGCCTCGAGGTAGGACGGCCCGACCATCGTGACGTCTCCGGCACCCATCGTGATGAGCATGTCGCCGGGCTTCACGACGTCGAGCAGGTGGCTGACCAGCTCGTGGCGGTTGGGCACGTAGGCGACCGGCTTGCCTGGGTTGGCGCGCTCGATCGACGCGGCGACCGTCTTGCCTGAGATGCCGGGGATGGGCACCTCCCCGGCCGAAAAGACGTCCATGACCGTGACCGAGTCCGCGTCGGCGAAGGCAGGGCCGAACTTGTCGGCGAGCGCCTGGGTGCGCGAGTAGCGGTGCGGCTGGAACACGACGTGCACGTGGGCAGAGCCGAAGCCGCGCGCAGCCGCCAGCGTGGACGCGATCTCGGTGGGGTGATGGCCGTAGTCGTCGATGACCGTGATACCGTCCACCTCACCGACCTTCTCGAAACGACGATGCACCCCGACGAAGCTCGAGACGGCCTGCGCGCACTCCTGCGGGTCGAAGCCCAGCACCTGGCCCAGGGCGATGACGGCAGCGGCGTTGAGCGCGTTATGCCTGCCGGGGTTGTGGTCGAGGTGAGCGTGGACCAGCGCGCCGTCGGGCAGGCGCACCGAGAAGCGGTTGACGCCCCCGGGCTCGGTCGCGACGACGACGTCGTTCTCGGGTCCGAAGCCGTAGCTGACCACGCGCCTGCCGGTCGAGCGCGCGAGCTCGGGCAGGTGCGGGTCCTCCCCGCAGGCGACGATCGTGCCGGTGTCCTCGGGCGTGAGCCTCATCAGCTCGCAGAAGGCCTCCTCGATCTTCTCGAGGCTGCCGTAGTGGTCGAGGTGGTCCGCCTCGATGTTGGTCACGATCACGTAGTTGGGGTCGAGGTACAGGAACGAGCCATCGCTCTCGTCCGCCTCGGCGACGAAGTAGGGGCCCGTGCCGTTGTGGCCGTTCGTCTCGTAACCGTCGATGATGCCGCCGATCAGGAACGTCGGCGACTGCCCGAGGCGGTCGAGCATCGTGGCGGTCAGGGAGGAGGTGGTCGTCTTCCCGTGCGTGCCGGCGATTGCGACGGTGATGGCGCCGCGGGACAGGTACGAGAGCATCTTGGCGCGCGGCCAGACCTCGATGCCCCGCTCGCGAGCTCGCACCAGCTCGGGGTTGGATTCGGGGATGGCGCTCGAGATGACGACGACGTCGGGGCAGACCCGGTCGATCGTCGCCGCGTCATGGCCGATGGTGACCCTGACGCCGGCACGGACCAGCGGGCGGGTGTAGCGCGAGGACTTCAGGTCGGAACCGCTCACGGTGTAGCCGCGCTGGTGCAGCACCAGCGCTATCCCGCTCATCCCCGCGCCGCCGATGCCGATGAAGTGCACCTTCTGGAATTCCTTGGTCGATTCAGAGTCAATCGGCATGTCGCCAGCATCTCCCGGTCTCATCGTGTCGGGTCCCGTCATCGCGCCCCGCCGCGGGCGCGCACGCGCGCCGCTCGGGGCACCGTCCGACCCTGCCTGCCCCCCAGGCGCGGGCAGACTTCGGAAGCCATTATCGCGCGTCAGCGCGAGGGCTGGGAGGCGCCCACCGAGCGGGCGGCCTCCTCCACAGCATCTGCCAGTCGCCCCGCGGCACCGGCGGAGTCCAGCCCGCGCAGGCTCTCGCGCATCGCGGCGAGGCGGGCTGGGTCGTCCAGCATCGAGAACAGCGCGCGCGGGAACTCCTCCCCGTCGAGCAGGGCGTCGTCGAGCAGGACGGCGCCCCCGGCGTCGACCAGGTGACGGGCGTTGACCGCCTGGTGGTTCGCCGTCGCATACGGGTAGGGCACCAGCAGCGACGGGACGCAGCGGGCGGCGATCTCGGCGATCGAGCTCGCTCCCGCCCGCGAGAGCACCATGTCGCACGCCGCCAGCGCGGAACCCATGTCATCGATGTAGGGCAGGACGCGCCAGCGCCGCGCCTCGTCGTCGCCCAGCGCGAGCGTGGTCCTGACCTGCTCGAAGTCGCGCTCCCCGGTGCCGTGCAGCACGTACAGGTCACGCCTGCCCAGAAGCTCGCCCCTCAGGGAGCAGACTGCCTCGTTGAGGTGCGTGGCGCCCTTGCTGCCGCCGAACACGAGCAGCACGCGCGCGTTTTCGGGGATGCCCAGGGTCGCTCGGGATTCGGCGCGGCGCGGTGCGAGCACCATGCGGCGCACGGGGTTTCCGGTCTCGATGACGCGCGTGCCGGGGCCGGTCAGCCCCTCGAACGCCGGACGGGCTGCGGGGGTCCCGAGCGCGACGCACGCGGCGTGCCGCGCCAGGCGCTTGTTGGCCAGCCCGGCGACGCTGTTCTGCTCATGCAGCACGAGGGGGATTCCGAGCTTGACCGCCGCCATGCCCAGCGGGAACTCGACGTAGGCGCCGAACCCCACCGCTACGTCGGGCCGCTCGCCGCGGGTGAACTCGCGCACGAGCCGGTCGCGGCCGCGCAGGACGCGCACGCCCCCCGTGACGAGCGTCCAGGGGCGTGACCGGTCGAACCCCGTGGCCTTGATCGCCTCGAACGGGTAGCCCTGCTCGGGCACGAGGCGCGCCTCGAGCCCCTGCGGCGTCCCGAAGAAGCGCACCTCGTGCCCGCGGTCGCGCAGCTCCTCGGCGAGGGCGAGCGCGGGGTTGATGTGCCCCGCCGTCCCGCCAGCGGTTATCGCCACGATGCTCATCGGGAACCCCTCTCATCCGAGTCCGCCCCGCGCCTGCGGTCGCGGTCGCTCGCGTCGCGAATAGTGTTCGTGAGCCTGGTCGTGCCCCTGCCGGCGGAGCCCCCGCGCGCAGTGGGCGCGCCCGTCCGGCCGTCGCGCGCGGGGGACGTCCCGCGACCGCGCGCGTCGCGGTCCGCCGTCCCGGTGCCGCGCGTCGTGCCGGCGTCCGACCCGCGCGTGGGC
>CAIFEU010000068.1:0-13237 GCA_903789505.1 uncultured Coriobacteriales bacterium
GCCCTCACCGCCGCAGCCATCTGGGCGTCCGTCTCCGCTTCGTCGGCGTCAGCGCCCCCCGAAGAGTCCCGGGCGTCGGAGCCCGCCGAGCCACCCTGCGCCGTGTCCGAGCTCCCCGAGCCCGCCTCGGGCGCGTCCGCCGACGAGGCAGCGTCGTCCCCGTCCGACGAAGCCGAGGCGTCGGCGGGGTCAGGCGCCGCGGGGCCGGCTGCCGCGCCCAGGTCCGCGCCGCGCAGCGACGGGTCCATCGGGACGATCAGGTCGGGGGCGATCCCCCTTCCCGCGATCGCATAGCCGTCGGGCGTCTCGCATGTCCCCGAGACGTACAGGACCGCTCCCCCGAACGATAGCGTCCGGAGCGTCAGCGCCTCGCCCGAGCCGGCGGTGAGGTCCCCGACCACCAGCGCGCGACGGTGGTCCTGCAGGGTACCCGCGACCACCTCAGCGACGCCGGTCGTGTCGTGGGAAACCAATACGACCAGCGGAGCGTCGCTCTGATGCAGCGAGGGCTGCGCCTCCTGGCGCAGCTCGCCGTCGGCCGTCGTCTCCACGGTCACGGTCCCGCCGTTGAGGAACAGCGAGGCGACCTGGACCGCCTGCGACAGGTCCCCGCCCTCGGCGCCGCGCAGGTCGAGCACGAAGACCTCCGCTCCGGCGCCCGCGAGCTCCGAGACGGCCTCGGAGACGCGATCCGCCACCCCGGTCGCGAACGCATCGACGGCGACGTACCCCACGCTGGCGCCGCCCTCGTCGCTCAGGTCCGTGCGAACCCCCTGGGCGGCGTCCCGCACGGTCGCCTGGTACGCCTCGAGCTCCCCCTGCGTGAGATAGCGGGCGTCCGCGCCCGTGGCCGAGACGACTCCCGAGAGCGCGCCCTCGGTCATCTCGTCCAGCGACGGCGCCAGCGCGGCGTTCGCGACGACGTCGGACGCCACCGCCGCCACGCGGCGGGCAAGCGTGCCGCCGTACCCGTCGTCGAGCGTGCCCTGGTCCTCGGAGGCCTGGCCGTCATCGCGGGACGCGCCGGCGGCGCCAAGCAGCGTACCGCCGAACGCCGCCCCCAGGGCGAACCCCGCCGCCAGAACGGCGACGGCGCCGGCCGAGATGGCCAGCGCCGCACGTGCGCGGCGCCCGCGCGCCCCGGGGGGGGGGGGGCGGGGGGGGCCCGGGGGGGGGGGGGGGGGGGGCGGGGGGGGGTGGGGGGGCGGGGGGGGCCCCCCCGGCCCCCCGGGGGGGGGGGGGGCGGGCGGCGGCCCCGGGGGCCGCGAGGCTCTCGCTTGTGTCGTCCGTGCAGGCTTCGGGCCGCTCCTCGCGCCCGCCGTCCGCCCGTTGCGCGGGGCGGCGCACCTTAGACCTTGAGGTAGCGGCGCATCGCGAGCGCGGATCCGAGCAGGCCGATGACCAGGGCGAGCACCAACAGCACCGCATAGATCAGGTAGTACATCGACGGTGCGACGTACATGTTCAGGAACTGCAGGCTCTCGGTGACCCGGGGGATGACCAGATGCCTGACCAGCTCGAGCACGATGACCGCCAGGACGTAGCCGAGCAGCGCCTGCACGACGCCCTCCATCACGAAGGGCCCTCGTATGAAGCTGTTCGAGGCGCCGACCAGCCGCTGAATCGAGATCTCGGTCTGGCGCGCCATGATCGACAGGCGAATCGTGTTGTTGATGAACACGAACGCGACGAAGATCAGCAGGACGACGAGCACGACCGCGATGATCCGCACGTGGTTGGTGAGCGTGAGCAGGCGGTCGACCGTCTCGGCACCGTACTGCACCGACTGCGCCGGGTCGCTCGGGTCGTCGCAGACCTGCTGGAACGTCTGGTTGTCGAGCAGCTCGCTCGCCACCTGGTCGGCCATGTTGGCATCGGTCAGCGTGATGACCAGCGACGCGGGCAGCGGGTTGCGCCCGTCGAGCGCGGCGACCGCGTCCTGCGCGTTCTCGGAGACCATCGTGGAGCGGTACTCCTCGAGCGCCTGGTCCTTGCTCTTGTAGGTGACGTCTGCGACCCCGTCGAAGCCCTTGATCTCGTCCTCGAGCGAGGTGACCAGCGCGTTGTCCGCGTCGTCGGCGAGGAACGCCTGAATCGTGATGCGCGACTCCACGTTGCCCACCACGTTGTTGACCATGATGCTGCCGACAACGAACAGCCCGATGATCATCAGCGACAGGAAGATCGTGATGACGGCGCCGATGCTGGTGGAGAGGTTCCGCGAGAAGTGATGCCCCGCCTCGCGCAGCGAGTACCCAAGCTTAAAGGGCGCCATAGTAGCCATACCCTCCGTTCTGCTCGTCACGGACGATGTGGCCGTTCTCCAGGGCGACGACGCGGCGGCGCATCGAGTCGACCATCTCGCGGTCGTGCGTCGCCACCAGCACCGTCGTCCCGGTGCGGTTGATGCGCTCCAGGAGCTTCATGATTCCCAGCGAGATGGCAGGGTCGAGGTTGCCGGTGGGCTCGTCGCACACCAGCAGCGGCGGGCGGTTCACCATCGCGCGCGCGACCGACACGCGCTGCTGCTCGCCACCGGAGAGCTGGTCGGGCAGCTTGTCCATCTTGTTCTCCAGGCCCACGAGGCGCAGCACCTCGGGCACCTGGACCTTGATGACGCTCTTGGACTTGCCGATGCACTCGAGCGCGAACGCGACGTTCTCGTAGGCGGTGCGCTTGGGAAGGAGCTTGTAGTCCTGGAACACGCAGCCGATCTGGCGACGCAGGTAGGGCACCTTGCGGTCCCTGAGCGTCGAGAGGTCCTGGCCCGCGACGTAGATGTGGCCCGACGTGGGGCGCAGCTCGCGGGTGATCGTCTTGATGAACGTCGACTTGCCCGAGCCGGAGTGCCCCACCAGGAAGCAGAAGTCTCCCGGCATGATGTCGAGCGAGACGTTGTCGAGCGCCGGCTTGTCCGGCTGGGCGGGATATACCACGGTCACGTTGCGCATGGCAATCGTGGGTGGGACCGCCCCGATGGCGCCGCGGCCCTGGACGGGACGCTGCGATCCCGTCTGGGAGGGCGTC
This sequence comes from uncultured Coriobacteriales bacterium, assembly GCA_903789505.1. Lineage (GTDB taxonomy): Bacteria > Actinomycetota > Coriobacteriia > Coriobacteriales > UMGS124 > CAIFEU01. The sequence continues at coordinate 3,028 of CAIFEU010000068.1, forward strand.
GGCGCCTGCTGGGGCGCCGAGGTGGGATAGTGGTCTACCAAGGTGACTCCAATCGAGAATGCGCGGGCGGGCTACGAATGCGGTGCTTGGTGCCCGTGCGCTCGGCGCAAAAAGCCAAGTGCCATGGATTTTAGCAAATGCGGTGTTTCCCGGCGCAGACGGGCGCGGGCGCGTCAAGGACTCGCCATGTATGTGGAGCGCTTTCAGCGAACCCCGCCCGCGCCCTCTGACGCGCCGCCGCGACCGACGGCAACGAAGCAGCGGGCGGATGCCGAACCCTGGTGCGACATCGCCGTCGCGACGAAAGGGGCGCCCGTGCGGGGAAGGTTCCCGCGCGGGCGCCCCAGGGCGTCCCTATGCCAGCAGGGACCTCGCCGCCTCGCAGATTGCGGCGGCGTCCATGCCGAAGTGCGAGAGGAGCTCCTCGAAGCTCCCGGAGGTGCCGAAGGAGTCGCGCATGCCGACCATGCGCATCGGCGTCGGCTGCCGCTCGGAGAGCAGGCTCGCGACGACGCTGCCCATGCCGCCGGCGAGCATGTGCTCCTCGCACGTCACGACCCGCCCGGTCTTGAGCGCGCTGGCGAGAATCGCGGCCTCGTCGAGCGGCTTCACGCTGTAGACGTCGATGACCTCGGCGCTGACGCCCTCGCGCGCGAGCTCGTCGCACGCGCGCAGAGCCTGGTCGACCTCGACGCCGCACGCGAGCAGCGTGACGTCGGTCCCCTCGCGCAGCAGGCACGACCCTCCCAGCGAGAGCTCGCAGCCGGCGTCGTAGACCTGCGGAACCTTGGCGCGGCCCATCCGGACGTACACGGGCCCGTCGACCCGGGCGGCGAGGCGCAGCGCGGAGCGGGCGGACTCGTAGTCGGCGGGGACGATGACGCGCATGTTCGGCAGTGCGCTCATGAGGGCGATGTCCTCGAGCATCTGATGGCTCCCGCCGTCGGGCCCCACCGAGAGGCCGGCGTGCGTCGGGCAGACCTTCACGTTGAGCCTGCCGTAGCACACCGTGTTGCGAATCTGGTCGTAGCAGCGGCCGGTGCCGAACACCGCGAACGAACCGGTGAACGCGATCCGCCCGGTCAGCGAGAGCCCCGCCGCCACGCCGACCATGTCCTGCTCCGCGATTCCGACGTCGACCAGCAGCTCCGGGTCGTACGCGCCGAGCTTCTTGGTGGTGGTGGAGCCGGCGAGGTCCGCGTCGACGGCGACGACGGGGAGCCCCTGCTCGGCGAGCTCGACGAGCGTCTCGCCGAACGCCTCGCGCGTCGCGCGCGCGGGACGGGACTGGGTCTGCGTGTCAGCCATGCTAGCAACCCTTCCTCTCTGCCACACCCGCCGCGGCGTCGATGTCGGCGAGCGCCTGCGCCAGCTGTTCGGCGCTGGGGGCCTTGCCGTGCCAGCCCACCTGGTTCTCCATGAACGAGACGCCCTTGCCCTTGATCGTGTGGGCGACGATCGCGACCGGGCCCGCATCGTACGCGACGGCGCGGGTCAGCGCCTCGTTCGCCTCCACGACGTCGTTGCCGTCGGCGAGGTCGATCGTGAACCAGCCGAACGCGGAGAACTTCGCGCAGATATCGCCCAGCGACACGACGTCGTCGAGGTGCCCGTCGATCTGGAGCGTGTTGTTGTCGACGATGGCGACGAGGTTGGGGAGCCTGCGGCTCGCGGCGAACATCGCGGCCTCCCAGACCTCCCCCTCCTGCAGCTCGCCGTCACCCATCATGACGAACACCTGCGGCTCGCGCCCCGCGGGGGACGCGCTGTCCCCTCGGGCCCAGTCGCGATGCATCCCCAACGCCATGCCCGACCCAACGGCGAGCCCCTGCCCCAGCGAACCCGTCGAGACCTCCACGCCCGGGCACTTCCTCATGTCGGGGTGACCTTGCAGGTGCGAGCCGAGCTTGCGCAGCGTGTCGAGCCACTCGCGCGGGAAGTACCCGTCTTGCGCGAGGGCGGCGTACAGGGCGGGCGCCGCGTGCCCCTTCGAGAGGATGAAGCGGTCCCTGCCAGGCATCTGCGGGTCGCTCGGGTCGTGCCGGAGCACGCCACCGAAGTACAGCGTCGCGATGATGTCGGTCGCCGACAGCGAGCCGCCGGGATGGCCGCTGCCCGCCTTCTCGAGCATGGTCACGATGTCGCGCCTCATCTGAGCCGCCGCCGCGCAGACGCGGTCGGCGTCGAACCCAGCGGGCGCTGCGGTCGAACGGTCACCCATCAGCGTCTTCTCTCCCTCGAATCCTCTCGCCCTTCCCGCCAGGCCGCCCGACGGCGCGGACGGCCCCTTTCTCGTACACATCCTAGCAAGGCGCCCTCACGCGATCAGGGGCGACCCCGACTATCCACCATCTGCCCAGGCCGAGCCCCGGCGGGGTCGGGCGGGAGCCTTGACGCATCCGAGGCGCAGCTACCGTGCGTCCCCCGAGGCCTCCTGCTCGGCGGCCTGCGCCTCGTTGAGCACGCGCCAGCGATGGTAGGCCACGACGAAGGGGTCCAGGTCGCCGTCGACCAGGACGTCGTCGACGTTGCTCGTCTCGTAGCCGCTGCGCAGGTCCTTGACCATCTGGTAGGGGTACAGGACGTAGCTGCGAATCTGGTTGCCGAAACTGATCTCGCGCTTCGGCCCGCGCAGCTCGTCGATCTGGGCCTCTCGCTTCTCCCGTTCCAGCTCGTAGAGCCGAGAGCGCAGTATCTGCATCGCGGTCGCCTTGTTCTGCAGCTGGCTGCGCTCGTTCTGGCAGGTCACGACCGTCCCCGTCGGGAGGTGCGTGATGCGCACCGCGGAGTCGGTCGTGTTGACTCCCTGGCCACCGGGACCCGACGCGTGATAGACGTCGATGCGCAGGTCGGAGGGGTTGATGTCGACCTCGATATCCTCGGGCAGCACCGGCAGCACCTCGACCCCCGCGAACGAGGTCTGACGACGCTTCTTGTCGTCGGTCGGTGAGATGCGCACCAGCCGGTGGACGCCCGCCTCGGCGGTCAGCATCCCGTAGGCGTTCTTGCCGCTCACCGTGAAGGTGGCGCGGTCGAGCCCGATGACGTCGCCGACCGGCGCGTCGTTGACGCGGACCTTCCACTTGCGCCTCTCGCAGTACTCGAGGTACATGCGGAAGAGCATCTCGGTCCAGTCCTGCGCCTCGTAGCCGCCCTGGCCCGGCTTAATGGTCACGATCGCGTCGCCGTGGTCGAACTCGCCGGTGAACCAGCTCGTGAGCTCGAGCTCGTCGAGGGACGCCGAGAGCTGGCCGAGGAGCTCCGCGGCGTAGGCGGCCGTCTCCTCGTCATCCGCCTCCTGGGCGAGCTCCTCGGCGCTCTCGGCGTCTCCGTACAGCGCGACGGCGTCGTCGTACTGCTTGATGTCGTCGCGCAGGGCGGAGATCTTCCCCATGACCGCCTGAGCGGCCTGCGGGTCGTCCCAGAATCCCGGGACCGCGCTGGACTTCTCCAGCTCCCGCTGCTCCTCGCGCTTCATGTCCACCGAGAGGTAGCGGCGAATCTCGCCCAGGCGCGCACCAAGCTCTGCGATCTTCTCAGCGTGAGACTCGACGGGCATCTATGCCTGGTTCCTTCCGTGACAGTTCTTGAACTTCTTCCCGCTGCCGCACGGGCACGGGTCGTTGCGCCCCACTCCCGCGTAGCGGTCGTGCTCCGCCTTGACATAGGTCTTGACGCCTGCGGACGCTTGCCCCGACGCCGGCGCGCCCACCGCGGCGGCACCCATGGCCCCACGCCCGGCCTGGGCGGGACGGCGAAGCCTGCCGTTGCCATGGTCACCGTCGACCTCCGCGGGGCCGGAGAAGGTCATGCCCCTCGCGGCGGGAACAGCTGCGGCGTGGGGCTGCGGGCGCGTGCGCGCGTTGATCTCAATCCTCAGGATCGTGCGCAGGTAGTCCTCGTACATCGTGTTGACGAGGTCGCCAAACGCTGCGTACGCCTCCTCCTTGTACTCGACCAGCGGGTCGCGCTGACCGTAACCGCGCAGGAAGATGCCCGTCTTGAGGTAGTCCATGTCCTGCAGGTAGTTAATCCAGCGCGTGTCGATGACGCGCAGCATCACCTGCCGCTCGAAGATCTTCATCAGGTCGCCGAGACTCTCGGCCTTGCGCTCGTAGGCCTTGTGGATGAAGTCGTAGACCGCGTCGTTGACGTCCCCGGGATCGACCTCATCGAGGCTCTCGGGGAGCCCGAGCTCGGGATCGGCGATTCCGGTCAGATTGGTGAGCCACGTCCTCAGCCCGTCGACGTCCCACTCCTCGGGCGTGGCGCGCTCGGGGAGGTAGGCATCCACCTCGCGGTCGACGATGTCGTGCATGACGTCGTCAACGTGCTCGGAGAGGTTCTTGCCGTCGAGGATGCGGTTGCGCTCCTCGTAGATGGTCTGGCGCTGCTTGTTCATGACGTCGTCATACTCGAGGACCTGCTTGCGCGCCGCGAAGTTCATGTCCTCGACCTTGCGCTGGGCGCCCTCCACGGACCTCGTGACGAGCTTCGCCTGGATGGGCATGTCCTCGGGCATGTTCATGCGCTGCATGAGCGCCGAGATCGAGTCCATCTTGTCCGCCCCGAACAGGCGCATCAGGTCGTCCTCGAGGGAGAGATAGAACTGCGTGCAGCCCGGGTCCCCCTGACGGCCGGCGCGTCCGCGCAGCTGGTTGTCGATACGGCGGGACTCATGGCGCTCCGTGCCGATGATGGCGAGGCCGCCTGCGGCTATGACCTTCTTCTTCTCCTCGGAGCAAATCGCCTTGGCGCGCGCCAGCGCCTCCGACCGCTGCTCGTCGGTGGCGTCCTCCGGCGCGACGCCGTCCTTCAGCAGGAGCTCGTTCGCGATTCCCGCGGGGTTCCCGCCGAGAAGGATGTCGGTGCCGCGACCGGCCATGTTCGTCGCGATCGTGACCGCGCCGTAGCGACCCGCCTGGGCGACGATTGCCGCCTCGCGCTCGTGGTGCTTGGCGTTGAGCACCTCGTGCTTGATGCCGCGCTTGCTGAGCATGCGGGAAAGCCGCTCGGAGTTCTCGATGGAGACCGTGCCGACGAGCACCGGCTGCCCCTTGGAGTGACGCTCTATCACGTCCTCCACGACCGCGTTGAACTTGCTCTGAATCGTGCGGTAGACCAGGTCGTCGCGATCGTCGCGGATGACCGGCTTGTTGGGCGGAATCGGCTGCACGGGCAGGTTATAAATCTCCCTGAACTCCGCGTCCTCCGTGAGCGCGGTGCCGGTCATGCCGGAAAGCTTGTCGTACAGGCGGAAGTAGTTCTGCAGCGTGATGGTCGCCAGGGTCTGGTTCTCCTCGCGAATCTGCACGCCCTCCTTGGCCTCAACCGCCTGGTGCAGGCCTTCGCTCCAGCGCCTTCCCTCCATGATGCGGCCGGTGAACTCGTCGACGATCTTCACCTCGCCGTCCTGCACGACGTAGTCCTTGTCGCGGTGGTAGAGGAACTGGGCCCGCAGCGCCTGGTTGAGGTGATTGGCCAGCTGGCCGCTCATGTCATCGTAGATGTTGTCGATCCCCACCAGCGTCTCGACCTTGCGCAGGCCCGCCTCAGTCGCGGTAATCTGGTGCTTCGCCTCGTCCATCTCGAAGTCGACGCCCTCGTGCAGCCCCCGCACGGCGCGGGCGAACTTCTTGTACGTGTCGCTCGAACGCGTCCCCGCCCCAGAGATGATCAGGGGCGTCCTTGCCTCGTCAATCAGAATAGAGTCGACCTCGTCCACGATCGCGAACGCGTGGCCGCGCTGCATGCGGTCCTCTGCACGGCTCACCATGTTGTCGCGCAGATAGTCGAAGCCGAACTCGGAGTTCGTTCCGTATGTGATGTCTGCCTCGTAGGCAGGCTTCTTGTCGCCGAGGGGCATGCCGTTCTGGAGAAGCCCCACGCTGAGTCCGAGGGCATGATAGAGCTGGCCCATCCACTCGCTGTCGCGGCGCGCGAGGTAGTCGTTCACGGTGACGACGTGAACCCCCTTGCCGGAGAGGGCGTTGAGATAGGCGGCGAGGGTGGCGACCAGCGTCTTGCCCTCGCCGGTCTTCATCTCCGCAATCATGCCCTCGTGCAGGGCGATTCCGCCGATCAGCTGCACGTCGAAGTGGCGCATGCCCAAGACCCTGCTCGACATCTCGCGGCACGTGGCGAACGCATCGGGGAGCATGTCGTCAAGCGACTCGCCGTTTTCGAAGCGCTCGCGAAACGCCGGGGTCTGCGCCGCCAGCTCCTCGTCGGTCATCTTCTCGTATGTCGGGGACAGGTCATTGACCCGCTGTGCGGTCTTTTGGAAGCGCTTGAGATCCTTGTCCGCACCGATGGACAGGAGCTTCGAGAAAAAGTTAGCCATTTTTTCCTTTTATCGAAAAATCCCGGCGACGCAGGACGCGCGTCTCAATCGAGGTACTGTATCACACTCCTATGATGGTCCCCTATGTACCCCTTTTGGCGCTTGCCGGCGACAGAATCCCCTTCTGCGGGCAATCATCACGCATCCTGCGACGCCGAGAGGCCCTCATTCTCCCTCTGTACCGCTCCCGATTTCCAGGGGGACCGTGCTCCCGTCCTCCCCCATGACACCGGAGTCACCTTCGCGAACGGGGGACGCCGGGCACGCCGCGGGGCTCTCGTCACATTCCCCTCCTGGTTCGACGAAGGCGCCGCTCATAAGCCCTATCTCCCCCAGGACACCCTCGCATACCGCCCGAACCTCCTCCTGCCCCGGCCTCGCCGCCTCGGAGCGGCGTGCGAAGCGCAGCGCGGCAATCGGCGAGCCCGACTCCCGGGCGGCGAGTGACGCGCAGAGCATGCAGTCGGCGAACAGCGTCTTTATGTCCTCGGCGCGCATGCCCCAGGTTCCGTCATCGCGGATTCCGGTGGTCCGGTCGACGCCATCCCCGTACAGGGCGTCTATGCGGGATGCGACGTCGACTGCTTGCTCGCCCTCCCGCTTTGGCATCGCGAGGAGCCTGCGGCACAGTGACCTGAGTCGCTCGACGTCGGCCCCGACGGTCTGTGGGTTGAGCGCAATCTCCTCGTCGTTGGTCAGCAGAAACGTCGGTCCCCCGTCCACCTGGCCGAGCATCTTGCGCGCCGTTGAAAGCACGGCGGACAGGTTGCCTCTCTGTGAGGACGGGGAGCTTCCCGGCCAGAGGATCCTGCACGCCTGGTCGCGCGTCAATGACATCCCCGGAGCCATCGCGAGCTCGAGAATCAGGTCGCGTGAACGCTTACGTCCCCAGCGCTGCCTCCCTATTTGGTGGCCATTGAGGCTGATGTCGAGCTCCCCCAGCAGGGCGATCTGCAGAGGTCGACGGTCTGGCGCGCTCTGCGAGCGCCTCGCGCGCCCCGCTCCCTTGGGGTCCCCGCTCTCCAGCTTCTCGCGCGTTGGACGGCTGACCCGCCTCAGGACCTCCTCCCTAGCCTCTCCAAGGCACCTGCATGCCAGGTAGGCAAGAGCGGCGTCGCGGGCGCTTCCCGCGCTCATGAGTCCGTCGATGATGAGGGCCGCGCCGTCATAGTCCCTTCCGGCCGCCGAGGCAGCGGCTCTCTCCAGCATCTCGAGCGTCCCTCGCCTCGCATGCCCCTCCTCCGCGAAGCGGTCTGCCAGCTCGTAGGCAAGAAGGTGAGCGTCGTCCGTGCGAGACCGCCCCTCCGAGCACGCGAGCAGCGCCCTTTGGAACTCGATTGCGCCGTTCCACTTCCCTTCGATGGAGCTTTCGCAGATGCGACCCGCTGCCTCGATGCCTGCCCCCGCATGCCCCGGCTCCGAATTCGCAAGTTGAACGTGCGTCTTTACCACGAGCGTCGCGAGCTGCCCTATGGTGTCCCCCGCGGCAGCATAGCAGGCATGCGCCCGGGATATCGATATGGCCGCATCCGGCTCACGCCCGCACAGCGCCTGGGCAACAGCGACGTAGAGCCCTAGGACCGCGCTGAACGACCTCATCCCCCGGCGCTCGACTTCGCCAGCGACCCGCTCGAGACAGGCCTCCTTGTCCTCGACCTCCTCCCAACCGAACTTGAACCTATTCGCCAGAACGAAGGCGAAGGCGTCGTCAGCCTCGAGCAATAGCCCCGTCAACGTGCCGGGAATCCCCTCTCCGCGAACGTGGTCGCGCTCGTCTTGGCGAGCCCGCTCCTGATCGAGCCAGGAAAGCGCGTGCGCATACGTCCCACAGAGCAGCTCGCACTCCGCTGCGAAGTGCAGCAGCAACCCCCTGGAGAAGTCATCGAGGTCCGAGAGCGACGACCGGAACACCTCGGACAGCCCCTCGCAGAGCTCAACATCGTGTTCAAATGCGGCCGTAGAAAGCTCCGCAGCCTCCCTTGCGATCCGCTCGAGACGGTCGGATTCTCGAAGGGTGGAGGGCCGAACCTTCATGCACGTGTGGCGACCCGCCGGAAACGGCATGGCATAGTATCCCGCGACAATCGTCGCGAAGCAGGCGGGGTCGGAATCGACGGGAAGGAGGTCCGTCGTGCGTACCGCACCGGTGCGCAGTGACTCGAACAGTGCGCCGACAGACCTGAGCCTGCGTCTGATGGAATCCTCCTCGGGTCCGTGCATGGTACGGGCATGCAAGGACGCCCTGCCCTCGAGATCGTTGGCGCATGCATCGGCGAAGAACAGAGGAATCTCGGACATGATGAGCGCCAGGTGCGCGTCGTCAAGCGCCCTCACCGCCACGGGGGCGCGAACGAGGTCGCGGCGAGTCACGAGCGACACTGCGCATGCGTACGCCGCATCCGGGGCCGACCGCCAAAGTCGCTCGAACGCATCCACGTACAGCGATGCGTCACAAGCAACGCACGCAAAGCTGCCCTCCGAAGCGACGACACCGAACGGCGGGTAGTCGTACTCGATCTGGAACAGGTCGTCCTCTCGCGCCTCGATTCCCAATGCGACAAGCTCGGAGAACGACCCGTGCCCCAGAAGGACCATCGCAAGCATGAGGCGCTTGATTGAATCCGGCGTGGGGTCGTCCAGGCACCCCCGGAGGACCCTGGATGCCGCCTCGCGGACCGAGCGGCAGGAATACGGTGACGGATCATCTTGCCGCATCTGCCTCATTGCGCTGACGATGGCCGGAATCCCAGGGACAAGCTCGGAGTGTGCACCAAGGGCAGGTAGGCAGAGCTTGCTGTGCCACGTGCGCATCGAGCCGGAGTCGACCGTAAGCTCGGAGCTGGTGAGGCGCACGGCGTCAGGGAAGTAATCGACCGAAGGGGACGCCGAGGGACTCGAGGAGATGATAATGCTAGCGCCGAGGTTGACCCATCTCGACGCCGAGATGGAGAACGAAGCCTGCATGTCTTCGTCCAGTAACGAGGGGAAGTTGTCAATCTCGATGAGTGGCGCGAATTTGGAAAGCTTGGAATACGACGTCTCGCCAGACGTGCAGGTGTCGACCCACTTTGGGCAAGATTCGGCAATGATTGACGTGAGCACGTGAGAAACGGGGTCAGCACAACTGCCAAGACATGCAGTGGAGCCAAGCGTAGTAGGCTGTTCCCCAAATAGAGGCCCGGGGCGCTCGAGGCGACCTCGAGGCACCTTCCTGTCCCACCCGGAACCGGAAGGCGGACAGACAGCTCGCGGCGCGCCGCCACGGGAAGAAGGTCTTCCCTGCGCATGAACAGGAGAGTCGGAAAGGTCATAGTCTGCTTGCGCGACAAGGGTAGCGCATCCGGTTTGGGAGCCATAGGAGACTGGCCCAAGAGCGGGCTTGTCGACAGGGACTTGGCCTGACCTGTGAGAGGAACGATAACAAGACTCGAAATCGATGGAATCGTGACAGGTGGAAGAAGCAGGGGATGTCGACGCAAACAGGTCGCAGATTGCCCTGTGCTCTTCGAGCGCAAAGTCAACGAAGACAACCGGACGGGACTTGTGATAACGCGATGACCACTCTAGGGCAAAGTCCCTGAGCAAGGTCGTTTTGCCATATCCGACAGGGGCAGACACGATAGCAATCTTGCTCAGCACGACCCCTGACCAGAGCTGCATCATCAGTGACTGTCGCGCGACGTGCGCATGTCCAGCATACGGTCCAGAAGCATGATCATTGATGTCAGGCATTGTCACACCGCCGTTCCTCTTCGATTTGGGACTGTGGATGAATGACCGTGTGACGTCACGGCCAAAACCTTACGCAATCCTGAGAAGAGTTGGAGCGACAATTTTTAGAAAATTTTCATCGTCTGACAAAATTTA